>DASPYG010000105.1:0-23407 GCA_035636885.1 Candidatus Nitrosopolaris sp.
TGTACAAGTTCGGCTGAAGGACGACCAAAGGCGTTCGGCTGATGGTTGTCACTACTTCGGGTGATGAGTTACACCTACATCGCCTGATTCTTGACAACTCCCTCGCATGAGGGAGTTAAGCGCGACGGGGCAGAGGTACAAGGCAGTGGGGAAAGTCGCGCACAGCGTTGCGAAAAACGGCTGTCTCCATAACCATTATCCCACTGGCGAGGGAGCTTGCCACAAGCCGTGCCCGCCGTGCGAGACTGCGTTTTCGACAGCCCAGTTATGCGTGTGAGACGAAGGAGGTGCGGCCTCGCCTAACGACCGCCGTCCATTAGCCGACTACTACTTCGTGCTCGGCGTCCCCCCTGACGCAACGGAGACGGAGTTGCACGCCGCCTGGCGTCGGCAGCTCAAGTACTGGCACCCTGACCGCGGCAACCATCCGGACGCGCTCGAGCACGCGAAGTTGATCAACTTGGCGCACGACGTTCTGACCAACAGCACCAAGCGTGCGGCATACGACCGACAGCGGGCAGCCGTTGGCTGGCGCCCCTCCGCGTCGGCCCCGTCATACAGCCGCCCGGTCCAATGGAAGACGGTGAGCCGCGAGGGCCCGCCCCGCGCGCCGAAGGGATTCGACCGGCACGGTTTCGTCGCACGCTTGGAGGAGATGATGAACCGGGGCCGGCTGATGATTGAGAAGCGCAAGGACCTCGCGTCGGCGTCGAAATGGGAGGCGCAGACTCAGGCCTTGCTGCGAGATGAGCTCGGCGACCATGCATACACGAAGCGTTTCGAAGTGGCACTGAGCCAGCCCCGCCCCGAAGGCCTGGTGGCGGCGTATGGGGTGCTGTGGGCCGCGTACGAGGATGCGCTGAAGGGCGATCTGAAGCCGGTGGTCAAGGAAACGCGCTCGTCCTGAGTCTGAGCACCCTACCTGGGCGCCCTGGCCACGTAGCTCAGTCCTCGTAACTGACACCTTTACACACACGCTCTCTAACACTCCCCGACACTCTGTGACACTGCTGCGTCCTAAATCCAGGCGCGTTTGGGACTCCCTGACAAGCGGTGCCCACAGCCTCTTGATCCCAAGAGGTTCAGGTTTCGACTCCCTGCCTGAGCACCAATGTGCTGACTCGGCTGATGGTTGTCAGCGCTTCGAGTGAGTCCTTACACCGCTTTAGTTGATGGTTGACACTCCCTTGCTACGGCTGCGAGTGACTGAACAAGGGTACAAACTGCGCGCAGTCATTTCGTGAGGACTGTGGTAAGCCTGGGCAATTCATGTCGCGGATGGTGACGCTCCTTTTTGTCGGCCTTTCGGGAGAGCCGATCGGGGCTCTGGCTCCGTTTGAGGTGGCTACTCCATGGTGGCCCGACTCCGCTCCAGTAGTGGCCGGCGCCCGAAACTTGCACGGAGTCGAGGTGACAGTTCTCCGCCTCATCCATGCTCGGGCGGACCCGACTGATCCATTCGGCATGGGCGGCTCCGTGACGTACGCAGTTGAGACGGCCGTGCCGCCGTCGGACTTGCTTTCGTGGTCAGGATCAATCACGGAGGACCCCAAGCGGGCGGCATGGGCGCGGCCCGGGGGACCGGCGTCAGACCTGGCATGGGCCGACGCGATGCTGCGCTCCCTGGGCAGACGCCGCTCGGGACCTGGCGAGCAAATCAAGACGTGGAACCTTTCGAGCGTCTGGCGCCTCCCCACGCAAGAGGGGGATACCTGGCTCAAAGCCGTGCCTCCTTTCTTCGCCCATGAGGGTGCAGTCATCGGTGCCATCGGCCCACCGTTCGTTCCCATGCTCTTGGGAACAGAGCCAGGCCGGGCGCTCCTCGCAGACGTGCCCGGTGAAGATCGCTTCGATGCCCCCTTCGATTTGATGCTCGAAATGGTTGCGTTTCTGGTCAAGCTGCAGACGAAGTGGATGGACCGCCTGCCTGAGCTCGTCTCGCTTGGCCTCCCCGACTGGAGAGCAGACCAGTTGGGGCCCGCTCTTGTTGACCTCGTGGCGCGTTGCGGTAGCGAGATCGGACTCGAGGAGCAACGCGCGCTCGATCGTCTGATCTCCGGGTTACCTGATCGATGGACCGAAATCGAATCTTGTGGCCTACCCCCGACTCTCGTTCACGGTGACTTTCACCCCGGGAACTTCCGCGGGGAAGCAGGCTCTTTGGTGTTGATGGACTGGGGCGATAGTTTCATCGGACATCCACTGTTCGATATGACGGCGATGCTGGCACACGCCGGGGACTACAACCAGCGCGTGCGCGAGGAGTGGATGCAGGCATGGGCGGAAGCCGTTCCCGGGAGCGAGCCGGCCCGAGCCGCTGAGTTGCTGGCACCCGTCGCTCTGCTCCGTAACGCCTTCGTATACCGATCCTTCCTCGACCAGATCGAAGCGTCCGAGCACCCATACCACGCGGCGGATGTACCTAAGTGGCTGGCTGCCGCATCCCGTGAAATGCAAGGCGCATCCGAAAGTTACAGAGGTACTTAGGCCAGCCGGCAGCAGACAGCTTGTTTGACAGCTTACTCATGGCAGTCAGTGACACATCAGGACGTTCTGTGACACGAACGCGTCAGATCGGCCAATACGCGAGACACGCCGTGGCATGCCCTGACACGTCCAGAAAAGGACCGACAATCTCCTATTGATCCCAAGGTGTGGGGCTCGACTCCATGCGCGAGCACCATTGACGTGTTTGACTGGAGTGAAACTCGGCGTCGATGACGTACGTCGCTTTTCTGAGGGGCGTGAACGTCGGGGGCAGGGGCATCGTCTCGATGGCGGCTATCAAAGAGGCCCTCGTCGCCCTCGGTCTGTCAGATGTACGGACCTACATCAACTCGTGCAATGTCATCTTCTCAACCCGGTTCGGGCACAGTCCTGATCTGGAACACCTCGGGCGGCCCGTAGGCCGTGCAAACGGCGGCTTTCATGCCCTCTCCCCAGCCAACTATTCGCTGCTAGAGCGTGGCACGAGTTTGATGGTCGTCGATCGCGCCTCCGGGGTCAGCACGCTGTTGAGGATGCTTCCGGCGTATCTGCGGTATTTGGCCCGGTAGGCAGCGTCGATTTCGTCGTCGAGGTCGTGGTCGCCGTCGACGAATGTGACGTCGTGCTGAACACTGCCGGCCCGTATCCGACCTTCGTGCGTCTCCTGGACGCCGCGGAACCATTGACCCTTTCGCCCTCTAACCGAACGGACGTAGAGGTCGTCGCCGTGATGGACGGCCCATACGGTCACCGGTTTTCGCAGCGTGCCGTCGCGCCCGACTGAGGCGATCTGCACTTCTTCCGCTCTTCCAATCTTGTCGAGCTGGTCGCTCGTCCATTGCCTCATCGGCGTGCCTCCTTTGTCCCGATCCGGATGAGCGACTTGATCGCTCGGCGCTCGTCCATGGCGGCATACGCCTCGGCGACGCCGTCGAGGTCGGTCTCGAAGTCGAAGACGCGGCCTGGATCGATGCGGCCTTCGAGCACATCGTCGAGAAGTTCAGGGATATAGGCGCGCGCTGGCGCCACGCCGCCGCGCAAGCCGACGTTACGGAAGACGATGGTGTCGGCGATCGACGCGTCGACGCCGTGAGGGACGCCGACCATTCCAACCATCGAGCCTGGCCTTGTGATGGCCAACGCCGTCGCGACTGACTGTCCTGTGCCCACGCACTCGAGGGCGGCGTCGACGCCGACGCCGTTCGTGAGCTCCCGGACGGCCTCGATCGCCGCGTCACCCCGCTCGGCGAGGATGTCCGTCGCGCCGAACGACCGGGCTAGCTCCTGTCGAGCTGGATTTCGGCTCATTGCGATGATTCGATCCGCGCCCAGGCGGCGGGCCGCGATCATGCCGCACAGACCCACGGCGCCGTCGCCGACCACCGCGACGACGTCGCCCGACTTCACTCCAGCGCTGACCGCCGCATGGTGGCCGGTGCACATCACGTCGGAGAGCGCAAGCAGCGAGCGCATCGTTTCGTCTGAATGACCGGAGCCGGGCACCCGGACGAGGGTGCTGCCCGCTAACGGGACCCTTACCGCCTCGCCCTGGCCGCCATCGATGCCGTGGTTGCCAAACCCGCCCCCGGCCACGCACTGCGACGTGACCCCCGCCCGGCAGTGCGCGCACGTGCCGTCGCAATAGATAAACGGCGCGATGACGAAGTCGCCCTCTGCGATTCCCCGCACATCGGGACCGACCTGTTCCACAACGCCGATGAACTCGTGGCCGATCGGTCCGAGATCATGAGGCGACTCACCGCGGTAGTACCACAGGTCCGAACCGCACACACAGGAAAGGACGACGCCGACGACGGCGTCGCTCGGCGCAGTGATCACGGGGTCGGGGCGCTCTCCGACCTCGATCGCGTAAGGTCCGTTGTAGAGGGCCGCCCGCATGACTACGCTTCGTCGATCGCCGGCGCCGCCGCGTACTCGGCATCGGTGACGTGGTCGCCCCACATTGCGTTGTTCCCCTTGTCGTCCACCTCGAGCATCGCGAGGTGGGTCATGAACCGTGTTGGTGCCGCGCCATGCCAGTGGTCCTCGCCCGGCTCGAAGAAGATGCGATCTCCGGGCCGGATGATCGCGATCGGCCCCCCGCGCCGTTGAGCCAGGCCGACACCCTCGGTGACGAAGATGGTCTGGCCCTTGGGGTGAGTGTGCCAGGCGGTTCGCGCGCCGGGCGTGAAGTGGACGCTGCTCGCGCTCAGCCGCGAGCCATGCGAAGGTGCCGCCACCGCGTCGATGTAGACAGCGCCAGTGAACCACTCGCTCGGACCCGCCGCGGTCTTGACGCCGTTCTTCGTGATCTGCACGTCGTCCTCCCAAGCCGCCCTTCGCTCAAGCTCTAGCGCCGGCTTGGGCTCAGCGACCGCGATCCGTTGACTCCGACTGCCGCTTCAGACGATCAGGGTGACACCCACGACGATGATCCCCACCCCGATCAGGGTACGCGGGGTACCTTGCGGGCGATGGTCTGGCTGCGGCATTCATCGCTAGACCGTGGCGTGACTGGGCTCGGCTCTCTTCAACATCGCATCGATCGCCGCGTCGCGGCTGATCACTTGTGTATAGCCGAGTTCAACGCGGGCCTTGCGGTCGGAGACGACGAACGGCCCGCCGGTGAGCTTGACCAGCTCCCGGTTGACCGGCGGTGAGCCCGAACGGCGCAGCACCTTCCACGTGGCCTCCATGAGCGATGCCATGGCCCATGCCGCACCGAACGGGATAGTTCTGTCCGGAGCTTCGAGACCTTGCGTCTGCAGCAGACGCCCGAAGAAATCGCGCGCGCGAACTGTGCCGTCGTCGAACACAAAGTAAGCGTTGCCACCTGCACCCTTCTCCAGAGCAAGGAGGATGCCTCTAACGGTGTTGTCGACATGCGAGGTCACCATGGGGTACCGGCCGCCGTCGATGAACATCATCTTCCCGGCACGCGTCGCCTCTGCGATCGACGCTGTGAACACATCGTCCCCGCCACCCCAGATCACTCCAGGTCTGACGACGCAGGTGGCAAATCCGGCAGAGTTGGCGGCGCGTACTGCGCGATCGGCGATGGTCTTGGAGCGGAAGTACGGCGAATATGCAAGCTCCTGCAGAGGCCAAGACTCATCGGCATTCTCAACTGGCCTGGCGCCGACGAGACAGCCGGCCGCGCCCACGTACACGAAGCGCCGCACTCCGGCCGCCTTGGCAGCGATGAGCATGTTGCGCGTGCCCGCAACGTTGTCGCGCTCGAACTCCGCATGGCCGCCACGCTCTCGGAACCGCCCCGCCGCATGCACGACGAGCTCGCACCCTCCCATCGCTGTCGTCAGCGCAGCCGAGTCGGCGAGGTCGACTCTGATGGCGGTCGCGCCCAGTTGACCGACGACCCAGGCGGATTCGTCGGAGCGGGCCATCGCAATGACTTGACAACCCGACGCCACGAGGGCCGGAATGAGCCTGCGCCCGAGGAAGCCTGAGCCGCCCGTGACAAAGACGGCGCGCGCTGTGTTGGCACTGTGCTGCACGCCGTTAAACGTGTCTGTTGCAGTCATTGTCATCTCACGACCTCTCCGGAATGCCCGGATGGGGCCTGCGGCCATCGGCCGTAGCGACTTCTGGAACGAGCTCAGGGTGGTAGACGATGCCGTACTTCAGATGCAGCTCGACAATGGCAGACTGACGCTCGACGTCGCTCACGTCCTTCGCTGTGAACAGCTCGCCAAGGGCGTCGTAATAGGGCTCCATCAGTCCCGGCGTGTGGAGTTCGAGGACTCGCGCCGGCTCGTCGGTGTGGTTCCACATCGAGTGATGCACACCCCGTGGCTTGATGACCAAGGCGCCCGCCGGCGCTGTCGACACCCTGCCGCCAACATCGACGGTCAGGCTCCCCGAGAGCACCACCGTCACCTCGTCTTCATATGTATGCGTATGGGGCGGAATGAACATGCCGGGCTCGAAGCACCCTTCGAAGATGAACAGCCGTCCGTCGAATGCTCCAGCCGGAACTTTGACGCGGGCGCCCAGGCCCGCGATCTCGCGGCCGGCGTCTGGCTGAACTATCAATCCCTGGTGAATCGTTGCTTGCATCGAGTTCACGCTCCTCTTCAGATCCTAGTGCTTACACTAGTGGAGCCACTAGTGTAAGCTAAGTCAGGTGAAAGTCAAGCCGGTCGCGACCAGAGCCGGCAGACGCGAACAGGCGGCAAGGACCCGCATTCGGATTCTCGACGCAGCCTATCGCCTGCTGTGCGCGGAAGGTTACGAAGCGACCACCATGCAGATGGTTGCCGAGGCGGCGGGGGTCGCGGTCCAGACCGTGTATTTCGTCTTCGGAACCAAGGCTCGGCTGCTGACCGAGGTGGAGAACCGAGTGGTGCTAGGCGATGCTCCGTTAGAGCAGTGGCGTGAGCGGCCATGGGTGACTCAAATCCAACACGAGACCGACCCACGGAAGCTCCTGGCACTCTTCGTCGACGTCGATACCGACATCAAGAGCAGGATCAGTCCGTTCACGGTGGCACTCGGGTCAGCTCTCCCGAGCGACCCTCAATCCGTCGCGGCGCGCAATCGAGGTCGTGATGAATTTTTCGGCATCGTCATCGATCGTCTGGTGGCGCTCGGCGCGCTCCGCGACGAAGTTACCCCATCGCACGCGATGGACGTCATCCGAGTCATCAACACCGTCGACGCCTACGCGGACCTCACCACGCGGCGCGGGTGGACGGTGGCCGAGTGGAAAGCGTGGCTAACCGACCTGCTGTGTGTTCAGCTGTTGGCACATCCCTGAGGTCGACGCTTGTCGGAACTCGAGGGAATCCAGGCGCAACACGGCCACGCGGCAGCCCGTCTGCTCGACGCACCTGGCATCGACCGTTCACGTCGATGGAGTTCGCAGCACCTCCAACACCTCTTCGCCGTACTTGCGCAGCTTCGAATCGCCAACACCGGGCACGCGCAGAAGCTCTTCCAGGCTCGCGGGTCGCGCAGCAGCGATCTCTGTGAGGGTGGAGTCGTGGAACACCACGTACGCGGGAACGCCGGCGATACGGGCGGTTTCCAGGCGCCACCTCTTCAGGCGATCAAGTGTCTCGACCTGGGCTGCAGTGCCCGTGGTCGCCCGGCTGCTTTGGCTCGATGCCACGGCAGGCAGCATCAGCCGCGGCGGCATCCCCCGCGTCAAGGCCTCGCGGCCGGCCGGCGTGAGCTCGACCACGGGGTACTCCCCCGAGCTTTGGCGCGCGAGCCCAGCTCCGACCAGCTCGGCAAGCAGCTGTCTGACCCGCTCATCGCTCCATCTATTGAGCGCCCCGTGGAACGGCAGCTCCTTGACCCACGGTTGGGCAACCGACCATCGCGTCCGCCGGCCGCCGAGGACCCCGGCTACGTTGGCAAGCCCGACCCGTCCGCTAAAACGTGCGACTGCCGCGAGCCCGGCCTTGACCGCGTCGACTGGCACCGGCTCCTCCGGGGGTCGTGCAGCGAGGCAGTTGTCGCAGGCGCTGCATCGCCGCGCCACGCCCTTCTCGCCGAAGTAGTCCGCGATTCGGGCGTGTCTGCACTCACGCATCTCGGCGTAGGCCATCATCTGTGCCAACCGCGCGTATGCGTGATCCTTCAGCGGCGAGCCGTCCTCGAGACCGGACTGCTCGATGAAGAAGGCCTGCAGATCCCGATCTGCGGGGCTGTAGAGCAGGGTGCATTCCGCCGGCTGCCCGTCGCGCCCTGCCCGCCCGGCCTCCTGGTAGTACGCCTCCAGGCTGCCCGGTAAGTGGTAGTGGATGACGCGCCGGATATCGGCGATGTCAACGCCCATTCCGAAGGCCGAGGTCGCCACGACCACCCTGGTGCGTCCTTGGGTGAAGTCCTCCTGGATCCGGCGGCGCAAGGCGGCGTCCTGGCGTCCGTGGTAGCAAGTGGCGCCCAGGTCGGCGGCCACCTCCTCAGCGGCCTTGACCGTGCCTACATACACAAGAGCCCGCCGAGCTCCATCTGAAAGCAGTCGGCGCAGCTGCTCGAGCTTCGCGCCCTCGCCACGGCAGCGGACTACCGAGAGTGACAGCGTCGGCCTGTTGAATCCGGTGACCGAGATGAAGGGGTCCGTCAGGTCAAGCGACGTGGCGATGTCCGCTCGAACCTGTGGCGTCGCCGTGGCCGTGAATCCCGCCACCGGAGGCCGCCCGCAAGCTGTGATGGCCGCGGCCAGAAGACGGTAGTCAGGCCGGAAGTCGTGTCCCCATGTGGATATGCAGTGCGCCTCGTCGACGACCACCCGGCTGACTCGGAGCTCGGCCAGCCGATCCATGAACCGGGGGCGTCCAAGTCGCTCGGGGGCCAGGAACAGCAGCTGGTATTCGCCTGCGATTGCACGGCGGAGCCGATCGACCTGCTCGGGCCGCTCCACCGATGAGTTGATGAACGTGGCGGCGACACCCCGCGCGGTGAGGCGGTCGACCTGGTCCTTCATGAGCGCGATCAGCGGCGAGACGACCATCGTCAGGCCGCCATCGACTACGGCCGGTACCCAGTAGCTGATGCTCTTTCCGGACCCAGTGGGTGCGACCGAGAGAACGTCGCGTCCCGCGAGCATCGCCGCCACCACCTCTCCCTGGCCGGGACGGAACGCGTCCAGGCCGAAGACGTCATGCAGCACACGTTCTGCCTTGTCGATCATCGTCGGGAGTTTGACTGAATGTCGAAGCAAAGCCAGCCTTCTTTACTTGAACGTGCCTCCACGTACCAGCGTCGACCTCACTTGGTGAGCTACCTTGGCGGCTTCAATGGAGACGCGGTTTTTCGAAACAGGTGCTGAGTTCCGCGGCTGGCTGGCGGAGAACCATGACACCGCGACTGAGCTCGGCGTCGTGCTTCATAGCAAGGCGTCCGGCAAGCCCACCATGACGTGGTCTGAGGCAGTCGACCAGGCGGTTTGCTTCGGGTGGATCGACAGCGTCGCGCGCCGGCTCGACGACACCAGCCGCGTCCAGCGCTTCACCCCCCGAAAACCGAAGAGCAATTGGAGCGCGGTCAACATCAAGAAGGTGGCGGAGCTCACCGCTCGAGGGCTCATGGCGCCGGCCGGGCTGGCGGCGTTCGCGCGGAGGGAGGAGGCGCGGTCGGGGGTCTACTCGTACGAGAACCGCCACCTGGCGGCGCTCGACCCCAAGCGCGAAGCGATGTTCAGAGCCAAGGTGGGTGCGTGGGAGTTCTTCCTCAAGCAGCCGCCGTCGTACCGGCAGCTGGCTATCTATCGTGTGATGAGCGCGAAGCGTGAGGAGACTCGGTCAAAGCGACTGGCGCAGCTGATCGAGGCGTCGGCTGACGGGCGGAGGCTGTGAGGGCCCTGGCTTCGAGCCACGATGGCCCGCTCGCTCCAGCGATGGCTGTTTGGGCGAAGCTCCGCCGATCCGGGCGATCATCGGGCCAGCCCCAATTGCGGTGCTGCTGAGCTCGCATGCTCGTTCCATCTGCGGACGTTGACGCCGGCGAACAGCAGCCAGAGGCAGAACGATCCTTCTCCGACGAGCGAGGGCAGCTGGATGTAAGGGACCAGATGAGCCGCGAACGCGGGTGAAACGATGTCCGCGACACCGTAAGCCATGTAGCACGAGGCCCCGACCGCCAGCAGCACGCCGATGACCCGGGGGAGGAAGGTCGACCTGAAGACCAGGTACCCGATCGTGAGTCCGTAGAAGCCGAAGAACACTGAGTTGACGTCGTAGGCGATTCCCTGCAATGCCGTCGGCATGTACACCTGAGCCTGGAGCTGCTGAGCCGTAAACGCGCTCGAGTAAGGGCCACCGTCCAACAGGACCAGCGGGACGAACTGGTTGACAAGGTTCGCGCTCTCGACAGCGGTTGCCACGAGGGTGAAGAACACCACCAGCAATGCAAGCCGTCTGTTCACGACCCTGAACAGGTCGTAGAAGATGACCGCCAAGAATACGGCCGTGACGTCGATGGTGATGTGGGCCAAGAGACCGGATCGATAGAGCAGCTCGTTCGCCTGGATGTTGTGGGCCGTAGCTGCCGCGTCGCCCGCCACGAAGAGCAGGCCGGGCACAAGGCCGATGGCGAAGAAGCCTCCCAGTATGTTGATCAAATACAGGCCGCCGGCGGCCCTGGCCAGCTGCCGCGGCGAAGCTCCCGCGATCCGTTCCATCATCGATCTCCTTCAAGGCGTGGGGAGTGCATCGACGTTGACGTGAGGCTGATGACCTCGTGTCCACGCAACGCCTCCAGAAATGGCTGGAAGCTGCCGAGCACAAGGCAGCGTACGACCGAGCCGTCGATCTCGACCGCGCTAACACCCGACGCGCGCTCAATCTGCTGCGCAGGAGGTACGCCCACGAAACTGACCTCCACTTGCCGCATCGCCGGCCCCTGTGCCATGTAGATCAGCCTAGTAAGTGAGCAATGCACCGGAATCCGTGGAATTGCTGATTGAGTGCCGGGCCGACCGGCGTCGGTAGCCCGGGGCGGTAGTAGCTTTCTGTTCACCATGGCCAGGCCCACCCGCCGTTTGGGCAACCTGCCGGCCGAAGCTACGAGCTTCATCGGCCGGCGCAGGGAGATCGCGGAGCTCAGAAAAAAGCTGGCCGCGGCCCGCCTGGTCAGCCTCGTTGGGCCAGGGGGAGTTGGCAAGACTCGCCTTGCCATCCGGATTGCGACCGACCATGGGCGAAGCTTCCCGGGTGGCGCATGGTTGGTCGAGCTTGCCGAGGTTCGGGATCCGGCACTCGTAAGCAATGCCGTAATCGCGGCCCTCGACCTTCGGGACCAGGCCACTGCCGAACCCCTGACCCTTCTGCTCTCCTACCTGCGCGACAAGCAGCTGCTGCTGGTGGTGGACAACTGCGAGCACCTGGTCGGAGCAGTCGCACACGTTGTAAGTGAAGTCATCGGGGCTGCGCCGGGTGTGCGTGTGATGGCGACCAGCCGTGAGCCGCTGTCGGTCTCGGGCGAGCATGTGCTCCCCGTCCCGCCTCTCGAGCTGCCTTCGGTGCACGAGCCGCTCAGTCAGCTGCGACACAACGAGGCGGTAATGCTCTTCACGGAGAGAGCGGCGGCCGCGTCAGGTAATTTCGACCTGGGCGCCGCGAATCAGGCCGCAGTGGTAAATCTGTGCCGCCGCCTCGATGGTCTGCCGTTGGCGATCGAGCTCGCGGCCGTTCGGAGCCGGGTCCTCACGCCGGAGCAGATTCTCGCCCGTTTGAGCGATCGGTTCGCCCTGCTCAAGGGAGGAGCCCGCGCTGCTCTGCCGCGTCACCAAACACTCAGGACCACGATCGAATGGAGCCATGACCTGCTGAAAGAACGCGAGCGGACTCTCCTCAGGCGGTTGTGCGTATTCGCGGGCAGGTTCACCCTCGAAGACGTCGAGTCGGTTTGTACTTCCAATGGCGTGGCGGCAGCCGAAACGCTGGACCTGCTGGCGTCGCTGGTCGACAAGTCACTGGTTATCAAGGAAGACGCGAAGGCCGTCGCGTGCTATCGCCTTCACGAAACGATGCGCGAGTATGCGGCGCTGAAGCTACGTGAGGCCGGCGAGGCAGAAGCCACCGAGCTCGCGTACGTCGACTATTACGTGTCCAGGTGTCAGGGATCGGTTGCGCAATCTCGGTACGAGCTCATCGCCTGGCTCGCGTGGATAGACCTCGAGATCGACAACATCAGGGCGGTGTTGAGGCGATGCCTGACTGAGGGCGACTCACTGCGTGGCATCATCCTCGCAGTCTCGCTGATCTATTTCTGGATGACCCGCGCCACCACCGAGGGCGTTCGCTGGCTGGACGAGCTGCAAGCGTCTGGACCTGGCAGGCCCGAAGTGGATGCGTGGGCCTACTTCGCCCGCGGATTTCTGGCCGTGCTGCAGAGTGATCCGGCGTCTGCCCGGCCCGCCCTGTTGCGCGCAGTTGAGGCCTCGAGGCAGTCGGGACAACTTCACCCGCTGGCCCATTCGCTGGCCATGTCATCGATCGCCGAGAACATGGTTGGAGATCGAGCATCCGCCAAACGCTTCATCGACGAGGCTCAACTCGTCGCATCAAGTCTTGACGACGTCCCTGCGGCGGTCTCCGTTCTCCAGGCACGCGCGCTCGGGGGACTCTTCGCCGGCGATCTCGACGCAGTCACGGCAGCGTCGTCTGAAGGTGCGCGACTCAGCCGGGGCATAGGCGACCTGTACAGCCTCGAGATGATGCTGATGAACCGGGGGCTGGCTGCTTTGGTCGGCGGCGACCTCGACCAGTCGAAACCACTGTTCGTAGAAGCGCTCGGGATCGCTCACCAGATCGATGACAGGGTCGCGCAATATGCGCTGCTCGATGCGCTGGGATTCCATGCCATCAACTCCGGCCAGGAGCGGCTGGCAGCTCAGCTGCTGGGGGCTGCTGAAACGGTGCGAACCGGCGCCGGCGCAAGCGTCATCGCGTTCCTCGCTCCACTGCTGACCCGCGCGGAGGAGTCCGCGAAAGCTGCGCTTGGGCCAAAGAGGTTCGCGGCAGAGCTTCAGGCCGGCAAGAACCTGAACCGGGATGCTGCTGTCGGTCTCGCGTTGGGTGAGCCCGCTCACGCGGCGCCCGCAAAAGGAGACGGCGCCGCTTTGGAGCTGCTCGGCACGAGGCAAGCCGAGGTTGCCCAGTTGATTGCCGATGGCCTGACCAACAAACAGATCGGGGCGCGCCTGTTCATCTCCGAGCGCACCGTCGACAGCCACGTTCGCAGCATCCTGAACAAGCTCGGGGTCAACTCGCGTACCCAGATCGCGGCCTGGGTGGCCTCGCCGAAATAAGGATCAGGCGGTCGGCCGGCCCGGCGGCTGGATCAGGCCAAGCTGCAGCATCGCGGAAATGTCGACCCGCGTCGCCCAGTGCTCGGCGAGCTTGTCGCCCTTGATACGGAACCAGTGACTCTGCCGCGCCGAGAAGCGCTTACCTGTAGCCGGGACCATCGGGTTCATCGGCCCGAGGTTGGTGCCCGCAGATTCGATCCGGCAAGCCACCAGATCGCCATCAGCGACGATCGCCTCGATCGTCATGTGAATATCCGGAAACTGGCCGATGAGCCATTGTGCAGTGCCCCGCATGGCAGCCGGTCCGTTCACCCTTCCGGGTGGGGCCGATCCAAATGGGGAGACAGCATTCTCGACGTAATCCTCAGCCATCAATTCATCGCAAGCGTCGAGGCTCTTTCGATTGAAGATTTCCTCGAAATGGCGCCGGACCAACTCCTTGTTCGCGTCAGACATGCTTCCTCCTTCGCCTGCTGTGGCCAGACGGCCTATCTCGTGTCTGATCGCATGAATCCGCCCAGGTGGTGCTGCTTCACGGTGTATTGAACGCCCCCTCCGGCTGCCCGCGCCAGCATTTCGAGGATGGTATCGGTTGGCGTCCCAAAAACCTGGATTCCGGTTGTCGCGTCCAGCGTCTCTTCGTACGCGCGAGCGGCGCGCTCGCGGACCACCTCCATATGAAGCTCAAATGAGTCGGTATCGGGATGGACCTGAACGACTCCAACCTCAGTTCCCTCCTCATTCGTGTATTCGTTGAAAGCGATGAGGCGCGGTTCATTGGCCTCGATGAACTCGACCAGCCCTGGGACGCGCCGCCGCTCGGCCTGGAGCTTTCCCGCCTTGAGTCTGTTGGTTGCGATAAAGATGAACGGCCCCGCCATCAAGCTCCCTCCTCACGCCGCGCCACAATCGCGCTGGAGATCTAGTTCGACAGTTTTCTGATCGTGTCGCCCTTACGAACCGTGCCGGCCACCACGACCCGGCAGTTTGCCCCTCTCAGCCGAAGGTCGCGCCCGACTGAGGAGTTGACGAATTTCAGCGCATCGACGCCGAATCGTCCCGAGAACTTTGCGCAGCCGGTGTGGGGAGTCTCGCTGAACTCGATCACGGCCGAACCGATCTGAATCCGGGTGCCCGGCGGCAGATTGGCTCTGCTGATGTCGAGATCGACGTACAGCTGGTCGCCGGCCAGAGCCCAACGCTCGCGCTCGCCGGCGATGGCGGCGGCCGCCCTTGCGTTCATGAGGGTCAGCTGCGCGTCCAGGCTGGGCGCGCCGTCGGGGGTCCGGCTGCTCCCGCGGCTGCGCCAGGTGTCGCCCTCGAGGCCGTCGCGGAGATCCAGTCGCGCTTCGGACAGGATCTCGCGCTCGTCTTCGGCCGGCCGCCGAGCGATCAGCTCGACGGTCCCGACGTCAGCGGGCGCCTGGCGGATGTGATCGAGGCTCTCCTCGAGGTGGGTCAGCTCTGCGTGCTGGAGCACGCCCGTATTTTGCAGCGCGCCGGGGCCTCGCGTCTCTTGATCTTGCCCGGCCATCTACTCGTCCTCCGCCCACCCATGACGCGCAACCTTCTATGTGTGTGGGTGACCTCCCTGGCAGGTTCCTGCCCGTCGAGCATGGTCACCTGCACGACTGCGCCGAAATGAGCCGGAAAGCGCCCCTCCAGGAAGGGGCACGGCATGTGCCTGAACATCTCGCCAGGGTCGCTCATCGAACGCAAGATAAGCGGCCGATGAGAACCGGATTCGGTGACACCATATCGAGTCGCAGACGATGAGTACCTCGCACTCGCGCTTCACGGCCCGAATCGATGGCTCTCCAGAGGTTATCTTCGACCTGCTCGCAGACATGCCGAAGTACGGGCGCTGGCTTCCAGGCTCGGACGCGTTCGGCGCGACCAGAGACGTTTCGCCGTATCCGGTCCGCCTCGGCACGACATATCTCGACGGCGGGCCGGCCGGGGAGCGGCCCGGCTCTGTGACCGGGTTCGATCCGCCAAAGTCCATCGCGTTTCATCAGACCATGCTGATCAAGCGAGGACCGCTGACAGCAAACGTCGACGTCAACATCCGGTGCACGCTGGAGCCAATCGCCGGCGGGACGAATTTGGTCCGCGACCTCGAGTTGAGGATCGACATCCCTGGTGTGCTGAGGTTGGCCGAGCCTCTTGTCGCTTCGGCGTTCAAGAAAGAGAACGCGCGGGTGCTCGCGGTGCTGAAGCGCTACGTCGAAGCGCACCCCCACTGATCGGCGATGGGGGCATGGGGCGCTCTCGCCTTCGACAACGATGACGCCAACGACTGGGCTTACGGCCTCGAGGAGGTCAACGACCTCTCATACGTGAACGCCGCTTTCCAGGAGGTCGAGTCGAGCCATCGCGGATACCTCGAACAAGGGGTCGCCTGCAACGCGCTTGCCGCGTGTGAGGTGCTCGCCCGGCTGAGAGGGAGATCCGGCTACACGAACGCCTACACGGAAAAGGTCGACCTCTGGGTCGCTGCCCACAAGATCACCCCGCCCGCCGAGACGATCAGGCGGGGCCTGGCCGCCATGGACCGCATCCTCGGGGACGACTCCGAGCTTCGAGAGCTCTGGGAAGAGGCCGGCGACGCCGAGTGGCGGGCCGCTGTCGCCGACCTCCGCGCCCGCCAGGCGACCTGACAAGGGCGCGTGCGCTCGGCCGGAGCTAAGCGCTGGAATTTCTTGCATTCTCGTCACCTTGACGATAGCTGTCGTGCCTATGAGCGCGCGGCCAATCGCAGGCCGCGCGCTCTCCTTGTTCCGAACGTTAGAGAGGCGTCACCGGGATGCAGATCTCGCATTCGAACGCACCTGTCTCGCGGTCATACGTCGCGTCGGTTGGGTAGTGCTCGAAGAAGGGGCGCGAATCGAGCTGCATGCCGCTGGCGGGAAGCCAATCGCGCAGCAGCCACGCCCAGGCTTCACCAACCTCGTTGTCGCGGCCTTTGAACCTGCCGACGGCGTACTTGCCGCCGGGAATCTCCGTTGTCTGATAATGGCCCGCCCCGGCGAAATCGGCCGTCACTTCGACGGCGGCGTCGTACCGCAGCTTCTCCGGCGCGGTGATGCCCGGGTCGTCGTGGCTGATGCCGTACCTAGGCCGGCCGAACAGCCCGTTCGTCTCCATCCAGGGAGTAACCTCCTTCATCCAGAAATCCGAAACGCGTTTGCCGTATGGCCCGACGTACCGGAGGTAAGCGACGCTGGTCGGTTGTCTGTCGACGATTGTGACTTTCATGCCTCCATGATTTGCCGATCCCGGCGTGGGTGCCTGATCGGGCTTGCTTTTCAACTGATCGCGATTGCTGACTTGCGAGTCACGCCATGCGCTCGGCGTCGCACCGAAGCGGGTCTTGAAGGCTCTTGCAAACGCCTCGGTGGAACCAAAGCCGACTGACAGAGCGACCTCGAGCACAGGGAGCCGCGGTTGGGCGACCAGACGCTGCGCAGCGACTTCGAGTCTTCGGCGACGCACGTATTCGCCGAGCGTCTCTCCGAACCAGGCGGTGAACAGACGGTGGAAGTGAAATGGCGAGAAATTCGCAACCTTGGCCAGCGTGTCGAGCTCGAGCTGCTCGTCGAGCCGCCGGTCGATGTGCTCGAGCACGCGATGCATGCGGGCGACGTATTCGGATTGGCTGTCGCGATCTGCCATCGCTTGAGCGTGCATCGCTAGGGCCGGGCGGCGGGCTCGGCGCTAGCTTTCGCCGCTGCGACCAATGACTCGGCTATTTAGCGAAGCGCTGAACGAAGGCGAGCGCCGTGTCGGCGACCTCGTGCCAGCCATTGTCGATGACAAGCGCGTGCCCCCGGTTCGGCATCTTGGCGATCTCGGTCACGCCCGGATTGCGCTTCTGCTGTTTGTAGGAGGCGTTCGCGATCGCCCACGGCACGGTGTTGTCGTTCTCGCCCGAGATGATCAGCAGCGGCCCGCGGTCGGGGTTCTTGGTGTCGACCTTTGCCTCCGTCCATGGGTTGAGGTTGGCAGCGGCCGCCTGGAAGATGGGCGCGCCGGAGGCGGGTACTGCGTAGGTCTCGTATAGCTGCTTGGCCTCGTCCTCGCTGACGGCGTTGGCGAATCCATAGCGGAACTGGTCGTACGTGAGCGGGATGGCGCGGTTGCGGTTGGCCGGGTTGCCGAGCACCGGCGATGCCGACTTGAGCGCCGAGAACGGCAGCGGCAGGACACCGCGGAAGGGCGCGGGGTCGATCGCGACCGACACAGCCGCGAGTCCGCGGCCGGCGACGATCTGCGTCAGCAGCCCTCCAAACGAATGTCCGATCACCACGGGCTTCTTCTTCAACTGCCCGATCACACCCGCGAAATGGTCGGCGACCTGTCCGATTGTCTTGTGTGCAAACGCCTCGGGGTGAGCCTTCGCCTCCGCTACGGTCTCGGGGTCATCCGGCCACCCGGGCGTCAGGGGCGTGTAGCCCGCGCCATCGAAGACCTTGCCCCAGCGATCCCAGCTGCTCGGCAGCAGCCAGAGCCCATGTATGAAAACGACTGGGGTTCGCCCTGTCGCGTTGGCCTGTTCAATCTCAGCCGCTTCGTGCCGAGTGATTGTGGCGGACATCCGTTCCTCCCAGCCCGATGAAATCCACGCCCTCGCATCATCATCCGCCATCCTGGCGGGCAAAGTCGAGACCGCGCTGCACCCAGGCCGCCAGCGCTTCATCCGTGGTAATGCCGTCGGGGTCCACGAGAACGAAGCCGGCAAGAGGTCGTCCCGCGAATTTCATCGGCTGTACGTGGGGCTGCGACAGCGCACGGTTGCGTCCTTCAGATCCGACGCGAACCATCAAGGCAGAACCGCTGACGCCGCAGCACATGGTTCCGTCGACCATGAACGACACCCCGCCCACCATCCGTTTCTCGACGATGCCGGGGCGACCGGCCAGAAAATGTCGCACACGTTCAAGCGTGGTCACGCCGGCGGTTCCTACGCCAGGGATTGCGCAAGCCGATCGAAGCTGGTCTCCCAGCCGATGCAGGTGGCGATGCACACCTCGCGCGACGCGAAACCCTTGTGGCGCAGCGTGACGCGCGTGCCCGACTCGAGGGGTTCCATGACGTATTCGACGGTCGTTTGACCGATGGGTGCACCCACGGCTCGCCACGTGTGCACCAGCTTTCGCGGCCGGTCGATTTCGAGAAACTCGCCCTCGAGCACGTAGGGCCGTCCGTTGCCGACACCTGACGCCTGCCAGCGGCCGCCGACCCGCACATCGCCGCTCCACTCGCGCGTATCGAAGAACCCGGGCCGGATCCACCAGCCGGTGACCTCGTTCGAAGCCAGGGCCTCGAACACACGCTCTGGGGCTGCCTCGACCTCGACCGAGGCGATGATCAGGCCGCCCGCGAGGTCGGCTGCGGCACGAGCGGTGCTGCGTGTGACCCGGGTCATGGTTGCCGATACTAAAGCCATTGCTTTCACAAGTCAAGACTTGTGCATGTCCATACTTCATGCCAGACTGGTCTCGAAATGAACGGCGAGACGGCCCTCCGCGCGCTGGCCGAGCCGCGACGGCAGCAGGTGCTCCGACTCGTACGCGATGAGCCGCGTTCGGTCGGCGAGATCGCCGCCCATTTTGACATCACCCAGCAGGCCGTCTCTCAGCACCTGCAGGTGCTCAAGGACGCCGGCCTGGTCACTGTGCGGAAAGAGGGGCAGAGGCGCCTGTACGTCGTCCGGCCCGACGGCCTCACCATGCTCCACGACTTCCTCTCCGGGCTGTGGCCTTCGGCGCTGGCTCGGCTCAAATCCGCGGTCGAGGCCGACGGTGGCCGCTGAGCCGTATACCGCCGCCGTGCAGATCGCAGCTGCTCCCGAGGTCGTCTTCGACTACTTCACGAGGCCGGACCTGTTGGTTCGATGGATGGGAACCAACGCTGTGCTCGATCCTCGTCCGGGAGGTGAGTTCGCGCTCGACGTGTATCGCATCAGCGTACGCGGCCATTACATCGAGGTCGATCGACCAAACCGCCTCGTGATCGCGTGGGGACATGAAGGATCGGCTGTGCTTCCGCCTGGCGCCAGCACAGTGGAGGTCACGCTGACGCGTAATGCGAATGGGACTCGCGTAGTGCTTGCGCATCGCGACCTTCCGGAGGT
Source organism: Candidatus Nitrosopolaris sp. (assembly GCA_035636885.1). GTDB lineage: Bacteria > Chloroflexota > Dormibacteria > Dormibacterales > Dormibacteraceae > UBA10449. Next base: position 19,404 of record DASPYG010000105.1, read on the forward strand.
CGAAGCGCCAAAGCATGCCGAAGGGTGGCAGCATTTCCTGGACCGGCTGCGAGTGCTGGGGACCGGCGCGGACCCGGGACCCGACCCCTGGCGGACGCCATCAGCCAGATACCAAGGAGACCAGCGATGATCCGTGACAGCCACGCCTTCTCAGGGTTCTCGTCGAACGACATCGCGATAGCGAAGGAGTTCTACGCCGGCAGGCTCGGACTCGAGGTGACCGAGGAGCACGGCATGCTCACGCTGCACCTGGCGGGTGGCGGAAAGGTGCTGATTTACCCGAAGCCGAATCACGAACCAGCGTCATACACCGCCCTGAACTTCCCGGTGAAGGACATCGGCGAGGCAGTCGACACGCTGACCAAGGCGGGCATCCGGTTCGAGCGCTACGAGGGCATGGAACAGGACGAGCGCGGGATCAATCGGGGAGATGGCCCATCCATCGCGTGGTTCAAGGACCCGGCCGGAAACATCCTCTCGGTGATCGAAGACTCGTAACCGGCGAGCTGCCGATCACCGGCCGGGTGCAGGCTGCCAGAGCGACTCCCCCGATTCCCTGTACTCGCTCCATGCCGCCGAGCGTACTCGAACGTCGCGATCTCTTTTTCAAGGCCCCTTGACAGGGCCCGCTTCGCATCGTATTCTACTGATTAGCTAATTAGCTAGTTAGAAAAATACGATGGCAACAGACCACCTCAGCGTCACGTTTGCAGCCCTCGCCGATCCCACCCGGCGAGCGATCCTGGCCCGTCTCTCACAGGGCGAGGCTTCAGTCACGGAGCTGGCCAAGCCGTTCGACCTGAGCCTTCCCGGCATCTCGAAACACTTGAAAGTGCTGCAGCGCGCGGGGCTGATCACACAGGGCCGGCACGCCCAGTGGCGGCCGTGCCGCCTCGAGGGCGGTCGCCTCAAGGAGGCGTCGGAATGGGTGGGCGAGTACAGGCGCTTCTGGGACGAAAGCTTCGAGCGCCTCGACGACGTTTTGCAGGATCTGATCAAGAAGGAGAAGGAGAACAATGACAACCAAGGGAGAAACGACGATGGACAAGACTGAGTACGTGATCGAACCGGGCAAGCATGACATCACATCCACAATCGTTCTCGACGCGCCACGCGAGCTGGTCTTCAAGGCGTACACGGATCCCAAGCTGTTCGCGCAATGGTGGGGTCCGCGCCGCTACAAGAACGAGATCGACACGTTCGACTCACGGACGGGAGGCTCATGGCGAGTCATCCAGGTGGGCGATGACGGCAGCCGGCATGCGTTCCGCGGCGTCAACCACGACGTCGTCGCGCCGGAGCGGATCTGCGCGACATTCGAATACGAAGGCGTGCCAGGGCACGTCGCTCTGCAGACCGCCACGTTCGAATCCGTCGACACCAAGACCAAGGTGGTGGCACATCTGGTGTTCGAGTCCGTCATGGACCGCGATGGCATGGTCGCGTCCGGCATGCAGGATGGCGCGGACGAATCGATGGATCGCCTCGCCGAGCTCCTGGTCGAGCTCAAGCGTTCTCGGTAACCACGTTCAGGACCCGCCGCCGCTCTCGCGACCTCGAGGGCGGCGGCTCGACCGGGGTCATAGGACACGTTCGGAAAGCTGCTGGCCGCGGTTTTGTTACTACTGGTGATCGCGACAATCTTCACGGCCGGCAGCCTCGCCGTCGTGGCAGCAAACGGCGTGTATTCGACCGTGTTCTGGACGTTCGCGACGCTCGCAGCCAACATCGTGCTGCTGATGCTGCTGGTCATCGTCCTTCTTCTCGTCTGGGCGGTGGGGCGCAAGCAGGTCTGACGCAGCACGCCTCGCGCGCGTCCTCTCTATCCGTGACAATGCGCCGGTGGGGCCTGCGCTGCGCACTCCCCTGTGTCGCGAGCTGGGTATCGAATACCCGATCTTTTCGGTGGGCTTCGGGGTCGCCGCCGGGCCGGACCTTGTCGCGGCCGTCTCGAAGGCGGGAGGTTTCGGCGTGCTGGGGGCCAGCGGAATGCCGCACGACGAGCTGGCACGGCGAGTCGCGGCCGTACGCAAGCTGACCGACAAGCCGTTCGGGGTCAACATCATCATCGCCGAGGTCGACGAAGGAGACCGCGAACTCCTCCTCGATTCCGTGACCGCGGCGGCGCGGCTCCATGTCGGCGCCGTCGTCCTTTTCTGGGGGGACGCATCGCCGTACGTCGAACCGGCGCATCGCCACGGAACGAAGGTCTTGATCCAGGTCGGCTCGGTCGAGGAGGCGGAGGCGGCCGCCAAAGCCGGCGTCGACGCCGTGATCGCACAGGGGATCGAGGCCGGAGGCCATGTCAGGGGCACGACGTCCATCTGGGACCTGCTGCCGGCGACGGTTGAGGCCGTCAAACCTCTTCCGGTGCTTGCGTCGGGCGGCATCGGCGACGGGGCCGGGCTGGCGCGGGCGCTCCAGATGGGCGCCCAGGGCGTCTCGCTCGGCACCCGCTTCGTCGCGTGCGATGAGGCGTGGCTGCATCGCGGCTACAAGCAGCGCATCGTCGACGCTACGGCTGAGGACACGGTGTACAACGAGCTGTACGACGTCTGGTGGCCCAACGCGCCTCACCGGACGCTGCGCAACAAGGCATACGACGAATGGGTGGCGGCCGGCTCGCCGCCCCCCGGAAAGAGGCCTGGTGAAGGGACGTCGATCGGAAGGCGGCGCCTGAGCACCGGCGAGCTCGAGGATTGGCCTCGTTATGCGATTGGAACGGTACAGCCGGACTTCGAAGGCGACATCGAATACGCGCCACTCTGGGCCGGCGAATCGTGCAGCGTCATCAACGACATCAAACCGGCCGCCGAGATCATTCGCGACCTTGTCCGCGACGCTCTATCGGCATTGGGCTCTGGCTCCACGTGATCGCTCGTCGTGACCGGGGGGATTACGTCAGCGTGTACGCGGTTCCGGGGAAGTAGGTGTCGTAGCTCGCGCCGCTGCTCGCATCACGGACCCACACCGAGTACTTGTATGTGCCGGCAGGCAGCCCGGTGGTGGTCCAGTTGAATGTGTTGGTGGCGGAGTAGGCCTGGACGATGGTCCAGGTGCTCGAGCGGGGGTTCTGGATCCAGAACTCGTAGCGCGCGTTGGCGCAGCCCGAGGCGCTGGCGGTGATGGTGATCGCGGTGCCCGAGGTTTGTGGCGAGGCCGGCATCGCGGATGCGGTCAGTCCTGTGCACGGAGTTGTCGTCAGGGTGTAGACGGTGCCCGGGAAGTAGGTGTCGTAGCTCGCCGCGCTGCTGGCGTCGCGGGCCCAGACCGAGTATTTGTAGGCGCCCGCCGGCGGGGAAGTGTTCCACGTGAACGTGTTCGTGGCGGAATAGGCCTGGACGATGGTCCAGCTGCCACCCGGGGGCAGGATCCAGAACTCGTAGCGCGCGCTTGGACATCCAGAGGCGGTGGCGGTGATCGTGACGGTGGTGCCCGCTGCTTGCGGAGAAGCCGGCGCCGCGGAGGCTGCGACCGACGCACAAGACGTAGTCGTCAGCGTGTAGGCGGTGCCGGGGAAGTAAGTGTCATAACTGTTTGGGCTGGCTGCATCTCGCACCCACACCGAGTAGCGATAGGTGCCGGGGGCCTTGCCGGCAGTGTTCCAGTTGAACGTGGCGCCGGCCGAGTAGGCCTGCACGGTCGTCCAGCTGCCCCCAGGGGCCATGATCCAGAACTCGTAACGCGGGTTGGGACATGTCGCGCTGGATGCCGTGAAGACCACCTGGGTGCCGTTCGCCGCCGACGAGCCTGGGCTCGCCACCACCCCCGCATTGGTGCACGGCACCAGGACTGTCGTGGCGACCGCCTGGTAAGAACCCTGGGCCGCCTGGGCGCTCGACTCATCGACAGCATCGAACTGGACGGCGGGGATGGTCTTGAGCTCGCTGACAACCTGGTCGCCGGCTGCGGTGCCCCACCAGTCATCGGTCGTGCCCGAAAAGTACCAGTCGGATCCGTTGTCCGCGAGGACCAGGCCGAAGTGCTGAAAGGCACGAAGGACC
>DASPYG010000106.1:0-7212 GCA_035636885.1 Candidatus Nitrosopolaris sp.
TCATGACCGGCAACTTACGGATGAAAGCGCCGCCGAGGAACCCCGGTTGTTAAGCTTTGGTACTTGACGAGACGCGACGTCTCGTCTAGTCTCGTTGCACATGGCGGCGGGTACGCGCCAGCGCATCCTGACCAAGGCTCGCGGCCTGCTGGCGGCGGGCGAGTCTCCCACCGTGGGCAGGATCGCCGCCGCGGCCGGTGTATCTCGCACGAGCTTCTACCGCGCGTTCGACTCGAGGGAGGAGCTGCTCGCTGCCCTCGACTTCCAACCGGAGCCCGCCGCCCGGGAGCGCATCCTCGAGGCGGCCCTGGACATGGTCGGCGAGGGGGGCTTGACCGCGTTGTCGATGGACCACCTGGCGACCCGCTCGGGCGTCTCGCGTGCGACGCTTTACCGGCTCTTCCCAGGCAAGCCGGCGCTGTTCGGGAGCCTGCTGCGGACCTACTCTCCCCTGGAACCTGTCAGCCGCGTCGTGGAATCGATGCGCGACCAGCTGCCACAGCAGGTCATGCCTGCGATCGCACGCGCTGTGTTCCAAACGGTTTATGGTCCGGGAGCACCGCGCATCGGAGTGCTCCGGGCCATATTCCTCGAAGTCAGCACACTGAGCCCCGACGCCGAAGAAGGCGGGCGCGACCTGGCCGGCATGATCTTCGCCTCGGTGGGCGGCTACGTGATGACCCAGATGTCGGAGGGACGCTTGCGCCGCATGCATCCCCTGCTCGCCATGCAGGCGTTCATCGGTCCGATCTTCTTTCACCTGCTGACGCGATCGATGGCAGAGCGCCTGCTCCGACTCGATATCGATGGCGAGCAAGCGGTAGTCGAGCTGGCGCATGCCTGGTTGCGCGCAATGAAACCGGATGAGGAGGTGGATCCCAATGGCTGAAGCATTCGCGGTGAACGTCGAAGGGCTCAAGAAAAATTTCGGCCCACTGCGCGCGCTGGACGGCGTGGACCTACGCATCAGGCCTGGCGAGATCTACGGTCTGCTCGGGCCCAACGGCGCCGGCAAGACGACCCTCATCCGCGCGATCGTCGGTCTCGTGGCGCCCGATGCCGGCACTGTGACCGTCCTCGGCCGCCGCATGCCCGACGTCGACAACCTTCGAAATGTCGGCTACATGACGCAGGCGGCCGCACTCTACCCGGGGCTCTCGATCGCCGAGAACGTCGAGTTCTTCGCCGCGATCAACGGCGCCGCCAGCGGTGTCGACGAGGTGTTGAAGCTTGTCCAGCTGGACAAGCGGCGCAACTCGGTTGTCGCCACCATCAGCGGCGGCATGCGCCAGCGATGCTCGCTGGCCTGCGCACTCGTGCACAAGCCGAGGCTGCTGCTGCTCGACGAGCCCACGGTCGGCGTGGATCCCCAGCTTCGAGTGCAGTTCTGGGATGAGTTTCGCAAGATGGCTGCGAGCGGCACGACCATCGTCGTCTCGAGCCACGTGATGGACGAGGCGGAGCGCTGCCAGCGGCTGGGCCTGATCCAGTTCGGGCGCGTACTGGCCGAGGGCACGCCAAACGAGGTCCGTGCGCGCGCGGGCACCAACAACCTCGAGGAGGCGTTCATACGCCTCGCGGGCGAAGGGGTGGTGGAATGAGCGCGCACCGAGTCGCCGCCATCACGCGCAGGCTGATGCAGCAATTCCGCCGCGACCGGAGGACGCTGGCGCTCCTGTTCGTCGCGCCGATCGTCATCCTCTCTCTCCTCGGATACATGATCAGGGGCTCGGCTTCGGCCCCGGCGGTCGGCATCGACAACGAAGACCAGGGCCCGCTCGGCGCCATGTTCGCGTCGGCCCTCGAGCGCTCGACATCGATCCGCGCCAGCATCATCCAGGCTGCTGACGGGGACTCGAAGCTCAAGGACGGCTCGCTCGCCGCGTACATCGTGTTCCCCAGCGATTTCAGCCAGCGAGCGCAGGCGGGGACGATCGCGCCTGAGGTCCACCTCGAAGGTTCGCAGCCCGGGACGTCGGCACCGGTGCTCCAGGCTCTTCAGCAAGCGCTCGCGTCGGTGGCGTCGAGCGGGCCCGGCGCCGCACTTCGCTTCGTGCCGCAGGTGCACTATCTGTACGGCGGCCCCGCCCTGGACATGCTCGACTACTTCGGCGCGGCCTTCATCGGTCTCATCGTCTTTTTCCTGGTGTTCGTGATCACGATCGTCGCGTTCCTCAACGAGCGCTCGCTCGGCACGCTCGAGCGGTTGATGGCGAGCCCGCTGCGTCGCGGTGAGATCGTGGTCGGCTACATGCTGGGTTTCACGATCCTGGCGCTGATCCAGTCGGCGGAGGTGCTCACCTTCTCGCTGGCCGTGCTCAAGGTGCACAACCAGGGCAATGTGCTGCTGATCTTCGGAATGGAAGCCCTCATGGCCCTCGCAGCGGTGAACCTCGGCATCTTCTTGAGCATGTTTGCGCGCACCGAGTTTCAGGCCGTGCAGTTCATCCCGCTGGTCGTCGTGCCGCAATTCCTGTTGTCGGGGATCCTCTTCCCCGTCTCGACCGAGCCGAAGCCGCTGCAGGTGGTTTCGGACGTCCTTCCGCTTACGTATGCCGTCAACGGCCTGCGCGACCTGATGATCAAGGGCGCCGACCTGACGTGGCCATCACTGCAGCTCGACGTCAGCGTCGTGGCCGGTTTCTGCGTCGTCCTGGTCGCGGCCGGGGTCGCGACTCTACGACGGCGCATCGCCTGATACCGACTCTTCGCGCGCGCGCACTGCGGATCTCCGTAAAGTGCGGGACGTGATGCTCGCTTGCTCGCGGCGGTGTGGCGGAAGGCTGTTCCGCGCCCTCTTCGCGGAGGTCGAGCTCGACGCCACCGGCGCATTCCAGGATTTCCGGATCGCGCAGCCCGGCTACATCTGCCTGAACTGCGGCTCGCCCGCGTTCGACCTCGGGGAAGTGCCGGCAGAGATGGAGGCTGAGGCGCAGGGGGACGAGCCGAAATCGGTGGCGGTGGACATCCTGTGCCCGGTGTGCGAGACCCTGGTGCAGGTCGACGAGGGCATGGAGTGCCCGAACTGCGGGTCGCCGCTGGAGGTGGCCTGACCGGGGCTACGTGAGGGAGGCGGTGCCGGCGAGGATGCCCATCATCCATCGCGCGGCCTGGGCATCCCCATCACGGACGGCCGCACGTAGGACGCGGATGGCTTGGGGTGTGTCGAGGTTGTCGGCGAGCGCGCGGTTGAATCGATCGACGAGCCGGCGAGTGCCGACAGACATACCTTTTGAGGGTCCCACCCCCGCCACCGCATGGTGCTCAGTTCCCACCCCCACCTGCTCACCTGCCAACAAAACACGCACGCGCTCTGCCAGCCGGGCGGCCCGCGCCAAACCCGACCACCTGAACTCCCAATCACGCCCATATCGACGTGAGGCCAGATAGAGCCGCACCGCGGCCGCGGGCGCGCGCTCCAGCGCCTGGGGGACGAGCACCAGGTTGCCGAGCGACTTGCTCATCTTCTTGCCCTCGTATCGGACGAGGCCAGTGTGCATCCAGGCGCGGGCGAAGGGAACCTTGCCTGTTAAGCACTCGGATTGCGCGCGTTCCGACTCGTGATGGCTGAAAGCGAGATCGCGGCCGCCACCGTGAATGTCGATCTGCTCGCCGAGGTAGCGCATCGCCATCGCCGAGCACTCGATGTGCCAGCCCGGCCGGCCATCCCCGAAACGCGACGGCCACGCGGGCTCCTGCGGCCGCGAGGCGCGCCACAGCGGAAAGTCCAGCGCGTCCCGCTTCGCGCCCGGACCGACCGTGCCGAGCAAACCCTCCTCGCGCAGCTTGCGGATCATCGACCGCCGCGTCCGGTGCGACAGACGCCCGTAGCCCCGATACCGGCTCGCGTCGAAGTACAGAGCATCCGTCTTGTATGCGTAGCCTCGCGCATTCAGTTGGGTTGCGGCGCGAAGAATCGGCGTTATCTCCTCCGACACCCGAGGCATCACGTCCGGCGTTCGCCAGCCGAGCGAGGTCATGTCTTGAATGAAGATGGCTGTCTCGCGATCAGCCAGCTCCTTCCAGTCCACCCCATCGCGACGCGCCCGCTCGAGCAGCGGGTCGTCGACATCCGTGACGTTCTGCACGTACTTGACCCGGACGCCGGAAGCCTCGACGTAGCGGATCAGCACGTCGTATGCACAGAAGGTGAACGCATGGCCCATGTGACCCGAGTCGTACGGCGTAACGCCGCACACATAGAGGCGCAGGAGCTTGCGGCCTCGCTCCTTTCCAGGCGCGATCCGCACCTTGCGCCCGGACAGCGTGTCATGGACACGCAGCGAAAGAGTGGCTTCAGGCAACCGAGCCGGACCCTTAAGACGGCAAGCCGGCTAGTCGACCGCGCGCGAGAGAACCGATGCATCGGCGCGAAGCGGCTCGACCCTGTTCGTGTCCTCCCACGGCACACCCAGGTCGTCGCGACCGAAGTGCCCGTACGCGGCGGTCGGCCGGTAGATCGGCCGCAGCAGGTTCATGTTGGCGATGATCGCCCCCGGACGCAGATCGAAATGTCTGCGAACGAGCTCGAGCAGCTCGCGCTCCGGCACCGCGCCGGTGCCGAACGTCTCCACAGCGATGGAGGTCGGGTGCGCGCGGCCGATCGCATATGAGACCTGGACCTCGCAGCGCTCGGCGAGGCCGGCGGCGACCAGGTTCTTAGCCACGTGCCTGGCCGCGTACGCGGCTGACCGGTCGACCTTGCTCGGGTCCTTGCCGCTGAATGCGCCACCACCGTGACGGGCGACGCCGCCATAGGTGTCGACGATGATCTTGCGTCCGGTAAGCCCGGCATCCGCTGCGGGTCCGCCCACGATGAACTTCCCGCTCGGGTTGACCATGATCTTCGTGTTGGCGTCGATGACCATGCCCTCGAGCACCGGGTCTATCACGAGCGCACGGACGCCCTCGTCGATCTCTTTCTGGCTCGCGTCGGCCGCGTGATGAGTTGAAACCACGATCGCTTCGATCCGCTTCGGCTTCCCGTGCTCGTACTCGACGGTGACCTGCGTCTTTCCATCCGGGCGCAGGAAGGGAAGCGATCCATCCTTACGGGTCTGCGCGAGGCGGCGCGCCAGCCGATGCGCGAGCGAGATGGTCAGCGGCATGAGCTCGGTCGTCTCGCGACACGCGAAGCCGATCATCATGCCCTGGTCGCCGGCGCCCTGGAGCTCGTACGGGTCGCCGTCCCGAGCCGCCCGGGCCTCCAGCGACCGGTCGACGCCGGCGGCGATGTCCGGCGACTGCTCCTTCAGGTACACGCTCATCAGCGCGTGGTCGGGATCGAACCCGGTCTCCTCGCCGACGTAGCCGATGCCGCGGAGCGTGTCGCGAATGGTCCGCTCGATGGCCACCTCGGCATGCGTGGTGACCTCGCCGATCACGCAGAGGAAGTCCTTGGTCACCGCGGTCTCGCAGGCCACGCGGGCCGCGCGGTCCTGGTCGAGCATCGCGTCCAGGATGGCGTCCGACACCTGGTCGCAGACCTTGTCCGGATGCCCTTCGGTGACGGACTCCGAGGTGAGCAGGTAGGAGCTGGCGCTTGTGAAGGAAGTCATGGCTGAGGGGGCCGGCCGAGCCGCGCCCGGGCGCATTGTACAGGGTTCCCCGCTGACGGGACTCGCGCCAGCGTGGGCGATTCGCACCCTCCGGTGGGCGCCCGCTACCCGGCGACCTCCTCCTCGTCCTGCCCCAGGAGGCGCGCCTGCAGCGCGAAGATGTCGTCGAGCACCCTGTCGATGCGCCTGCCCTCCAGCCGGTGGTCGGGGATGAGGCCGCCGGCTCCGAGCAGGTGCCGCAGCCGGTAGGCCAGCGGGCCGTCGACGCGCACCTTGCCGTCGGCCAGCGCATCCTCCAGCAGCTGCAGGCAGCGGTCGAGCGCCCGCATGCGCGCCCTGCCGGCGCTCTCCCGAGGAGTCATCACGTGCCCAACACCTCCACGTGACCGTTGCGCACCCGCACCTTGACGAACGGGAGCGCCGGCAACGGATAGCCATCACGCAGCGACTGCCCTTCGATGTCGAAGCCCAGGTTGTGGCAGGGACAGTTCAACAGCTTCCTGTCCTCCTGCCACACCAGCTCGCAGGGCAGGTGCGTGCAGTACGACGACATCCCGACGACCTGGTCGCCGCGGCGCAGCAGGAAGGCACCGATCGCCCCGGCCGCCACCCGGTGGGGCACACCCTCGGCCAGGTCGGTGAGCTTCAGGCCGGTGTCGACCCACCGGGCCAGCTCCGGGCGCGGCTCGATGATGCTGCGCGACGTCGGCGGCTTCGCCAGCGGGTCCGGGGTCCCGGCCGGGTGGGGCCGAAAGGCGGCCAGCCGGCCTTCCAGCTGCGCCAGCAGGCTGCCGCCGAGGGCGCCGGCGGCCAATCCCAGCCCGCCGGTCAGCGCCGCCCGCCGGTTCAGCCGGGCGGGCGCCTCCCCCTTCTCGAGCATGCGCCCCAGCCGGCGCCGGAAGGCCGGCGACATGCGGGGATAGCCCTCGCGAGTGCCCGCGAGCTGGGTCGCCATCCGGATCGCCTCGCGGTCGGCGGCGTCCGACGGCGTCGCCTTCAGGTGGCGACCGGCCAGGACGTCGCCCACCAGCCTGTCGACGCGCTCCGCGCGCCGCTCCTCGCCGGACTCAGTCATCGCCGGCCACCCGCGCCGCCGCCCGCAGCGCCCGCAGCTGCATCACCTTGATCCCGCCCAGTGTCGTCCCCAGCTCCGCCGCCACCTCCTTGAGCGAGTAGCCGCGCAGGAACCGGAGCTCCAGCAGCTTTCGGTAGTTGGCGGGGAGCTGGGCCAGGATGCGCTCCACGCGCTCGACCGACTCCCCGGCCGGCTGCGGGCGCTCGCTCTCGACCCAGGTGTCCTCGCGCAGCTCCTCCTCGGGCAGCCCGAACCGGGCGGACCAGAAGGAGGCCAGCGCCGAACGGGCGGTCGCGAACAGGTAGGAGCGGATGGCGCCCTTGCTGGAGCCCGCGCGGAGCCGCGGGATCGCCTTCAGGGCGACCTGCTGGGTCAGGTCCTCGGCGTCGGCGCGGTTGCCGACCCGCGCGAAGATGTACGCGTACACGAACTCCAGCTCCTCGAGCGCGACGTCGACCGGCGGCGGGGCCGCGGCGGCGGACAGCTCGACGACCTCGCCCGACCGCTGGCCGAGGTGGTCGGACCGCCCCTGCTCCATGCTCACCGCCCGAGGCAGCTCGTCAGGATCCAGCCAGGGGA
>DASPYG010000107.1:0-9627 GCA_035636885.1 Candidatus Nitrosopolaris sp.
CTGGTTGTCAACACATCCAGTAACAAGCGCACGAGCGAGTACATGAGGGAGCCGACCACCGGCCGGCAATCCTATCTGGCCGCGGTCATCGCTCGCTCAAGGGCTCGTCCACGAGTTCGACGTGTTAATTGAACCCCACACGTCGATCCCAGCCGGCTCGGGGAATCTCACGGGCTGCTCACGTTTGCCGAGCTCCGCGAAGTCGATCGCGCGCTGGCAGTAGTTGTCGGCCTCGGTACCTGAGCATCGGGCCGAGCTAGGCAACGCCTCTTAGAGGCGCTACGCGCCGGTTTCACGCCAAATTTATTTCCCAGTATCAGACGCGGAGCCACCGCGCAATCCACTTATCAGGGGTAGTGGCCCACTTCGAAAGTACTGGTGTCGATATCGCGTGTTGCTCTGGATCAGAAGGTTGAAGGTTCGAATCCTTCCTCCCCAGCCAAACTACACGCTGAGATGGCTACTGTATTTGGGTTCCACCCAATAGTGTCGCTAGCCACGTGCTGACAGCTGCGGTCGACGCGGCTAAGCTTTACCAACCGGGGGTAGTCGCCATGAATTATGAATTCACGCGCGGGTTGAACGAGAGCGCCTCAATGCAAGAACCGGGCGTCTTCACCGTCTTAATACTCACGGATTGCCACCTGGGAATCAGTGGAGGGAAGGTATGGGTGACATAGCTCAACGAAGGCCGGCGATGCTACTGATCGTATTCCTGGCCGCGATTCTGCTTCTGCTGGCTGGAGCCGGAATGGCCCGCGCCACACTCGCCGCCGCCACTTCTGATCACAGTGGGCCCGTTCCGGCTGTCATCAACGCTGGTATCAGCAACCACCTGAACGTCGCCGTTCAGTCAGCCCCGATCGAATCAGACGAGACGCCAAAAGGCGGCAAGCAGGGAAAGGGCCATGGGGGAGGCGACGGAGACTAGGCGTAGAGTCGCGCCCGTAAGCAAGTCGGGCAGGTGCTGATCCTGCTCGTCGAAGACGAGGAGCGCATCGCCGCCTTCGTCACCAAGGGGCTCCAGGCGGAAGGCTATTCGTGGGTCCGCGCCCGCGATGGCGGCGAAGCCCTTGCTCTGGCTGGGACTGAACCGATCGATCTTGTGGTGCTGGACCTCGTCCTACCGGATGGCAGCGGGCTCGATGTCCTGACGGCCCTGCGCCGCACCAAGGCAGGCTTGCCAGTCATGATACTCACAGCCCTCGACGATGTGGGTTCCCGGGTCCGAGGTCTGAACGCCGGCGCCGATGACTACCTCGGTAAGCCATTCGATTTCGATGAGCTGCTGGCCCGGATCCGCGCGCTGTTGCGACGGGACCAGGCCAGTGCAGTCGAGCTGAGGGCAGGCACGCTCCGACTCGACTTGCTTGAACATTCGGCAAGCTCCGCCGGCGGTCGTGTGGATTTGACCGTGCGCGAGTCTGCACTGCTGGAGTACTTGCTCCGTCATCCCAATCATGTTGTTACGCGAGGCCAGATCAGCAGCGGAGTATGGCCGTACGACTCGATCAGCGATAGCAACGTGGTCGACGTCTACGTCGGCTACTTGAGACGGAAGGTGCCCTGGCCGGCCGATGTTCGCATCGAGACGGTTCGAGGCGCAGGATATCGGTTGCGCGTGTCATGAACATCGACTACCACCTTGAGCGTTGGATGGTGGCAATGAAGGCAGCCATCCGGCGTCTTGACCAGCTGCTGGCTCGATTGGGAATACGCATCAGGTTGAGTTTGACTGCCGCAGCATTGGTCCTGGTCGCACTCATCGCAGTCGAGCTTGTGACCCTGGCTATCCTTCGCACACAGCTCTACGGAACAGTCGATGCCAACGTTGCGCTCGAGGTTCGCGCATTTCAGCAGCGCGTGGCGTATGCAGCTACGGCAACAGACGTGGACATTACGGCTCGCGAATTCATCACAAGTGACCCGGCGGCGGCCTCTGGACTTGCCCCCGTCATTCGCGTCCAGCTAACAGGCGGAGCAACGATAACCAACACGAAGGACAGCGCTCTGCTGGCGATGGCTGGCAGCTCGGCTACCTCCGGCGAAATTTCAACGGTGACCGGTCCGCGCGGCGATTACCGGATGGCGGCGGCGAAGATCTCGCTAGGCGGCAAGAGCATTGGCGATGTCAGAGTGGCCCTACCCCTTCACGACGCGCAGGTGATCTTAGGCACCATAACCCCCGTGATAAGCCTGCTCTGCCTCGGCATAGCTGCGGCTTCAGGGCTGCTGACCTACGGTGTTGTTGGGCGAGCGCTCGCGCCGGTACTGAGGATCAGACTCGCGGCCGCAGGCATCACGGAGCGGGACTTCGGCCATCGCGTCGAGCATCGCGGACCCCGAGATGAGGTTGGGCAGCTGGCGGAGGTTTTTGACGAGATGGTGACGAGGCTTGAGCTTGGTTTTCACCAGCGGGAGAAGGTCTATGCGCTTGCCTCCCACGAAATGAGGACTCCACTCACTATCATCCGCGGTCATCTTCAGGTGCTGAGGCGGCAACGGCAGCCTTCCTCAGACGACGTGCAGAAGACAATCGACGTCGCTCTTCAGGAACTGGAACGAGTGACTGAAGACGTGAACGACATGCTCTTCTTGAGCCGGATCCAAGTGGACAAGGTGTCGACCAAACCCGTTGATGTTCGCGAGCTTCTGCTCGAGGTGCATCGCCGAGCTCGTGGCGCCTCGACTCAACATTGGGTTGTCTACGCACCCAAAGCCGTCATGGTGCGAGGTAACCGCGAGCAATTGACCCGTGCCCTACTCAACCTCGTCGTCAACGCCGCTCGCCATACTCCCGAGAGCGGGGAGATCCATTTGAGCTGCCAGTCGTCGGGAGGCCAGGCGTTGATTACAGTTGCGGACTCCGGCAACGGGATCGCACCCGAGCATCTACCGCATGTTTTCGAACCCTGGTTCAAAGACGGGACGAGCCGCTCCGACGGCGGCCTCGGCCTGACCGTTGTCTATGAAGTTGCCCGCATGCACGGAGGCGCCGTGCACGTCGAGAGCAAACCGGGCGCTGGAGCCCGATTCACGATCGAGTTGCCTCTCGCCTGACCACTGTTAGCGATCCAGGTTGCGCAGGGCGCCGTAGGCGAACGCGAGGCCGAACCAAACCCAGTTCTGCTCGAAGTAGTTGGTCGACGTTCCGAAGTACGTGCCGTTCTGGCCACTACTCTTGGCGGTCGCCTCCAGGCGAGTCGTCATTTGATTCGCAGCATTCCTGTCGACGACGAGGAAGGAGGCAATGGCGCCACCGTAAACGGTCGGATCTTCGTTTGGATTGCGGACCGCGCCGTCATGTGTGTATTCCGATGCGAGTTTGCCCTGCTGGCGCCAAGAATCGAGCAGGACGATGCTGTGAGAATTGAGATATCGCACCGCCCGCGGTTCGAGGTTCCATTGGGCGTCCAGAGCCACCCGCCACATGACGCGAAAGGCGTCGTATCCGTAGTCGCTGCTCTGAGACATGCCTGGCGCCAGGTGCGCAGCACCGGTGGCGACGGCGAGAGCGCACCAGTTGGGGGGCAGGCGGCCGGCGTTGCTGTCCAGGGGTGCGTCCGTGCACGCTTGCACAGCCTTGTACGAGGTATCGACAAGTTCTCCCCAAGGGTGTGCGTGATCTTCCTGAGCAAAGATCCGATACGCATAGGGAGCGAAGTAAGAAGGATTCAAGACTGGGCCCCCGGCTGCTCCCGGTGCCCAATTACCTGCCGTGAGATAGGGCTGCCCTGCCACGGTCGCAACATCCTCGTCCCAAATTCGGCCGAGCAGAGCGATTGCAGCCGGTCGGTAGGTGGAGCTCCACTGATGGGCTGCGAAAAGCAACGCGAGGGCGACGTCCTCATCGGCGTCGCTCGCGCTGTTCGCATCCACCAGGCGCCAGCTGCCATCGGCAGCCTTGCCCCACAACCAGCCGATATGGCTGTGTGTCGGATCACCCAAGTTGTTCTGTGTCCAGCGCCAGGTCACCTCGAACGTGGGCCGGTCATTCATCCAAACCGCGCGCAGCATCGCGTAGGACTGGCCTTCGGACGTGGTCATCTGGTCGCGCTGGAAATCGATGACGCGACCGTCAGGCTGAATGAAGCGATGCTTGTAGCCACTCCATGCGGCCGCCAACAGGGCGGGACGTGGCGACTCGAGAGGCGACGGTGCTGCTTGGCTTGCGGAGGCTTGGGGGCTGCCCGCATGGAGCATGCCTGGTCTAAACCCGATTTGATAGACGAGGGCGCTCGCGCCGAGGGTGATCACGACGCCCAACGCCACATGTGTCAACCGGAGACGCATCAATCGCCGCCTCGGTGCCCCGGAAACCATCGCGGCATCAGCCATGGCGGCGTGCAGCCGATACCGAAGTATGCGATGCGTTCGGAGGTAGGTTGCCCGCCCCCAGCTCTGACCACACGGAGCTCGTAATTGCCGTAGCCGAGCTGCCTTGCTGGAATCGAGGCGATTCGTTGAATGCCGCCCTTGCCAATGTCGTAACTCCACCCGCCCTGCACCGCAAGCTGCTGACCGCTGGCCAGGTAGCGGCTGACCGTAAAAGTGCCTGAGCCCATCTGCATGTGTGAGGCCCATATCTCAGCTCCGCCGCACGGCAGCTGCACAAGTTGGGCAGGCGTAGGCGGCTGAGGCCCGCCAGCCCAGACCTGACCATCGTATGCCTGCCCCGACGGAACTCGGGCGTCCCACCCGTATCGCCTGATGACTTGCTTACCCGACAACTCCGTTCGGTTCACGGTCACGGGAAGCGATGAGACAATGGTGAGCGCCAGGCCCGTAGCCCGGCTGTCCCAGTGGGCAAGGCTGTATTCGAGGTCAGAGAGAGCGGGCACTGTGATCTCGGTAACGATGTCGCCCAGCTTCCAATGTGCCTGTATCTGGATCTTGACCGCGCTGCGGTTTGGGTTGAAGACGGTGATGATGTCATCAGGCGCCGGCGGGGACAAAGCACCGAACCCCCAGCGAGGCAGCGGCTCCGGCTCCGGCGTTGACCACCCGATCGGTCGCACAATCTCGCCCTGACTACCCAGAACCGGGGCATCCGGATATCTGGTTGTCGATGGCAATGCGGTCAGCCAGTCCAGCTGAGCCAAGGTGAGCGGCCTAGCCTGCACCGGTTGCTGTGGCAAATCAGGAATCTCATACAAGACAAGCTGCACGTTGACGAAACTGGCGGGATCGCCCGCCTGGTTACGCCCGTAGCGGCCGCCCATCACAACGTTCCGCCCGCGAAAGTGGTAATCGAGGTAGTGCCGGACGGCTGCCGAGCGCTCGTCCTCGAGGTAGTACACAATCCACAGCCGCTTGTACCCAGCAGCCAGGCTGCGCACGTAGTGGTCGATGGCGGCCTCGTCGAGCCTTGTCTCAGGGGCGGCTGCAGGAGCAGGAATGAGATATGTAGGTAGGTTATCGTTCGCGTAGTACTCGTACGTGTACCGATTAAAACCTGCGTCGATACCGACTACATCGCCGGCCGCAGAATGCTCGTGGATATAGTCGGCGACCCGTCGGAAGTCCTCCGCAGCCGGGTTGTACGGGCTGGTTCGTTCAACGCCCAGCCCGAGCAGCATCAAGGTTGTTATCAATGCGATGGCGGCCATATGGATGGGCCCGCGAGCGATCCTTTCCACTGCGACCGCCAGAAGAATGAAGAGGGCTGGCGTCACGACGATGAGGTAGCGGGCCGAGACCGTCGGCTTCCAGGCCAACGACAACGCGACAACACCGATGGTCGGCACGAGAAAGAGAGTCCATAGCAAGAGTCCCCGCCAGCTCGGCGGAGCTCCGAAGCTTCCTGCAGCCAGCGCCAGGAACACAAGCAACGGCCACGCAGCCATCACCTGTGAAGTCGCCGCGACATTTAGATAGCCGAGCATGAAGTCGGTCAGCAGCAGGAGGGGTGTGTAAGCGTCTGGAGGCGCCAGATTGGGATCGCCCGCTCCGCGATAGAAGTGGACCAGCATCCAGATCCAGGGGAGATAAGCGACCGATAAGAACGCCATTGCTAAAGCCGCGGGTTTCAGCACACCGCGTCCCAAATGCGACGCGCGAATCACGACGTAGACCAGATGCGCCGCCAGGACGGCAATTGCGAAGTAGTGGAAGTAAATTCCGAGGCTGGTGGCGAGCGTGAACAGGACCCATCCCCAAATGCGGCGGTCCTCGATTGCATACACCAGCCCGAGCGTGGCCGCAGTTCCGAACAGCACCAAAAAGCTGTACATACGCGCTTCCTGTGCGTGCCATATCCAGAACGGCGACGCAGCACCAAGCGCTGAGGCAAGAAGACCGATGTGGTGGCTGTAGAGCCGTCTGGCCAATAGATAGAGAAGCGGAATCGTTGCAATCGCGGCTAGCTCACTCGGTAGGCGCAGTACAACCGTGTCCGTGCCAAATCGAGCAATCCATTCGTGCAGCAGCAGCAGGTAACCAGGCGGATGGACGTCCGCGGCCGCGGCCTGGAACAAAGACGGGGTGTGCTGGTAAGTGGCCTCGTAAGGCTTTAGCGGCAGGCGCGCAAAGTGCAGGCTCTGGCCCTCATCGAGGCGCAGGCTGAGTCGACCCGCGTCGTACAGGCGAAGCGCGGCAGCGACAGCGACCAAGCACGGCAGCGCCAGGCGGTTCGCCCAGTTGCTCACTGCAGTCACGTTTACGAACGCGCGTCTGCGAATACCGATATCGAGAGCGATGACCGCCATCAGGCAGCCTCCTGAGCCGTCGACAAGATTGGCTCGGCTACGCGGTGGCCACTCGCCGCCCGCACGATGCCCGCCAGCATGGCGATGTTGAACAATGCCCAGCACGAGTTGGTGACCGCACTTGCATCGACGACGCGGTGCAGACCGACCGGAATTGAGATCAGGCTAAGCGCAATGGCGGCCAGCTGAGGGATGACCAGTACGTAGGCAGACCCGCCCTGAGCGACTTTTGGAGTGACTGCAAAACCAATCCGCCGTCCAGCTATCGCTGAGGCCAGCGCAGACAAATGGACCGGAAAGAGACCGAACGAAACCTGTACTGAACGTAGCCGCAGGTGGCCGTCGAGAGACCGCACGAAGATGAAAACGGTCAGAAAGATGTAGGGCAGAAAGTGAGCGATGAAATCGTCGGAGGTGGTCAACTTCACGGTTTGCACGCCAAAGAGCAAGAAAATGCAGGGCAGCGCTATGTAGACGAGGACGGAGACGCCACTCAGATAGTTGGAAGCGGCCCACGCGTATTGAACTCCGAGCGCTGGTCGAACCCTGTTGAGGGTATGCAGACCGCGAACTAGCATCTCGAGGTTGCCTTGGGCCCAGCGACGCTGCTGCTTCAGAAACGAAGGGAGGTCTTCTGGAGCAAGGCCACTAGCAAGCGGCTCATTGATGTAGCGCGATCGCCATCCGCGTGCATGAAGCGCGAGACCGGTTGCCGCATCCTCGGTCACCGAGTCCTCCCTGAATCCGCCGATCTCCTCGACCGCGGCGCGCCGCATCACGAAATTGGTGCCGCAGCAGATGACACCATCGAGTCCGTCCATCCCCTCGCAGACCGGGCCGAAGAAAATCGCCTGCTGGTCCATCGCACCGCCTGCGGTGAATGACACATGCTGATTGGCATAGAACTGCGGCGCCTGCACCCAGGCGATGTCCGCATCGCGAAACCACGGCAGCAGGCGCTCGAGGAACTCCGCGGCCGGAACATGGTCGGCGTCAAACACGGCGAAGAAGTCGCCATCGGTGCGCTTGAGAGCCTCGTTGAGGTTCCCCGCTTTGTGACCGCGGTTGTCAGGCCGCGTCAACCACGCAGCTCCATAGCGATGGGCCAGGTCTTTCATTTCGGGGCGTCGTCCGTCATCGAGCAAGTACGTGCGGTGTGGCCTGTGCATGGCGACCGCCGCGGCCAGCGTGGGCTCGACGATCTCGATGGGTTCGTTGTAGGTCGTGATGAAAACATCGACGCCGCCTTCGATGTCTCCCTTGCGCCGGTTTGGTTCGCGCAGGCGCCACACCGCGTGCCAGTACCCAACGACCTGGAAGATGTTGATCAGCTGCGCCAGAAACAAAAGACCGTATAAGGGCAGTGAGGCTGCGTGGGCGAGGTTGACCAGCCAGACCAACCACCAACCGAGAGCCACGGTGCCGGCGAGAATCAGAACCCGGAGGGTCGCACGTCGACGCCGCGTTGCTTTGCGCGCGGCTTGGACAGTTTTCTGCTGCGCCCAATCGGCGGCTCGGATGTACAGGGCACGAGTACCCCACGGCTTAAGGCGTCGTACGTGATTGCCGCTCAACGCGCCTGGATCGGGCGAGAGCGCGACCTCGCGATATCCCCAGGCTCGAGCAACCAACAATGCAGCCAACAGCGGGCTGGCCGTAGCCTGCAGCCGGGCGAAGACTTCGATTGCCGTGCGTTTCCGCAGGACAAGGAGTGGCACATTGGGTTGTCGACTGGCCGGGGATTGCAAGGCGACTTCCCAGACAGTCGGCAGGTTCTGAATACATTTCTCGATCAGGAGCGCCTGAAGTGAGCTTTGGTCCGGATCCCAGATGCAGACCAGCTCTGCACTTGCTGAACGGAGTGCGCGGCGCAGCAACTGAGGATCTCGACTCGTCACCAACAACTCCGTACGCCTCCTGAGCGTGCGAAGCTCGCTGGCGAGTTGGCTCAGAGCGGAGTGACCATCCCTGCCATCGGGACCGAGGACGATGAAGCTAAGAGCGGGCTCCCCAGCCATTCCGCGACGAACTTACGACGCGGTCTTATGGCCATCATGAGATGGAGATGAGAAGGTTCTCATCTGAGGAGAAAACCTCAAATTAGACCTTCTTAGTCGGGCGAATTCAATAGGTCGTTGCAACAAGGTGTGGGGTGCACTTATTGCATCGAGTCAGTCCTGGCACCGTGATCGGCTGATCGATTACCATCCGCGGCGCTCATGCTCCTGGCCGGCGTCTACGCGTGCCTTCGCTTCTTTCTCGATGCCGTCCTGATTCGGCTGCCCCAGGCCGAGCGCGACGCCGAGCTCCTGTTGCTTCGCCACGAGCTGAGTGTGCTGCGGAGGTCGGTGAAGAGGCCGCGACTGCGGATGGCAGATCGCCCGATCCTGAGCGCGCTGGCGATGCGCCTGCCGCGTTCTGCCTGGAATACGCTGATCGTGCGCCCAGAGACGGTATTGGGGTGGAATCGGGCGCTGATCAGGCGCAAGTGGGCGGCTCACGGCCGACGGGCAAGGTCCGGGAGGCCGCGCCTACCGGAGGAGTGCCGGCAGCTGATCCTGCGTCTGGCCAAGGAGAACCCGAGCTGGGGCTACAAACGCATTCGCGGCGAGCTGCTCAAGCTCGGCTATGCGGCCTCGCCGACCGCGATCCGAAACCTGCTTCGCCGCCATGGCATCCCTGTGTCGCCTCACCGCTCCAGGCTCAGCTGGCGCCAGTTCCTGCGGGCGCAAGCGGCATCGATCGTGGCCGCCGACTACTTCACCGTGGAGACCTGGAGCCTGAGACGCCTTCACGTCCTTTTCTTTATGGAGCTGGGTCGGCGGCGGATCCTGAGCTTTGGCATAACCGACAGTCCCAACCAAGCCTGGGTCAGCCAGCAGATCCGCAACCTGACCTGGCGGCTGGAGGACCTTGAGAT
>DASPYG010000108.1:0-6756 GCA_035636885.1 Candidatus Nitrosopolaris sp.
CCCCAGCCCGACTAACTAACTCGTCTCGCTCCTCCATTGCCGCCTCAAACGCGCGATCCGGATCGAATCCGTCACAGTTCTTTGCCGCGGTCCATGCCCAAGCTCGAACGTCAGGTCGCGCGTCGTTGTCGTCAGCGACTCCCTCGAAAACGTCAAGGCCTGCGCGTCCACAATCAGTGCCCGAGACGAGCTTCATCAGATGCACTCGCAGCGCATCTGCATCCGCCGATGACTCGGTCCTAGCTACATCAACCACCCGATCCACGACGCCACCGAACCTGAGACCGGCTTTACGCAAGTACTCCGCCGCGGTTCTCGGATCGATGTTCATGAGCTCAACTTTCTCGAGCAGCGACGCCACAGCAAACGCGTCCTTGTGATTCCCGAGCGTCCGTAGCAACCACCGATAGGACGTCACGTCAATCTTCTCGGCCTGGAGGATCTGCTCTTCAAACGCAGCGCGGACTTTTCGTAGACCAGCCTTCCCGAGTCTGTCCAGTACCCCGCCGAGATAGTCCAGCGACCGACGTCGAATGGCCTCCCGTGCCTGGTCTGGATCCCGATAGATGTCGGTCTTTCGAGCGGAGCGCTCGAGCCCAAGCTCTTCCACAATGCCGTCGACCTTCTCGAACAGATCTCCCCGATTCGAGAAGTAGATGACGTCATCCGTGTACCGGTAAAAGCCAGCCGTCTCTCGGCGGAGCACGTGATCGAGAGGCGTCAGGTAGGCCGTGCCAGGGATTGCACACGCCTCGGGCCCGACTGGCAGGCCCTGAAGCTCGCCGCGGTCCTGCCAAAACATCACACGTTCGAGGAAGAATGACGTCGGACCGTACTGCGCCTTGGCGTCGATGAGCAGACGCGCCAATCTCTCAACCGGGATTGAGCCGTAGTAACTCTTCATGTCAGTCCTGACCATCAGCTCGCATCCCCACTCGTAGCCCGGGCGGCCGCCCCCATCTGGAAGGCTGTGTAGGCGTTCGGCCGCACGGTCCAGTTGGGAGGTCGCCGGCCGAATTTTCCCGAGAACACCTCTGGGCCTAGCATCCCTTCCGTGGCCAGCCCGATGTACCCGGCTGCCACGCGCAGATACACGAGCTCGCGTGCCGTCGCCAATGCCATCGTGCGGAAGCCGCCGTTTCCCTTCGGATACGTCAAAAACCGTAGGGGCTCTGGGTCACCAGCCGGCACGGCCTTGAATGCGGCTAGGCTCTGTTCGGGATTGGCGGCGAAGTCCGCGAAGTCAACCACATCGGGCACTTCGAAGTGACTGCTCCATGGACCGAGCGCGTTGAGCTGCATCTGCACGTGGTCAGAGCGGGGAAACCAGCCAGCGGCACCCCAACGGCGCCTGGGACCTGCATAACTCTCGTGACCCAAAGGGGGCTCCTCCACAGCGCACAGAATCGAGGCTGTGGCGGGCCACCTCGGGCGCTTCACCCATATACCCGTCAGGGCCACCGTCAAAACACGCAAAACGACTGCGCCGCGTAGCGGGCTTCAACGGCGTTGCGATCTGGCGATCTCCCTGCTCGGTGCGTCCGCTCCGCCCGCGCCAAAAAATCGCGTGGGCCCGCCAAGGCCGTCGCCGAGAGAATCGAGGCCTCGACCCGGGCGCGGGCGGTGCGTGAGCTCGAACAGCTCAGGAGAATCGCCAACCAGGTCGGTGTCGTGACGTTCGCGGCCGCCGGCGATGTGTCGCGTAACTGGGATGGCCTCCTCAATGGAAACCGGCCGCAATTTGTGATACGGCTGTGATCCGGGCGCCCCGTGCGCACCAGCCGTGAAGCCCATCTTCGTATTCGGATTTTGGTCCGGGGCCCGGTGTGAGAGTTCAGTAGTTACCGGACCGGCCAGCCATAGCATGTCTCAGGTGATACCGGACCGCCATTGGAGGTGGCGGCATGCAATTGGCACGGTTCCTGGTCGAGGCAGTCGTCCTAGGCAAACAGAGCCCCAACCAACTGGTTTGTGAGCGATCTCGCGCAGCTGGTTCTACGAGTTGCTGGCTCGTTACCGGCGCGACGGACCCGCCGCCCTGGAGCCCAAGTCACACCGACCAGGCGCATGTCCCCACCAGGTCGACCAGGCCGTCATCGACGCCATCCTCGAGCTCCGCGCCCAGCTCTCCGGCACCGGCTGGGACGCCGGTCCACAGACCATCCTCCATCACCTCGCTGGCCGGTTCGACAAGACCCCTTCTCGAGTCACCGTCTGGCGCATCCTCAAGCGCCAGGGACTGATCACACCGGAGCCGCACAAACGGCCCAAGGCCTCCTTCGTCCGCTTCGAAGCCGAACTGCCCAACGAGCTCTGGCAAACCGACGCCACCGCGTGGCACCTCGCCGACTCCAGCAAGGTCGAGGTCCTCAACCTGATCGACGACCACTCACGTCTGTGCCTTGCCTCCGTCGCCGTCCGAACCGTCAAGGCCGCTGACGCGCTGCAAACCTTCTATTCAGCAGTCGAGGAGTACGGGCCTCCCGCTCGCTTCCTCAGCGACAACGCTGCCGTCTTCAGCGGCAAGTCCCGATGCGGGCGGGTTGCCCTGGAGTCAGAGCTCGACCGCCTTGGCATTCAGTGCGTGCGCTCGACGCCCTATCACCCCCAGACCTGCGGCAAGGTCGAACGCTTCCACCAGACCCTCAAGCTCTTCCTCGCCAAACAGGCTCCTGCTGAATCGCTCGCTCACCTCCAACTGCAACTCGATGCCTTCCGGACCATCTACAACCAGCAGCGACCGCATCGCGCCCTGGACGGCCGCACACCGCTGCAGGCTTTCCATGCTCGTCTCAAAGCCTCTCCTTCCCTGGCCCAGCCCCAGGTTGATTACCGCATCCGCCGCGACCGGCTCGATGCCGGCGGTCGAGTCACCCTCCGCTATCTCAGCCGGCTGCGCCACTTTCATGTCAGCTACAAGCACCGGGGAGAACCAGTCATGCTCCTGGTCGCGGGCGACCATGTGCGCGTCATCGCCGAGGACGGCGCCCTGCTTCGCGAACTAACCCTGGATCCCAACCGCGACTACCAGCGCACATCCACGCCTACACTGGTCCGGCATCAGGTGAGACAGCGGTCCGCTAACACCTGAGACATGACATTGGTCGGGGGCCCGGGATTTGAACCCGGGGCCTCACGGTCCCGAAATCTAGGCGGTCTCGTCCATGGAGACGGATTTGAACGGTATTGAGTTCATTTCGGACCCTCCGTAAGCGACTTCGAGCCGATGTCACCCACCAGTGGCGATCGAATTACTACATGAACTGCTACATGAGGTCGTTGGCGGCGCGAATGGGGTTTGGAGGTGGCAAGAGGAGGCGACCGGGGCCACCGCCGGCGGCGCTAGCCAGGTTTCGCTGAGCTTCAGGCGCCGCAGACGGGCCCGTTGTACGGCCACGGGATGCAGAGCTGGGGTGCAAGCGCAGACCACAACGTCAGCGCAGCGATGATCGCGAGGCCGGCAATCCAGATCGTGCCCGTAATGACGTTTCGCTTCGGAACGGGCCATGCACGCCAGCCAAGCCGTCGCGCGATGCCCGGACCGAGCCAGCTGGAGAGGAGCGGCCACAAGATCAGACCGAGGACCAGCACCGCCGGGCCAAGCATCTTCGTAATGAGCGCGGGACCGAGCTTGCCGAACTGAAACAGCGCGAGGAAGTACCACTCCGGTAGCGGAACTATCGCGGCGCGAGGGTCGGCGGGCTGTCCGGGCTGCAGCAGGGGCTGCCCGATCAGCGCCATCAAACCGAGGCCGACCAAGACCGCCATCGCGAGAATCGGGTAAGGCCAGATGTGATCGGGAAAGTAGGGGTGAGTCCTGTTCTCGGGCATGTCCTGAGTGTCGTGACGGCCGATGGGGCCAAACATCAAGCCGACGAGCGCGCAGAGGGCCAGGATCGGATAGAGGGCGTGCCGACGCGTGATGGGCAGCCGGCTCGAGCGTGGCCTGGGCGCGATCATGCCGGTTCCGCAGGACCCTGCTTGCGAACAAGCCGGAAGTGCATGTAAAGGAGGACGGCCAGCAACCCCGGCAGCAGGAAAACGTGGGCCATGAAAAAGCGCAGCAACGTTGTCGGTCCCACCACCGGGCCACCCTGCACCGCGTACCTGATGAACTCACTGACACCGTCGGGGAGCACCCCGCTTCCCGAGATGATCGACATCTCGCGCGCTCGAGCCAGGTACGAGTTGGCGTCCCACGGCAACAGCGAGCCAGTAAAGTTGAAGAGGACGATTATCAGGAAGACAAGCACTCCGACCATCCAGTTCAGCTCGCGTGGGGGTCGATAACCTCCGTTCCAGAAGACGAACGTCATGTGCAGGAGCGCAACAGCGATCAACAGGTTGGCGCCCCAGAAATGCGTTCCCCGTATGAGCCATCCGAGATACGCGGTGTGCTGGATGAAAACGAGGCTGGTATAGGCGGGGGCAGGGTTGCCCACACCGTCCGGAACGTAGTAGAGGCCAAGCAGGAAACCGGTAACGAACTCGACCGCGACGAGAATCGCCGCCACACCGCCAAGGTACCGGTAGGCGCGGGCCGCATAGTTGGGAACCGGGCGGTAGAGCTCCGCGTCGACCGCATCCACGAGCTCGAAGCGCTCGTCGAGCCAATCGACGATCGCGGTTTGCAATCCCATCGGCGCTAATCCGGCGCCTGGCGGCGCTCTGCGCTGACGTCGAGCCTCAGCGGCGGCTCCCGAAACAGGAACAACGCCGCCCAGTTGATCAGCGCGGTGAAACGGGCTCGAATCGTGTCGAGAATCAAGATGTGATACGTCAGCCAGAACAGCCAGCCGATGAACCCGCGCAATCGAAAGGGTCCGATTTGAGCGATCCCCGAGCCGCGCCCGACGATCGCCATGATGCCAGGGTCCTTATAGACAAATGGTTCCGGCTCCCGATCCAACATCAAGCTGTGGATGGCTTTCGCTACGTACTCGCCTTCCTCAATCGCCGGCCGGGCCAACATCGGCAGACCTGCATGCGCGGCCAGGTCGCCGATGATGAATACATTCGGGAGTGATTTGACCCGGAGGGTGGACGTGACCGGCACCCGTCCCTGACTCGTCAGCGGGACGCCAAGCGTGCCGCCCAACGGCGACGCCTTGACTCCCGCCGCCCAGATCACTGTCCCCGCTTCGATCCTGCTGCCGTCCGCGAGCTCGACCATGTCCTGGTCGACAGCCTTCAGTGCGGTTCCGGTTCGGACATCCACACCCAGCTTCTGCAGCGATCGCGCTGCCGAAGCAGCCAGTGGCTCATCGAACAGCGGCAAGATCCGAGGACCGGCCTCCAACAGCACGACCTTCGCCTCGTGCCACGCGTCTCGAAAATCCTTGGGCAGCACCGCGCGCAGTAATTCAATCAAAGCGCCTGCATACTCGACGCCCACGGGCCCTCCGCCCACGATCACAAATGTGCTCAAGACCGACCTCTGCTGCGGATCTTCCGCCCAGCGCGCTCGCTCGAGGGCATCCATTACGGCGTTGCGAATACCGAGCGCGTCAGGCAGGGTCTTGAGACTGTACGCGCGTTCCCTAACGGTGACATTTCCGAAATCGTTGGTCACGCTGCCGGGCGCCAAGACCAGATAGTCGTAAGGAATCGAGCCGTGGTCGGTGAGGACTCGAGAGTTTTGGGCGTCGATGCCGATTACCTCCGCCTTGAGGAAGCTTGCGTTGCTGACCGACCGAATCAGCTTGCGTACCGAAGGGGCAACGTCGCCCGGAGAAAGCATGCCCGCCGCGACTTGATAGACAAACGGACTGAACACTCGATAGTTGTTGCGGTCGATCAGCTCCACATCGACAGGGACCGACCGCAGTCGCCGCGCCAAGGTCAGACCGCCCCAGCCCGCCCCAACGATCACGACCTGCGGCCGTCGCCGCGCCATTCGCTCGACTGGTTGAAGGTCGCCGTAGGGAGTTGCCGCTCCGGTTTTCTGTACTGCAGGGTCCGGCAACATTGTTAACCTCCGCCCAGTCCCTATACTACCGGTCGCTCTACCAAGTAGAACTCTGGATCCCGGGGCCGAAATCCCCGGCGACCAATCAATTGATTCGGCATCATTGAAGCTGCTGCCCGCTGAATCTCGGCTGGGCCCTCTGGCGCGCGGTACTTGAGCATCGTCGATGCTCAAGCACTGTTCGCGAAGCTATGGAAAATATATGGCGTGGGCGTTAGGCAATCCCCGAGTCCTCACGGATGAACGCGGATGATCGTCTTTCCCTTGATCCGCTCGGTCGGGTTGAAGGCGGCAACCGCATCGTCAAAGGCAGCCACGTTGCCGATGTTTGTCCGCAGCCGACCATCCCGGACCCGCTGGACGAGCTCACTCAATTGGGCGCGATCGGGTACGACGACGAAGTCGATAGTCAGGCCGTCAGTGGGCCGCGCCTCGGTCGGGCCAGTAATGGTCACCAGCGTTCCTCCGGCGCGAATCATGCCCGCAGACCGCTTCGCGATGTCGCCGCCGAGGACATCGAAAACCAGATCGACCCCGCCGACATCTTCCAGGGCGTCGTTATCGAGGTCGACGAACTCCTGCGCGCCGAAGTCGAGAGCCGTCTGACGGCCGGCAGCGCGCCCGGTGCCGATGACGTACGCACCGGCCTCACGTGCGAGCTGGGTCGCCATCGAGCCGACTACGCCAGCCGCACCGTGCACAAGGACGCTCTGCCCCGCACGAAGGCGGCCGTGCTCGAACAGCCCTTGCCACGCGGTCAGGCCCGACATCACAAGGGCCGCGCCCAC
>DASPYG010000109.1:0-22795 GCA_035636885.1 Candidatus Nitrosopolaris sp.
GTGCAAAGCGCGAAGTATGCCGTCTACAACTTAGTGCGGCCCTAGAACGAGCCACATAGTTCCTGGTGGTGCACAGACTTGGCCCGGGTGGGTCTATGGTGCTCGCGCAGGGAGTCGAACCCTGAACCTTGGGATTAAGAGTCCCCTGCTCTGCCAGTTGAGCTACGCGAGCGTGACGACAGCCGACAGTCGATTCTAAGGTTCTCACGGACTTAACACGCTGGGTTCCCCGCGCGGCGCGGGCGGTCTAGTTTGCCTTCATGCCGGCGCGAGTCCCACTGGATGTCGATCTCGAGGACAAGCTTCTTTATGGGCTTACGCCCATCCGCCTGGCGTACCTTGTTGTGTCGCTGCTGGCGGGCTTTGCGCTCTGGTCGTCACCTTGGTCGCTGCCCGCAGTAAGGGCGGCAGCGACTCTTGTCATCTTCGGTGCCGGCGTGGCGATGGCTTGGGGTCGGTGGCGCTCGCGAGCGACAGACCAATGGCTTTCGGACATTGCGATCTATCTCGCGCGGCGGTATCGGGTTGTGTGGAGGGCGCGCCGGCTACCCGCGCCGGAGGCGACATCAAGCAGCTGAGCCTCGGCCTTGTGCGCCTGTGTGCGCGTGGCCCATCCGTCCTGTGGCGCGCTGGCACCGGGGTCGCGCAGCTCCGCACCCATCCACTCGCCTTCGACGGTGCCCCGGAAGCAGATCGGGTGCGATGGCTGAATGGTTTCAGGCGGCTGCTCGATGAGCTCGATGCACCGCTCCAGGTTCTCATTCAAAGCGAGCCCGGAACTGGAGCCGAACCGAGCGCGGCCTCCCCTCGGCCGCGTGACTTCGACGAAATGAGGAGCGCGGATCTGTGCTTCGTCGAGCATCTGACTCGCTCGCCTTCAGCTCACCGACGTTTGACCTCCCTGGTCATCGGCGGAACGAACGCGCCGCGGCTCGAGGCGGCGCTGCGTGACATGGGCGTGGCGTCAACGATGTCAACACCCATCCAGCTGATCTTCGGCGACGAGCTTGTCCATCATCTGGCCGTTCCGGAGGGATGGAGCCGCTCCTGGTATGTCGAGCGTATGCCCGGGTCCGAGCTCGAGGCCGGTTGGTTGTTTCGCCTCATCCCTCCCGGCCTGAGAGTCCGGCTCGCCTGGCATGCGGATCCTCTGCCAGTGGCGTGGGTGGTCGACTATCTGCAGCGTCAACTGACGAACATGAGGGCGTCCCGAATGCAGGAGGTCAACGCGGGGACCAGCGATCCGCTTCTGGCCGGAGCGCTGCCGAATACGGAAGACCTTCAGCGGCGCCTCGCCTCGAGCCAGGAGAAAGCGTTCCACGTGTCGGTGTACATCACGCTCGTTGCGGCATCGCCGGCTGCGCTCGAGGAAGGATCCCAAAAAATCCGGGCTGCCGCTCGCGCGACTCTTTGCGAGCTGCAGCCCTGCACTTTCCGGATGCTCGACGGTGATCTGGCAACTCATCCCGCCGGCCTCGATCGGCTCAGCCGCAAGCGTGTCCTCGACACCAGCGCTCTGGTGACGTTGTTTCCTTGGTCCGAAGCGGAGATTCAGCAAACCGGCGGGTTGGTGGTGGGCCAGAACCGGGCCAGCGGTGCACCCGTGCTCGTCGATCCCTTCGATCAGCTGCGTTATGCAAACGCCAACATCGGCGTGTTCGGCTACTCCGGCGCCGGCAAGACCTACCTGCTTTCGACGCTTCTCATGGGATCGCTGGGCCGCGGAACCCAGGTCTACGTCATCGACCCCGAGCACGAGTACGGCAACCTGGCTCGCCACCTCGGAGGCGTTGATGTGCAGCTCGCGCTAGGGTCGGGGCATTCGCTGAACGTGCTCGAGCTTCGTCCTTCAGATGCACATGACGAGTCCTGGATTGGAGCGGCGACAGCAGACACCGTCGACCTTTGCGCGACCATCTGCGGCGGTCTCGACGAGTCCGAGCGTGCCGTGGTCGAGGCGGCGGTTCGCGGCGCATACAAGGCCGCAGCCCAACCACTCCTGGGCGATGTCGCAGCACTTCTGCCGAATGCATCGCGGGTCGCGGCAATCCTGGGCCGCTGGGTGCGCGGCAGCCTCGGTCAGATGTTCAGCGCGCCCACGAACATCGATCTCGACGCGCCGATCGTCGTGTTCGGCATGCGTGAGCTGAGGGATGAGCTGGTGGCGCCGGTTCATTTTCTTCTGGCGGAAGCCTTGTGGACCCGAATCAAGCGCAGTGATCGCCGCCGGATGCTCGTCGTCGACGAGCTCGGCCTCCTCTTCGAAGATCCCACGATCCGGCGCTTCGTGGTCAACCTGGCGCGCAGGATCCGGAAGTACGACGGCTCCCTGGTCTTCGCGACGCAGAATCCGGGCGATCTGCTGAGCTCCGAGCAAGGAGCGGTGGTCGCCACCAACCCGGCTCTTCTCTTCCTTGGCGCGCAGCGGCCCGGTGAGGCCGCCAAGCTCGAGGGCGCATTCCACCTGAGCCCGAAGCAGCGGGCGTTTCTCGAGTCCGCCCGGCGAGGCGACTTCCTGCTCGCGGCGGGCGCCGACCGCCTTGCTATACGGGTCCAGGCGCCGCCCTGGCAAGAGGAAGCGATGCGGCTGTCGAGGGAGATGGCGCGACCGCCGCCGATTACGGGTAGGCTAATTTGCGTGCGGCGAGTGCTCCACTACAGGCTGTACGGGTTGCCGGAGCAGCGCCTCGAACGTGTGCATGAGCAGTTCGAAGCACTGGCGGGTGCCCGGACGTGGCGCTGTGAGCCGCCATGGGTGGCCAGCTCCAGCTCGCGCGGCCTCTTCGAGATGGAGTACTTCCGACACCTGCGCAACGAGGACGGCGCCGGCACCAGCGCAGCAGGGTTCCTCAAGATGGCCGGCGACGAGACCGACGCCCTTATCGTCGCCATCTTCCTACGCGACCTGAGCGCCGAGTACGGGATCAGGAGTTCGCTGAAGGACGAGGACCATCCGCTGGCCAAGCTGCGCCGGCTCGAGTTCGATCATGGCCGTCTCCCAAACGGGCAGTCCCTGGAGGACGTCCTTGCCAAGCGCCCTGTGATCAAGAAGGTGCACGGCGAGCGGATCCTTTTCTACCCGCCGACGTTCCGCCTTCACTCGCAGAGCCCGCCGAGCCCTGAGTGGGCATATGCCTTGTTCGGAATCCGTGCGTATGCACCGACTCTGTTAGAGGCCGAGCAGGAAGCCCTCAAGATCCTGAGAGGCTTCGGCCACCTTGCCGGCTGAGGGCACCCTCGCCCGCGAGGGAGTGGTTGCTTCGGCGGACGGAACCAAGCTCGCCTACCGGGCTTGGCCCAAAGCCGGTGCCACCATCTCGTTCGCGGTAATGCACGGGCTCGGAGAGCACTCTCGCCGCTACGAACGCTTTGCGATGGGCATGGCCCGGCACGGCTTTGCAACCTTTGCCGTCGATCTTCGCGGCCACGGCAAGAGCGAAGGGCGGCGAGGGCACGTCGATTCCTGGAAACAGTGGACAGACGATGTCGCCGCGTTCGTGGCCCACGTCGAGGGCCTTGCCGGCGGCGAGGTGGTGCCAGTCGGCCACTCCTTCGGTGGCGCCGCGCTTCTCAGCACGGTGCTCGCGGGCATGCTGCCGCAGACGCGGCGATTCGTGGTTTCCAGTCCCGCTCTCAAGCTGAAAGCGGTCGTACCGGGCTGGAAGATTGTTCTCGGTAAGGCCACGGCTGCGCTCCTGCCCGGGCTCACCCTGGACAACGAGGTCGACCCGAAAGCTCTGTCCAAAATTCCTGAGGTCGTCGAGGCGTATCGCACCGATCCTCTGGTCCACGGCAAGATCTCGAGCCGGCTCTACGCCGAGTGGGGATCAGCGTGCAAGCGGATCCTCGATGGCGCCGGCGAGATCAAGGTTCCGTTTCTGATCGTGGCCGGTACCGACGACAGGCTCATCGACCCCGGGGGCAGCGAAGACCTGCACCATCGCAGCGAGTCGATGAGTGTCCTCAGGGTCTTCGAAGGTCGGTACCATGAACCCTTCAACGACGTCGACAGCGAGGAGGTCTTCGCCGTGATCGCGGACTGGTTGTCAGCGTGACCCTCGACCCCGGTTCCTGGCTGGCCTGGATCATCGTTGGTCTCATCTCAGGTGCCGTGGCGGCACGCGTCGTCGCTGGGCGTGGGTTCGGCTGCATCGCCGACATCGTGGTCGGGGTGGCAGGTGCCATCATCGGTGGTTTCCTGCTCAGCGCCGTCTTCCACATGACCGGAACGGTCGGTTTCTGGGGCAGCATCGTGGTGGCCTTCATCGGTGCCGCCGTGCTGCTGGCGGCGCTGAAGCTGTTATCCGGCGGCCGCCTCTGACCCCGACGTCCTAGTTGCCCCCATGCTCATGCGCTCGATCTCAGCCGCCACCTCGGCAGGGGCAAAGATCGGGATGTCGTGCGGTGTGTCGAACCATCGGACTTCGATCCTCGGCGCCAGACCGGCCAGCCGAGCGGCGCCAAGCTCTTTCCATCCGGCAACCCTCGCGGGACCATCGCGCGCAAGCATCGCAATCGCCGGAACATCGATGCGCGGCCAGAGCACATCCGGCTGCGAGTCGTAGAGGCCGCGCAAGAGCTCGAGCCGCACCGCCGCTGTCAGCGTGAGCACGAGGCGATCGCCGTCCTCGAGCACGCGAGCCTTCACGAAAGGTAGAAGGTCGTCGGCCCAGGCGCCCAGGAAGTCGCTCTCCGACTGGGCGACGGCGTCGCCAAACGAAGCGAACCGGGGAAGGGGAGGCTGCATGAATTGCTGGGCGTCCTCCCAGCTGAACATGTTGGCGGCACTCTGTACCGGGCCGTCGATGAAGACCAGGCCCGCGGCGAGCCCGGGTCGCGTGCCCACCAGCTCGAGCGCCACGGTCGCGCCCCATGAGTGCCCGACTACAACGGGTCTGTCGAGACCGAGGTTGCCGATCACGAGGGTGGCGTCGTCGAGCAGTTGGTCCATGACGTACCCGTCGGCCAAACGAGGGGCATGCGGTGGCCTGCCGGTCAAGCCGTGGCCGCGCTGGTCGAGCGCGACGATGCGGTGGCCGGGCAAGTTGTTCGCCAGCCGGTCCCAGTAACGGGCGTCCGAGCTCAGGCCGTGGAGGAGAAGCAGGGGACGCCCGTGGGGCGCACCATTTTCAGGTCCCCACTCGACGTAGTGGAGGCTGACCGCGTCTCGCTCCAACCAGCCGTCGACCGGTTCGCCCACCGGTCTTAGCCTAGCCCGCCGCGGCGGCTAGTTGCTCCTCTTCAACCGGTAGGGCCTGCTCCGCGCCCGGCCGCTTGCGTCGCTTGATCAGCAACGTCGTCAGCGCGGTGAAGGCGAGAAATGCTATCGGCACCACCAGCGTCGCTTTCATGGCGTCGATGTAGGCGCTGACGAAGACGTCGTGGGCGAGGCCGGCGATCTGGTGCGCGACCGCAGGCGGGATGTTCTGAGGCAGCTTGGCGCCGCTCTGCCCGGTGCCGATCTCGAAGCCGTTGCTCGAAACCGAGCTGAATGCCGCGACGAATTGGTCGCGGAAGCTGGGCGGCAGCGACGAGGCATAGCTGACGGCCTGGTTGTGCAAAGTCGTCGCGAGGTGATTCTGGAGGAGCGCGCCGACGACGGCGCTGCCGATGGCGGCACCGAGCTGGCGCGTGGTGTTGAGGACGCCGGACGCCGCGCCCGCCATCTGTGGCGAGATGTTTCGCATGGCGACCGTCGTCATCGGTGCAAATGTCATGCCCATGCCCGCACCGGCGATGATCGCCGGCCCGAGGAAGGTGAGCCATGTGGAGTCGGGTCCGGCCACGAATGTGACCAGGCCGAAGCCGACTGTGAAGAGCGAGATGCCGGTCAGAAGGATGTACTTGCCGCCGATCTTGTCGGCGAGCCGACCTGCGAACGGCGCCACGAGCATCGACGTGAGCGACATCGGCGCAAACGTCAGGCCCGCCGTCAGGGCTGAGAATCCGCGGACCGATTGCAGGTAGATCGTGACCGGGAGAAACAGGCTGAGCATCCCGAAGCTGATCGCGGCTGCGATCCAGTTGGCGACCGCGAAGTTCCTCTCACGGAAAAGCGAGAGCGGCAACAGGGGCTCTGACTGGAATCGCTCCCAGAAGAGGAAGACGACGATGGTGACGACGCCGCCGATGATGACCTCGGGGATCGTGACCCCGTAGGAACCGATCGCGCCCCAGTTGTAGCGCTGCCCTTCGATGAGGCCGAACACGATCGAAAACAGGCCGGCCGTGGCGAGGATCACGCCGACGATGTCCCATCCGTGCTTACGTCCCGGCCGGACGTCGGGGATGATCAAGAAGGTCGCAATGAGGGCCGCGATGCCAATGGGGACGTTGATGAAGAAAATCCACGGCCAGCTGAAATAGGTGATCAGCGCGCCGCCGACCGTCGGACCCGCGATCGTAGCGAGGCCGGCCACGCCGCCCCAGACGCCGAACGCGGCTCCGCGGCGCTCGGGTGGAAAGAGCGTGGTGATGATGGAGAGCGTCTGGGGCGTCAGGATGGCGCCGCCGATGCCTTGCAGGATGCGGAACGCGATGAGCTCAGTGGCGTTCTGCGAGATGCCACATAGCGCTGACGCGACAGTGAATACGAACAGGCCGATCGCGAAGAGGTTGCGCTGGCCGTACAGGTCGCCGAGTCGCCCGGCTGTGATCAGCAGCACCGCATAGACCAGGATGTAGGCGTTCAACACCCACAGGATTTGGTCGAGTGTGGTGTTAAGCCCGGCACTCATAGCAGGGATAGCGACGTTGACGATGGTGGTGTCCAGCAGGATCATGAAGAACCCGCTCGTCAGAACGACGAGGACCAGCCAGGGATTAGTTCGTGCTTGGGCCATGACTTCTCCTTAACACCTGATGGCCGGCTTCGATTCCGGCCTTCCACTCCAGCTTGCCGTCGTTGATTTCCTTCTCCACCTTACGAACCCACTTGCGCTCGGCGTCGAGCATCGCGATCTTGTGCTCGATCTCGATCAATGAGAGCCGCGTGAGGCCCTGGTTGCGTAGCTCGTCGAACACGTGCTCGAACTTGGCGATGTGAGAATCGAGAAGAGCAGCACGTTCCTTGAGATGATTGGCGGCTTCGACCTTGCCGATGTGGTGCATGAACAGCAGCCCGGCCACGAAGTTGGGGTATTCGCGCTTGGGCTTGCGTAAGAGCTCACCAAGGGCGCGCTTCAAAACCTCTCGCCCTGAATCGCTGATCTTGTAGATCGTGCGCTCTGGGCGCCGCCCTTCCTTCGCGCGCTCCACCGAAAGGATCCAGCCGTTGCGCTCGAGCACGTCGACCGTGTGGTAGAGGGTGCCAAAGTTCAGCCGTATGAACTCGTCTTGATGCCGGTCGCGCATGGTCGAAGCCATCTCGTAGGGATGCATGGGCCGCTCGTCGAGCAGCGTCAGGATCGAAAGGGCCAGCGGGGAGGAGACCTCCACGTCCAGATCAGCCATATATTTCATATGGAGTATATGACCCCGGATATATGAAGTCAAGTATTCGCCGTGGAGGGTTTTAACAGCCAGGGTTGGAAGGCGGCGCCGGCCTCGTTAGCCTGGCAACCAGGTTGTTGTTCGGCTCGGGGGAGGGGAGCCAATCCGAAGGGAGGGCCCGCCAAAGGTATGTCTGGTGCGCCGAGCGCAACCGCCACGACGAGGAAGGGGTAGTTACCGTAGATGCATGCCCAGGCGGCGGCCGACGCGCTCCCAATGACCGGGACGCCTGAGTCGCGTGCCCTGGCCGCCGGCCAGCTCGTCCAGCAGGCGACCGTCGGGGACCTCGAAGCATTCGAGGAGCTTGTCCGCAGATTTCAGCGGCGGGTCTACGGCTTCGCCTACCAGCACCTTCGCGACTTCGACGAGGCATACGACCTGACCCAGGAGATCTTCGTCAAGCTGTATCGCAACCTCGCGCGATACGACGCGGCAAGGCCGTTCGAGCCCTGGTTCTGGAAGCTGGCAGCCAACACGACCATCAACTACCGGCGCCGGCGGGTGCCAACTCCGACGGATCAGTCCGCCGACCGCGCGTCAACCGGCGCGGAGTCGGCGCTTCCCGCTCACGATCCGGCTCTCGTGGACGCCCTGGCTCAGCTCGATCCCGCCTACCGCCTGCCCGTCCTTCTGCACTACTACGCGGATCTTCCTCTCGAGCAGGTCGCCCAGAGCCTCAACCTCACCGTGCCGGCGATCAAATCCAGGCTCCACCGGGCTAGAGCGATGCTCCGCAACACCCTTGCCGAATCCGAGGAGGCGGGCGCCCAATGACCGCGGCCCTCGCGTGCGCGCGCGCGCGCGTCCTCTTAGAGGCATACGTGGATGGTGACCTCGAGCTGAGCGATGCAAACGGCGCACAGGCGGTTCGCGACCACCTCGTCGGCTGCGCCGACTGCCGCCGCCAGCACGACCAGGCAATCTCTTTGCCGTTCCGAATGAGGGCGCTCCGCTCACCCGCTCCACCAGCGTCGTTGATCGCATCCGTGATGCGCTCGATCGCTCCCGCGCCGACGACCTCCCGAAGCGCCTGGGGCCTGCTGGTCCCGGAGGCGATTCTTGGTGCCTTCATCCTCTGGTACCTGTCGGGGATCGACGGCCTCACAGCCCTTGCATCCGGCGCCTGGAGCGACCTCCAGGGCCTTGCGTTCTGGGGTTCCGGTGGGGCGCCGCTGCCCAGCATCCCGGTCGCCGACGTCCTCCTCCTCTGTGCGTTCATCGCCCTGACCGCCATCGCGGCCTACCACCTGTCTGTGCTCGCGCGGCTCGAGCAGTCCGGGACAACGCACCTGCGCGAGCAGCGCCGCGCGTGAGCGAACCTGAAGACGACGAGGGCGCGTCTCCGGACGACGCGCCTCAGGAGCCTGCGCATCACGACCCGACCTCATCCGGCGCCCAAGGCGCGAATGTCCGATCGGCCGCCGGCGCTCCGCCGCCGATCTGGCGGCGTTGGGGCTGGCCGATCCTGGTCGCGGCGCTCGCGATCCTGGGCGTGCTCCTGGCCGTCGCCGACACCGCTCTCTACGGCCCGTCGCTCGGTCCTTACGCGACGTTCGTGATCGGTCCGGCCGCGAGCCAGATAAAAGCTGCCCCGCGCGGGACCCCCAGTCCGGAAAGGTTCAGCCGCACGCGATTTCCCGATCGGATCAGCTTCGCCGGCCCGTTCAACATCGGTTCGATCAGCCCCCTCCAGGCCCTCCGCGCCTTCCTCAGCAATGGGGCGGGCCTCGTTTTGCTCGCACTCGGCGTGCTCTTGCTCTTTCCCAACCGTGCGCGCGTCGCGGTCGAGCGGCTGGAGGGACCGCACGGGACCGAGATCGCGCTCGCCGCCGGCGTCGCCACGTTCCTGCTGGCCATCGGAGCGGTCGCGCTGCTGCGATTCACGCTCATCTTCCTGGCCGTCATCCCGGCCGTCTTCGTCGTCGCGCTCGCGGCCGCCCTCTTTGGGCTGGCGTGCATCGGGCTCGCGATCGGACGGCTTTTGCAGCGACGCCTGCGCATGGGCTCCGCGCATCCGCTGGTGGCCGCGGTGGCAGGCGCTCTGGTCGTCTTCGACCTTGCCGTCATCCCTTACCTGGGCGCGGTCGCGCTGGCCGCCGTCGCCATCGCAGGCCTTGGGCTCGCGGTGGTAACTCGCTTCGGATCCGAATCCGGATGGTCGTTTTCAGATCTCGACTGGTGAAGCAAAGAGAAACGGAGGTGAGAGCAGGATGTTGAAGAAATCGAGATTGGTGGTCGCCGCCCTCGCGGCCATCGCTTTGGTACTCGGGGGACTCATCTACCGCGACGTCTTCGTCGGCACCAAGAACACGGCCAGCTCTCTCAACCTCTACACCGTCGCCCGCCGAACGGTGACGTCGAGCGTCACCGGCACTGGCAACCTCGTGCCGATGCAGCAGGCGAACGTGAGCTTCAAGGTCACTGGAACGCTGACCGAGATCGATGTGCGCGTCGGCGATCGCGTGAGTGCCGGCCAGGTGCTGGCGAGGATCGATCCCACACAGCAACAGAATGCCCTCGCCAGCGCGCAAGCCAACCTGGCCATGGCACAGGCGAATCTGCAGTCGGCGGAAACTCCTCTGACGCCAAACCAGGTCGCGCAGCTGCGCGACAACGTGACCACGGCGCAGCAGCAGTACAGCGACACCGTCGCGCAGGCGAACCTCACCAACACCCAGGACGCCTCTCAGGTGACCGCCGACCAGAACCAGCTGAGCGCCGATCAGCAGGCGCTGACCTTCAACGCCGCTTATCAGGCGGCGAAGCAGACGCTCACCACCGACCAGGCCGCCCTGCAGACGGCGATCGACCAGTTCAATGCGGATGCATGCAAGAGCCAGGCCTATCCGTACACGGGCGCTTGCGTGGCCGACTTCAGCACAGTTTCGACCGACCAGAGCAAGGTCAACGCCGATCAGGTGTCCGTGAACGGCTACACCGTCGCAGTCAACGCCGACCAGACCAAGCTGAGCCAGGACACCGCCAAGCAGCAGTCCGACAGGACCAGCGGCCAGCGCAGCATCAATCAGGCGGCGGCCTCGGTGACGAGCGCGCAGGACGCCCTCAAGACCCAGACCGAGAGCAAGCCGAACCAGATCCTGTCGGCGCAAGCCCAGCTGGCCAGCGCGCAAGCCGCCGTGCAGACAGCGCAGCAGAACCTCGCGTCGACCACGCTCGTCGCGCCGATGGACGGCGTGGTCAACAGCATCAACGGCGTCGTCGGAGAATCCGCGATCACCGGCTCGGGCACCACCCCCGAAGCACCTGGAACGCAGGCCCCGCTGCCGACGAGCCAGGCATCCAGCGCCTTCATGGTCATCGGCGACGTGAGCGGCATGGAGGTCGTGATCCCCTTCGCCGAATCCGACGCCTCCAAGCTCGCCTTCAACCAGGACACACAGGTCACGTTCGATGCGGTTCCCAACCTGACCATCAGCGGCCATCTCGTCGCAGTGGGCAGCGCGGCCACGGTTCAGAGTGGGGTCGTCAACTACTACGCGACCGTCGCCTTGAACCAGACCAACCCCGCGCTGAAGCAGGGCATGACGTCGAACGCCACGGTGGTCGTCAGCAAGGCGACGAATGCGGTCGTGGTGCCAAACCTGGCGATCACGCGGCTCGGCGGCCAGGCCTACGTCAACGTGTACGTCAACGGCAAAGAGGTCCAGACCCAGATCGAAACCGGCGTCGCCGGCGACCAGTACACCGAGGTCACGGGCGGACTCAGCGAAGGCGCCCAGGTCGTGATCCCGACGTTAAGGGTGTCGAGCTCGAGCGGCGGCACTCGCAACGGTGGCGGCGGAGTCCGGATCGGCGGCGGGGGATGATCCGTCTCGAGGCGGTCACCAAGACCTACCGCATGGGCCGGGTCGAGGTGCAGGCGCTGCGCGGCATCGACCTGCTGGTCGAGAGCGGTGAGTTCGTCGCCATCATGGGCGCGAGTGGATCGGGCAAATCGACGTTGATGAACATCATCGGCTGCCTCGACGTTCCCTCGAGCGGCCGCTACCTGCTCGACGGCACCGACGTCGCGAAGCTCGACGACGACAAGCTCGCCATAATCCGCAATCGCAAGATCGGGTTTGTCTTCCAGAGCTTCAACCTCATTCCCCGGACGACCGCCCTCCACAACGTCGAGATGCCCCTGATCTATGCGGGCGCTCAGAACCGCCGGCCCCGTGCTCTCGAAGCGCTGGAGGCCGTCGGGCTCGCGAACCGGGCCGGCCATCAACCGACCGAGCTCTCGGGCGGGCAGCAGCAGCGCGCCGCAATCGCTCGGGCCCTCGTCACCGACCCGGCGATCCTTCTGGCGGACGAGCCCACGGGCAACCTCGACTCCACTTCCAGCGTCGAGATCATGAAGCTGCTCACGCAACTCAACGAGCAGCAGGCGCGCACCATCGTGCTGATCACGCACGAACGCGACATCGCGGCGTTCGCGAAGCGTGTGGTGGAGCTGCGCGACGGCTTGATCCTCAGCGACGAGCGTCGCGCCGCATGAACATCTTCGAAGCGCTCCGCGTCGCGTCAGCGGGGTTGCTGGCGAATCGGCTGCGCAGCTCGCTGACCATGCTCGGCATTCTCATCGGCGTCGCCGCCGTGATCCTGCTCGTAGCGGTCGGCAATGGCGCCAGCGTTCAGATCAACAACCAGATCCAGGCGCTGGGAGCAAATGTGGTCTTCGTCTACCCGTCCAATGCGAAGGGTGCGGGCGGCGTGTCGCAGGGCTTTGGCACCAGCCAGACGCTGACGATGGCCGACGTCGACGCAATCAACAGCCGGCAGCAGGATTCCGACGTGGTGGCCGCGATCCCGATTGCGCAGAGCGGCGGGCAGATTACGTATGCCAACCAGAATTACTTCGCCCCCACCACCGGCACCAGCGTCGATTTTCCGCAGGTGCGTGACTACCAGATCGCGGAGGGCTCGTTCTTCACGCAGGACGACGTCGCCGCGCAGCATCGGGTCGTCGTTCTTGGCCAGACCGTCGTGCAGAATCTGTTCGGCAGCGCCGACCCCGTCGGCCAGACCATCAAGATCAATCGTCAGAGCTTTCGCGTCATTGGCGTTTTTGCGGCCAAGGGTGGGAGTGGGTTCGGGTCGCAGGACAACGTGGTGGTGGCGCCGATCACCGCCGTCTGGGCTTACCTGAGCGGTGGTCGCGGCAAGGGCATCAGCCAGATCGTGGCCTCGGCCACATCGCCGGGTGCGGTGACCCAGGCCGAAACCGAGATCACGACCATCCTGTTGCAGCGGCATCAGATCTCCGATCCGGCGCAGGCCGACTTTCAGCTGCAGAGCCAGCAGGACATCCTGAACCAGGCCAACTCGATCGCGACCGCGCTCACCCTCGTGCTGGGAGCGATCGCCGGCATCTCGCTCGTCGTGGGCGGGATCGGAATCATGAACATCATGCTGGTGACCGTCACCGAGCGGACGCGCGAGATCGGCATCCGCAAGGCGATCGGCGCGAGGCGGCGCGACGTGCTCCTGCAGTTCCTCATCGAAGCCATGGTCTTGAGCGGCCTGGGCGGCGCTCTTGGCATTGCGTTGGGCGCGGCCCTGGCCGCAGAGGCGCCGCACATTCCGGCGATCGCGAGCTCGAGCTTTCCGCCACCGGTCGTCTCGATCCCGTCGGTGCTGCTCGCGTTCGGGGTGAGTGTCGGGATCGGCCTGTTCTTCGGCATCTACCCGGCCAACCGCGCGGCGCGGCTGCACCCGATCGAGGCTTTGAGACACGAATAGAGGAGAGACTGAAATGAAGATGTACGTGGTGGCGCTGGTGGTCCTGGTCGGCGTGCTCGGGGGCTTTTACGGCGGTTACAAGGTGGGCCAGAACAACGTGAGCGCGAGCGCGTCGACGACGGGCACGCGCGGCACCAACGGTGGCGCCAACGGTTTCACCGGGGGCGGCAGGGGTCTCGGCGGGGTCTGCCCTTCACCCGGCGCCACGCCGGCGGTCGGCACGGTGAGCCTCGCCCGCGGAACAGTGGCCGACCTCAGCGGCAAGTCGATGACCGTGACAAGCACCAACTGTGACATCAAGGTGACGTTCGGCCCGACAGTGACCATCTCGAAACAAGCGCTCGGCACGACGTCGGATCTTCAGGACAACCAGGTCGTGACTGTCACCGGAACGCGGCAGGCGGACGGCTCGATCCTGGCGTCGTCGATCCAGATCGGTCCGGCAGGGGGCACACGCCCAGGCGCCGGTAGCGGCACAACGGGCGGCACCGGCGGAGGTTAGGCCGCCTTGCCCACCCGCCTGGTGTGGGCGCTGGTGGCGCTCCTCCTCGGCCTGCTCGGCTGGCTGATGCTGATCAACGAGGTGTTCGGAATGTCTGGGTATGTCGTTGTTGGCGTCGGGGTAGGTATCGGCTGCGCCGTGATCGGGAGCCTCGCCCATGACGCACTGGCCGGCCCGCGCGAGCGCCTCTGACCCCTACCCGCCTCCGAGCGGCTTTTCGTAGAAGCCGACATCCCAGTACCGGTCGAACTTGCGTCCCTGCTCGGTGAAGTGGGCCACTCGCTTGAACCCGAACCGTTCGTGCAGAGCGATCGAAGCCTGGTTTGGCAGTGCGATCCCGGCATATGCGCGGTGCACGTCCTCACCCTGCAGCTGCTTGAACAGCTCTTCGTACAGACGCGTCCCGATCCCGCGCCCAACCGCGTCGGGGGCGACGTAGATGCTGGTCTCGACCGACGTCTCATAAGCAGGCTTCGGCCTCCAACGGCTGCTGCACGCGTAGCCGATGACGGCGCTGTCGGAAAGCCCGACCACG
Source organism: Candidatus Nitrosopolaris sp. (assembly GCA_035636885.1). Lineage (GTDB taxonomy): Bacteria > Chloroflexota > Dormibacteria > Dormibacterales > Dormibacteraceae > UBA10449. The sequence continues at coordinate 14,274 of DASPYG010000109.1, forward strand.
ACCCGGTGGCGGCCGGCACTGCTGTGGTGCATGAACCACTCGCGGCGTGCATCCAGCGTCATCGGCTCGATGTCGAACGTGAAGTGGGTCTCGACGACGTAACGGTTGTAGATGTCGTTGAGCTGGGCGAGGTCCCGCTCGGTGGCCTGCCGCACTGCGATCTTGCCGCTGCTCAGCTGCATATGAAATGTCTCCGATTCACGTCCAAAAGTGTATTCAGGGCGGCTGGGCTGGTGGGCGCAGCGTCATCGGCGCGAGAATTGCTCCGTGGATCGAATCGTCCTTGAAGGGATGGCGTTCAGTGGACGCCACGGAGTGCGTCCCGCCGAGCGCGAGCAGCCTCAAGAGTTCAAGGTGACGGTCGAGCTCGAGGCTGATCTGCACGAATCCGGTCGAACCGACCAGCTAGAGGACACCATCGACTACAGGCAGGTGCGTGCCATCGCGCGAGAGGTGATCGAAGGCGAGCCGGCCAAGCTGCTCGAGTCCCTGGCGGCCCGCATCGCGGATGGCGTGCTTGCCCTGCCGAGGGTAAGCGCCGTGAGCGTTAGGGTAGCCAAAAGGCCCGCCAGCATGGCGCCGATCGATGCCGCGGCGGTGCACATTAGAAGGACGCGCGCATGACGATCGCCTATTTCGATTGTTTCGCTGGCATCTCCGGCGACATGACGCTCGGGGCCCTGGTGGACGCCGGCGCCGATCGCGCGATTCTCGACGCGACAGTCGAGGCGCTCCGGCTCGGGAACGAGGTCCACTTGGAGGTGCGGCACGAGCAGCGCGGTCACGCAGGCGGCACCAGGGTCATCGTCGAGGCTCACGACCGCGCAGAGCGAAAGATGCCCGATCTGCAAGCCGCCATCGTCGATGCAGAGATTCCCGATCAGGTCAAGCGTCCGGCTCTTGATGCGATCGAGCGCTTGGGTCGAGCCGAAGCCAGGCTCCACGGCGTGTCCCCGTCAGATGTTCATCTGCATGAGCTCGGCGGGGCTGACACCATGGTCGATCTTGTCGGAGCGTTCTGGCTCCTCAACAGCCTGGGTGTGGCTCAGGTATACGCATCCGTCCTCCCCGCTCCTACTGGCAGAGCCGGCCACATGCCTCTACCAGCGCCGGCGAGCATGAGGGTCCTGGAAGGTACCGGTGCCGTCTTCCAGGCCACTGATGGAGCTCGCGAGCTCGTCACCCCGACCGGGGCCGCGATTCTTGCGGTCGCCGCGCGTTTTGCCCGTCCCGCCATTTCGCTGCACTCGATCGGCTACGGGATAGGCGCGAGTGACGAGCCGGGCAACGCTCTCGCGGTGTGGATCGGCGAGGAGAGTCTCACCCAGACCGACGTGACCGTCATCGAGACCAACATCGACGACATGGCCCCGAATCTCATCGCCGCGCTGTGCGAAGACCTGATGGCGTTGGGCGCCCTCGACGTGACCGTTTTGCCGGCAGTGATGAAAAAGGGTCGCCCCGGTCACGTGATCGCGATCATGGCGATGCCCGACACAGTTGCCTTGCTCACCGAACACACGCTGCGTCATAGCACCACGCTGGGTGTGCGCCTGTCCAAGGCCGATCGCGTCATCGCTCAGCGTCGAATCATCGAGGTGCGGACGGAATTCGGCCTTGCTCATGTCAAAGTCAAGGAGCTCGGCGGAAAACCGATCGACGTTGTGCCCGAATTCGAGGACTGCAGGCGTTTGGCTCGAGAATCCGGTCGTGACCTGGCCATGATCATTCGTTCTGTGTCCGAAGCTGCCCGAACTGAGCTTGGGTTGAGCTAAGAAATTTTCTAGGTCGATCACGGACGGCTCAGGCGTTTGTTCCGTATGGCCCCTCGCATTAGGGTAGGGGCGGCGGCATCCGAGCACCCGCGACAATAACGGAGTGACCGCGCGAGTGCTCGACGGAAGGGCTGTAGCGCAGCAGATCCTCGATGACGTTGCCACCAAGGTCGGCGCGCGTGTCGCCGCGGGAAAACCCCGCCCGAAGCTGGCCACGATCATCGTCGGGGATAACCCCGCGTCCGTTCTCTATGTCCGCAGCAAACAGAAGAACGCGAGGCAGGTCGGGATCGATTCCGAGGACCATCGATTGCCGACTGAAACGTCGACTGCACAGCTCGTGGAGCTGATCAGGGCATTGAATCTAGACGAATCGGTGAGCGGGATCCTCGTCCAGCAGCCGCTACCGCCGCATATCGACCTGTTCCAGGTGGTGATCGCGGTGGATCCTGCCAAGGATGTCGATGGTTTTCATCCTTTCAATGCCGGTCTTGTGGCGCAGGGTCTGCCAGGCGGAGTTCAACCATGCACGCCCACCGGGATCGTCGAGCTTCTGGAGCGCGCGGGCGTCCGCATCGAAGGCGCGAACGCGGTGGTCGTCGGTCGCAGCAACATCGTGGGGAAGCCGACTGCGCTCCTTCTCCTCAAACGAAATGCCACTGTCACCGTCTGCCACACGCGAACGAAGAATCTCGCCGCATTCACAAAGAACGCCGACATCCTCGTCGCGGCGGCCGGCAAGGCAAATCTCATCACCAAGGACATGGTCAAGCCAGGAGCTGCGGTCGTGGACGTGAGTGCGATCCGTGTCGACAACACGCAGGTTGGAGACCTTGGCCCTGGTGTCGAAGAGGTCGCGGGCTGGCTGACACCGAATCCTGGTGGGGTGGGGCCGATGACCCGCGCGATGCTGGTGCGCAACACCTACGAGGCCGAGCTGCGCCGCCGACCCTGAGCACGGCACGCTCGCCGGTACGATGCAATCTGCTCCTCGGCACATCTGGAGGTGAGGCGAGATGCGGGCGTCGCTTGAAGGTCTGACCTTTCATGTTCTGGACCTGGAGAGGTCGCGTGAGTTCTATGCGCGCATTCCGGGCGCGGTCCTCGAAGCGCACCGGCCGGGCGAGTTTGCGCTGTTCCGGATTGGCAGCTCCCATCTCGGGTTGCTGCAATCCAAGACCAGCGGCCTCCACCTCGAGGTCAACACGCCTGACGTCGATGACTACTACGACCGGTTGGTGAAAGCCGGAATCGAGCCGATAGGAGCTCCGCGGGATCGGCCTTGGGGCGAGCGCACGTTCAACGTCAAGGACCCTGACGGCAATCTGATCGAGTTTCAATAGCAGCCCTTAACAACCTGGGTTGGCGGCGCCGCCCGTTCGCGCTTGACTGGTGTCGCTAGGCGCGTTGGGCTCTGGGGGAGGGGAGGGCCCCGCAGCGGGCGAGGCTGGGTTCGGCGCCTCGCGACAATTGGTTAATGACATATCCCGAGGCGCTTGCGTACATCTCCCGCCTGGGGCGCTTCGCGATGAAGCTTGGCACCGAGCGCACCCGCGCCATACTCGATCGCCTCGGCCATCCCGACCGCGGGCTCGCAGGCGCCCTGATCGCCGGCACCAACGGCAAAGGCTCGACCGCCGCCAGCCTCGCCTCGATCCTGCAAGCCGCTGGACACAAGGTCGGCTTCATGCCCAAGCCGCACCTGGTTTCGTACACCGAACGCATTCAGGTCGACGGGACCCCGATCACGGAGCTGGAGTTCGTCGAGACCCTGGAAGGCCTCATACCGACATTCGACGCGATTGCGCGTGAGATGGGCCAGCCGACCGAGTTCGAGATGCTCACGGCGATGGCGCTTGCTTACCTCGCGCCACGCGTCGACCGCCTGGTGTGCGAGGTTGGGCTGGGTGGCCGCCTGGATGCGACCAACGCCCTCGACCTGGGCGTCGCCATGATCACCAATGTGGACCTCGACCACCAGAAGTATCTGGGCAACACGATCGAGGAGATCGCCAACGAGAAGGCGGCGATCATCAAGCCGGGCAATCGCGTGATCACCGGCTCTGAAGGACCAGCGCTCGAAATCGTCGAGACCCATGCACGAGACGCGGGAGCGAGCCTGTGGCGACTCGGCCGCGAGGTCCACGTCGAGTCGAGCTCCAGAGGGTGGGACGGTCATGTGGTCACCGTGACCGGTCCCGGCTTCGCGCACAGCGACCTGCGGGTTCCCCTTGTCGGCGATTACCAGCCTGACAATGCGGGCCTCGCGGTGGCCGCGGCCCATGCGCTCGACCACATAGATGACGACGCCGTTCGGACCGGGCTGGCGCTGACGAAATGGCCCGGCCGCCTGCAGGTTATCGCCACTCGTCCGCGTGTCGTGCTCGACGGCGGGCACAATCCGGCCGCGATGACGAAGTCCGGCGTCTCCTTGCGACGCTTGATCGGATCCGAGCGGTTGGTCACTGTCTTCGCCATGCTTAGCGAGCGGGACCCGGTGCAGCTTTTGGCCGCGCTTCGCACACTGAGGCCTGATGTCGCGGTGTTCACAGAGCCGGCCAGCGCCGGTGGCCACGCGATTCCGGCGCGGGAGCTGGCGGCGATGTTCGGTGGCGGCGCCGAGGCGATTCTTCCGGCGGGCGCTGCGCTAGAGCGGGCCAAGTCGCTCGCCGGGCCAGACGGCAATGTGCTCGTTTGCGGCTCGTTTTACCTGGTCGGCGAGATATTAGCCATCAATGTGTGATCGACAGGTTGTCAATTGCAGGGGAACTAGCGAACATGCAGGGCGTGACCGACCAGCGGTTCTATCGCAGCAGCAATCGGATCCTCGGCGGAGTGTGCGCGGGCCTCGCCGAAGGCTTCCACGTGGATCCGCTCTGGGTGCGCATTGCATTCCTGGTCCTGGTGTTTCTCCAGGGGGTCGGCGTCTTCATCTATATCGTGCTCTGGCTGGTGATGCCGGAGCGAGTCGAGGGCGGCGGCGAGCGCGGCGGCTTCAACGCCATGAGCGCCGACCTCAACCGTCTCTGGGGTGACGTCCAGCGGCAGATCGGAGGCAGGCCGGCTCCTCCGACAGCAGCCCCGGCCGCCCCGCCGCCCGCGTCGGAGACCTCGACCCCACCGGCTCAACCCCAATCCGCTTGGCGCAACCAGAGCGTTGTATTAGGGCTGATCCTCGTGGTCATCGGGCTCGCCGTCCTGGGCGGCAACATCGGGATCATCAACTGGTCTGTCGTCTGGCCGGCTGCGTTGATCACGCTTGGCATCGTGATCCTGGTGCGCAATCTAGAAAGGCGTCCCTGACTCGAGGCTCACGCGCGTCGTGAGCGCCGGTTCACCAGTCCCTGGAGATCGACCTTCCAATCGCGGCGCGGACCGCGAGCGAACGTGACGCACAGGTAGGCGCAGCCCGCGATCATCGGTAGGAGCAGGACCGCTCCTAGCAGCGCCCACAACAGGCCGGCGGTCGCTGCGATGCCGCCCAGCAGGATGGCCGCGATCGCAAGCCCGGCGCCGCCGACCAAAAGCTCAGCCGAGTTGTGGATGCGGTTGTCGTTGCGAACCGGGATCGGGAGCGCCGGGCTGACTGAACGGCGGCCCAACGTCGCCACTAGCCCGTAGAGCAAGAGGCTCACGCCAGCCAGGCCGGCGAACAGAGTGACCACCTCGAAGATCAGCCCTTCGCGTGTGTCCGCGACGCGAGTGGCGGCCGCAAAGGCTGTCACGATGAGGACGACCCCCGCCGCCAGGGCTGCCTTCCGCACGCCTATCTGGAGCCGGCGAGTAGGTTTGCCCGCAGCCTGCGCATGCCTTTGAGCCAGCGGTCGTAGTCCTGCGCCTTGCGGCTGAAGTACTGGGCGACCTCGGGATGCGGGAGGATCAGGAATCTCTCGTCCGCCAGGCCCTGGACGACGACATCGGCCACGGCCTCCGGTTCGAGAGCGCCGGCGGTAAGGAAGTCCAGGCCGATGTTCCGCTCAGCGGCGAGCATGTCCGTCTTGACGCCCTGCGGACACAGGCAGGACACCCGAATGCCGTCCTCTCCGTGGGCAATGGCGAGCCACTCGAAGAACGAGAGCGCGGCCGCCTTCGTGACCCCATATGGGGCCGCGAACACGTGATTGAGGAGACCCGCCGCCGAGACAGTGCCCAGCAGGTAGCCCTCCTTGCGTTCGAGCATCTGGGGCAGCACGTGGCGAGCCACAAAGACGTGAGACATGAGGTTTACATCCCAGATGCGCTGCCAGTCCGACGTCGACGCTTCAGGTCCTCCCGCGACGGCGATGCCCGCGTTGGAGCAGAAGATGTCGATGCGGCCGTTAGCCGTCTGCACCTTCTCGACCAGGTGAGCCACATCGTCCTCGCGCGAGACGTCGCATCCGAACGATGTCCCATCGATCTCTCGCGCCACTGCCTGCGCGCCCCCTTCGTCGAGGTCGGCCACGATCACGGCGTGCGCGCCCGCCACCGCAAATCTCCGTGCCAGCGCCCTGCCGATGCCTCGCGCACCACCCGTAACGACCACAACGCGGTTGGTTACTTCCATCTCGCTTCGCTTCTCGAGCCCAGGGCGTCCGCCACCATCCTCTTCGCGAGTCTATCCCTTCAAAGGGATGGGCTCGTCGCGGACTCGCTGGTCGTAATAGCCCGGAGATTTCTTACGAAATCGGGAAAACGAGTGGTTTCCGAGACGAGCGATAGCGAATAGAATCTCTCCCCATGGTCGGTGGGGTTCTCGACTACAGCGCGCCCTTTCAACGCGCCATCGAGCTGATAGGGAAGCGCTGGACCGGGGCCGTCGTCAAAGCCTTGCTCCCAGGACCTGCGCGGTTCAATCAGCTGCTCGCGGGCATACCCGGAATCAGTGATCGAGTGCTGACCGAGAGGTTGCGAGAGCTGGAGACAGAAGGGATCGTCGAGCGGCTCGTGGATCCAGGGCCACCCGTGCGCGTGAGCTACAGACTCACCTCGCGGGGTCGTGCACTGCAGCCGGTGTTGGCCGCGATCGCGGACTGGGCCGAAAGCTGGCTTGTCACCACTGCGGCCGCCGTCGGCTGATAGACACACCTTCGCCGGGCCCTCCCTTCCCGTTGGGCTCCCTCCCCCAGCCCGACTCACCGTACGCGCCGACTTTATTCGACTCGACGCGACCTCACAAGCCTGGTTGTTAAGGCTTGATTCGCGGTGCTAAACGGTCCTCTTCAGCCGCCCGCACTCCGGCTGGTAGGCTTTACCGAATGCCGATTGGCGACTTCCTGCGGCGCCGGCCGGACGCTCTGACCTGCCAAGCATGCGGCTCACCTCTTCCCTCGGGCGCGATCTTCTGCCCCTCGTGTGGAGTCAGGGTCGATGACCCACAGGCCGAGCCCCTTCACATCGTCGACCGCACGACGGGCCTCTTCAACGATCGCTTCGTGCGACCGGTGCTCGAGGACGAGCTCGCGCGCGCGCATCGATACCAGCGCAACCTTGGCGTCCTCTTGATCGAGGCCAATGGCGTCGGGACAGCCGACGAAGCCCTGAAGACCATGGCTGCTGCCCTCGCGGGCACGGTGCGCGACGTCGACACTCCGGGTGTCCTGGGCCGCACGCCGCCCCAATTGCTGGCGATACTGCCGGACACCGACGTCGCCGGCACCGCGCACGCCGCCAACCGCGTCCTTTCCGCTGTCAATGAAGCCCTGAAGTCGACCGGCGGCAATGCCGCTGTCGGACTCGTCTGCATCCGTCCCGGCCAGCGTGTTCGCGCCGGAGCGGTCATCGAGAGCGCGAGCCGCTCGCTGCGTTCGGGCCGGCCCGAGATGATGGGCAAGCCCGCCTGACGCTCGACATCTACCTCGCTCGGCACGGCGAGACGGAGTGGAGCTTGTCCGGCCAGCACACAGGAGTCACCGATCTTGCCCTCACGGCTCAGGGCGAAGCCGAGGGCCGCACCCTCGGCGCGCGGCTCAGCGGGTTGACTTTTGATGCCGTCTTCTCCAGCCCCCTTCAGCGGGCCTGGCGCACCGCCGAGATCGCCGGCTTCCCGGATCCGAAGCTGACGCCACTGCTTCGCGAATTCGATTACGGCGCTTACGAAGGGATCACCACGAGGGAGATTCAAGAACGGCAGCCGGGCTGGGAGCTGTTCAAAGACGGATGCCCCGGCGGCGAGACCCCCGCTCAGGTTTATGCCCGCGCGCTAGGGTTCATCAGCCTGTGTGAGGCTGCCGGCGGCCGCGTGGTGGCATTCGCCCATGGCCACATCCTTCGTGCAGTGGCCGTCGCTTGGCTTGCCCTTGACATCACCGTTGCAGCGGGCCTGCAGCTCGACGTGGCGACCTTGAGCCGTCTTCAGGAGGATCCGGAGCACGGCCGCCTGCTCGCCATGTGGAACTCGCCTTAGCGCGCCGTCAGCGCTTTCGGCGCAGGGTCCACGGGCGGCTTCGGGCTCCGGGTAGCCCCGCGAACACCAAGTACGCTGAAGTGTCGATGTCCGCCCGATACGTATGCCGCTCTCCGGGGTTGATGAGCAGCATCTCTCCAGCGCCGACCTCGCCATGCTTCAACCCGTCGTCAAAATGAAGGCGGCCTTCGGTCACGATCAGCGCGACGGGGATGGCGTTTCGGTGCTCGGGCACGTTCTGCCCCGGTTCCAGTCGCAGGCCGACCACGCGCATCGATCCGCAGTCAGCGATCTGCTCGAAACCAAAAGCGCGATGACTCTCGCCCGGGCCGGTCGATGACACTCGCGATATCATGCCGCCC
>DASPYG010000110.1:0-25481 GCA_035636885.1 Candidatus Nitrosopolaris sp.
GAGCCGATGATCCGGATCTCGTCGTTGTAGACGCGGAACGGTGAGATCCTGGCGGTCGCGTCGGAGCGGGCGACGCCGAACATCAAGAAAGTGCCGCCGCGTCCCACTCGTCGAAGCCCATCCTCGATGGCGGCGACCACACCTGTTGCATCGATGACCACGTCCCAGCCCTGCGCCCGGTCGAGCTCGTCGGCCGACACGGCGACCCGATCGGCGGCCAGCCGTTTCGCCAGCTGGTGACGCTTGGCGTTGGTCTCGACCATGTCCAGACGGCCCGCGCCGTTGTGCTTGATCAGCTGCGCGAGCAGGAGGCCCATCGTCCCGGCGCCGTAGATGAGGTAATCGTCGGCAGGCTTGGGACCGAATTGATCCAGGCCATGCACGGCGCAGGACAACGGCTCGACGAGGGTGGCCCAGTGACGAGGAAAGTCAGCCCCCACGCTGAACGCACTCGCGGACGGAACCCTGACCAGCTCGGCACAGGCGCCGTTGACGCTCCCGACGCCGATCGCATTCCAGTTCTCGCACAGATTGAAGCGGCCGAGGCGGCACATCCGGCAGTGGCCACAGAACAGGGAAGGGTCGACCGCCACGAAATCTCCGACCGAGAGGTTGCTGACCTCTGAGCCCACTGCGACCACCTCGCCACAGAACTCGTGGCCGGGAACGATCGGATAGCGGGTCGGAGCGAACTCACCGTGGAGGACGTGAATATCCGTGCCGCAGATACCGCAGGCTTCCACCTTGACGATGGCGTCCAGCTCGCCAGGCGTAGGGTCGTCGACCGACCGGACCGCAAACTTGCCCGGCTCCTCGATCACGACCGCCTTCACTTCACGGCCCCCATGGTCAGACCACGAATCAGCTGCTTCTGCGCGATCCAGCCCGCCAGCAGCACCGGCAGGCTGGCCAGGGTGGCCGCGGCGGCAAGCTTCGCGTAGAACAGCCCGCGACCGCTGATGAAGCCAACCAGGAAGATTGGCGCCGTGGCCGCGACCGAAGACGTGAAGTTGACCGCGTAGAAAAACTCGTTCCAGCTGAAGATCAGGCAGATCAAGGACGTCGCTGCAAGCCCAGGCGCGATCAGCGGCACCACAATTCGCAATATCTCGTGCCGGAATCCGGCACCGTCCACACGCGCAGCTTCAAACAAGTCATTTGGGATCTCGAGCAGGAACGAGCGCAGAAGCCAGACTCCAAGCGGCAGGTTGATCGTGGTGTAGATGAGGACCAGGGCAAAGATGTTGTCGAGCAGCTTGAGGTCCCGAGCCAGCAGGTAAAGCGGGACCAGGCTGGCGGCGAAGGGCAGGAATCGCGTGGAGATGAAAAAGAAAAGCACGTCCCGCGTTCGCTTGACCGGCCTGATGGCAAGCGCATACGCGGCGGGCAGCCCCAGGATCAAAACCAGCAGCGTCGACCCGATGCTTGCGATGGCCGAGTTGATGAAGAACGGCGGGAAATCGCCAGAAAGGACCTCCTGGAATTCCGCCAGGGTCGGCACGAAGAATATCGTCGGCGGAGAGCTGGCGGCTTGCGGCTCCGTCTTGAGACCTTCCAGCCACATCCACAGGACGGGGAAGAAGAAAACGATCACCACCAGCCAGCCGACCACCGACCACAGCACCTTCGACCGGGTCGACACCATGGTCGCCCTCATCGCCTGGCTTCCACCTGGAAGATCGAGAACAGCGTGCGCAGCGCAAAGGTGGCAACGACGGTGGTGATGATGACCGCGACCACCCCGATCGCGGACGCCTGCCCGATGCTGAACCCCTGGAAGGCGACGATGTAGAGCAGGAACGGGAGGTTGGTCGTATCTTCGCCAGGGCCGCCATAGGTCAGCATGTAAATCGAATCAAAGGTCTGCACGACGAAAAGCGATCCGAGCAGCGCGCCCAGCTCGATGAACGGCCGGACCAATGGCAGCGTGATGCGGCGAAAGGCCTGAAGAGCGTTCGCGCCGTCGACGCGTGCTGCCTCCAGGATCTCGGGGTTCTGCGACTGCAGACCGGCGAGGATGATCAGCATCATGAAGGGCGTCCACCGCCAGACCTCCACGACCACGACCATCGCCATCGGGAAACGATTCACCCAGTCGACGCGACCGAGACCGAATGGGGTCAACAGATTCGGTAGGAGCCCGAACAACGGGTTGAGGAGGGTGTCCTTCCAGATCAGAGCGCCGGCCGTCGGCATGATGAGAAAAGGAGCGATCATGAGCGTCCGCATCAGACCCTTGCCGAAGACCTCTGAGTTCAGCAGCGAGGCTACCGCGAGGCCCAGCACGACCGAGATCGCGATGACCGACACCGTGAGAACCACCGTGTTGACCAGCGCGGTCCTGAGGCTCTCGTCGGTCACGAGCCTCGTGTAGTTGTCAAGCCCCGAGAACTTGAAGCTGCCTGGCTTGAGAAGGTTCCAGGAGAACAGGCTGTAGTAGATCGTCAGCACGAACGGGACCTGGGTCACGAGGACGACGTACAGAAACGCTGGAAGCAGCGGCAGCCGTCGCAGCCAGGCATCCCGGCGGGCGACGGAGGCGGCGGTTGGTTCCCGCGCGCCTCCGTTCCCGACGACAGGGAGGATGGATCTTCCGGTGCTGTTCACTTGGGGCGATCTCTCTTGGAGATCACGCGTTAATGCTGGTAGACCTTGCCAACGACAGTTGCGAGCGCTTGCGCCTTTTGCAGCGCTTGATCCACCGTTTCGTTGCCGGCGATCACTTTGGCGAACTCTTGAGAAATGTTGTCGCCGAGCTGCTGGAATTCGGTGATGTCGACGTACTGGATGCCGACGTAGGGAACCGGGTCAACGGTCGCGTGTGTCACGTCGGCGTGCGCGATCGAATCAAGGGTGACCTGCGCGAAAGCGCCGGCGGCCGCCTTGTACTCGGGGATCGCATATGTCGAAGTACGCGTGCCCGGCGATACGCGGGCCCAACCAAGCTTTGTCCCTACCAGCTTGGCGTAGTCCTTGGAGGTGGCCCAGTCCGCGAAGGTCCAGGCGGCGTCCTTCTTCGTGCTGGCCGAACCCATGGCCAGCGTCCATGCCCACAGCCAACCCGACCAGTCCTTGACCTTGGTGGGGGCGTAGGCGTAGCCCGAGTTCTTCGCGGCGTCCCCCGTGAAGAAGCTTGCCGCCACGGTGGCGTCGTACCACATCGCAACCTTGCCGCTGTTGTACGCGTTGAGGCACTCGGTGAATCCGGCGTTGCCGGCCCCTGGCTCGCCCGCCGTCTTGAGCAGGTTCACATAGAAGGTCAGGGCGTCCTTCCATTGCGGCGTGTTCAGCTGGGCGTTCCAGCTAGTGTCGAACCAGCGTCCACCGAATGTGTTGACCACGGTGTCAAGCGGAGCGAGCTGCTCGCCCCAACCGGGTAGACCTCTCAAGCAGATTCCGTTGACGCTCGAGCTGTTGACGGCCTTCGCGGCCGCCGCGACCTGATCCCACGTCGGATGATCGGGCATGGTCACGCCCTTGGCCGCCAGAAGGTCCTTGCGGTACATGAGCATCGAGGATTCGCCGTAGAAGGGCACCGCATAGAGATCGTTCTGGTATGTGAGGGCAGTCTTGATCCCAGGGATCAGGTCGTCGGGTGCATACGACGAGTCCTTGGCGATGTATGGGTTCAGGTTCTGAAGCCAGCCGAGCTTGGCCCACAGCGGAACCTCGTATGTGCCGATCGTGAACAGGTCAAAGCGCCCGCTTTGCGTCGCGACGTCCTGCGTCACCTGCTGACGGATCTGGTCCTCGGGTAGGGTCACGATGTTGACCTTGATGTTGGGGTGGGCGCTCTGGAAGTCAGGAACCAGCTTTTTCAGGTCGGCCATCGACGGGTTGTCGACCGCGCCGAGGGTGATGGTGGTCTGGCCCCCGCCCCCGCCGCCCCCGGCTCCACCAGAACAGGCTCCGCCGACCAGTGCGATGAGGAGGAAAAGGGTCCCCATGGCCAGGCGTCGGTCCAAAAATCGAAGGTTCCTACCAGTCATAGAGAGTCACCCCTTTGAACAGCTCCAATCGCAGGCACACGCCTCGTGGCGTTCCGGACAACGTTGTCAAAGACAACGTTGTCAAGGTATAACATGGGCTCGATGAAAAAGCAAGATGGCTTCGTACCGCCATCTGCGCCGGCCCCGGTGCCCGATCCTGTACAACGTTGACAAAGAGGAAGTCTCCGGCCGTTCGTAACCGGTCGCGGCCGACCATGCGGGAGGTCGCGGCCGCGGCCAGGGTCAGCATCAAGACCGTGTCTCGCGTCGTCAATGGCGAGCCCGGCGTGACCGGCAAGCTGAGCGCACGCGTCGCGGCGGCGGTCGAGATGGTGGGCTACCGCCACAACCTCACCGCGAGCAGCCTCCGCCGCACCGACGGACGCAGCGCCAGCATCGGCGTGGTGCTCGAGGACGTCGCCAACCCCTTCTCTTCCGCCCTGCACCGCTCGATCGAGGATGTCGCGGTCACGCGGGGGGTCCTGGTCTTCGCGGGGAGCTCAGACGAGGACGCGAACCGCGAACGCGCCCTGATCGCCGCGTTCACGTCGCGCCGCGTGGACGGCCTGATAATCCTGCCCGCGAGCCATGATCACGGCTACCTCGCGATGGAACGGAAGGCCGGAACAGCAATTGTTTTCGTCGACCGCCCGCCGGCCTTCTTCGATGCTGACACGGTCCTCGCAGACAATGCCAGCGGGGTGCGGATTGGCATCCGGCACCTGGCCGCCCAGGGTCACCGGCGCATCGGATACCTCGGCGACCTGCACACGATCGCGACCGCCATCGAGCGGCACCGCGGCTACGTCGAGGAGGTTGCGGCCCAGAACCTCGACGTCGATGATCGCCTCGTGAAGCTCGACGTGCGCGGGACGGCGGGCGCCGAGGCCGCGGTCGAAGAGCTCTTCGCGATGTCGCAGCCCCCTACCGCTCTCTTCACCGGACAGAACCTCATCACGATCGGAGCCTGCCGGGCGCTCCGCAGGCTGAACCTTCACCATCGCGTCGCGCTTGTCGGGTTCGACGACATCCTGCTCGCCGACCTCCTCGATCCCGGCATCACGGTCATCGCGCAGGACCCGGCCGCGATTGGGCGCGTCTCCGCGGAATTGCTGTTCCGGCGGCTCGACGGCGACCGTTCGCCATCGGAGCATCACATCGTCCAGACGAAGATGATCACGCGAGGCTCGGGCGAGATCAGACCTTGATCGTCGTCTGCGGCGAAGCGTTGATCGACATCATCCCCGCGGGCGATGACACACGCCGCCCCGTACCCGGCGGCGGCCCGTTCAACACGGTACGGGCGCTGGCTCGCCTCGGCGCTCCGACGTCGTTTCTCGGCCGGCTGTCGACAGACGCGTTCGGCGCGATGCTTGCTCGCGAGCTCGAGGCGGACGGGGCCGAACTATCACTCGTCAGCTATGGGCCCGAACCGACCACCCTGGCCGTGGCCGAGCTCGATGGTGAAGGCCTCGCGGAGTACGAGTTCTACGTGCACGGAACGTCGGCGCCGAACCTGACGCCGGAGATGGTGCCCGCGACACTGCCCGCCGAGGTGAACGCTCTGCACGTCGGCACCCTGGGCCTGGTGCTGGAACCGATGGCGACGACGCTCACCGATCTTGCTCGACGGGAGAGCAAGCACCGGCTCCTGATGCTCGACCCCAACGTTCGACCCCAGCTGCTGAGGGACAACCAAGCGTATGGAGGCCGCATCGATGCGCTCGCTGCGCACAGCACCATCGTCAAAGCCAGCGAAGGCGACCTGGCCTGGCTCTTTCCCGAGCTGGACTGCGAGGCGAGCGCCGCCCGGATGCTGGAGCTCGGCGCGCGCCTCGTCGTGGTCACGATGGGAGCCGATGGTGCCGTCGCCGTGAGCGCGGGCGGCACTGTACGGGTCGCGGCCCCCAAGGTCGACGTGGTCGACACCATCGGCGCCGGCGATGCATTTGGCGCGGCCGTCCTGGCCTGGCTGCATGATCACGACAACCTGCAGCCGGATCTCGCCCTCGATCGTGACGGCCTCGAGTCCATGCTCGGTTTTGCATGCCTGGTGGCAGCCATCACCTGCACCCGCTCGGGCGCCGATCCGCCGTGGCGGGCCGAGCTCACCACAGGCACCGCCGGCGCCAAAAACACGTAATTCATCGAGTCGAGGGGCTCGTTTGGCGCCAAGAATGCGGATCGCTGATACCCGATGTTGCCGGGAGGTGGCCGGCGGAAGACCGCCGGCCACGTGGTTCAATCGAGCTAGGCGGCCGCCTCGATCTCGACCGGCACCGACGGCGCTTCGCGCGTCAGCGGCACCTCCCGCAAGAACAGGCTCGCGATCACGGACACCGCGGCGACGGCCGCGGCTGCCAGGAACAGATCATGGAGCGAGCCGGCGAGACCAAGCCGGCTGAACGGCACCGGCAGCCGGTTGGTCAGGATCGAACCGAGGATGGCGGTTCCGAGCGTCCCGCCTAGGCTTCTCCAGAAGGTGAGCTGGCTCGTGCCCACCCCGATGAGCTGGTGCGGCAAACCCGCCTGGATCACGACCAGGGTGAGCGGGAACGTCACACCGAGACCAGCGCCGATGATGATGATGTCGCGGGTGACCTCGAGGGGACTGGACCCGGGACCAATTCGAGTGAGCAGGATCAGGCCCGCGATCATCACACCCAACGCGACAGTCGCCAGGAAGCGATACGCCGGGATACGGGCGATGAGCGCACCCGTGGCGGTGGCCGTGACGACCACGCCCAGCATCATCGGCGTCAGCAGCTGGCCCGCGTTGGTGGCGCTGATTCCGAGGACGCCCTGGTAGAGGAGCGGAACGAAGATGACGGCGCCGAACATTCCGATCCCGCTGAAGAACGAGATCACGGCAGGCACCGCGAAGACGTTCAGCTTGAACAGCTGGAAAGGAACGACCGGGTGCTCCACGCGGCGCTCGATCAGATAGAAGGCGACGAGGGCCACGGCCGCCAGCGTGAGCAGTCCCATCACCTGCGTCGAGAGCCATGCGTGGTCACGAGTCATCGACAGCGCGATCAGCAGCGGCGTGAGGCCGGCGAAGAGCAGGCCCGTGCCCAGCCAGTCGATGTCGCGCAGGCGCGCGCTCGAGCGCACGTACGGAAGCTGCGTGGCGACAAGGAGCGCGGCCGCGACGCCGAGCGGCACGTTGACGTAGAAGACCCAGCGCCAGCCGGGGCCGTCCGTCAAGAAGCCTCCGAGCGTGGGCCCCACCACCGACGAAAGCCCGAAGACCGCTCCGAAGAGTCCGCTCATGCGAGCCCGCTGCGCGGGCGGGAACACGTCGGCGAGTACCGCGAAGGTCGATGCGAACAGCACGCCGCCGAAAGCTCCCTGCAGGCCCCTGAAGAGTACGAGCTCGACCATGTTCTGAGAGATGCCGCACAGAGCCGACGCGGCGATGAAACCGATCATGCCAACGAGAAGAAATGGCTTGCGGCCGAACATGTCGCCAAGCTTCCCGGCCACCGGCACGAGGGCCGTCGACGTGATCAGGTAGGCCGTGGTCACCCACGCGTAATAGCTCAAGCCGTGCAGCTGCGCGACGATTCGCGGCATCGCCACGCCCACGATCGTCTGGTCGAGCGCGGCCAGCAGGAGCGCGAGGGCCACGCCCACGGTGGCCAGCACCACCTGGGTCGGGGACGAGCTTCGAGTCATGACCAACCTCCTCAGTTTTCCTTCCGAATACACGCAGGAGGCTATCTGTCATTGCGGCAAGTTTCGTTCCGCAATAAGATTCAGGATCGAAACCAGGATGCTGAACACATCGGCCCGCCTCCTCCGGGTTCTGACCCTTCTCGAGACACGGCGGGAGTGGTCCGGCGCGCAATTGGCGGAGCGTCTCGAGGTGAGCAAGCGAACCGTGCGCAACGACGTCACCAGGCTCCGTGCGCTCGGCTACCCGGTCGAAGCGACCCCTGGCGTGGCCGGCGGCTATCGCCTTGGATCCGGCGCGGCGCTGCCCCCGCTCCTCCTCGACGACGAAGAGGCAGTCGCGGTCGCTGTGTCCCTGAGATCCTCTGCGGGCGGCGGCGTCACGGGGATCGAGGAAACCTCAGTCCGGGCGCTGGTGAAGCTCGAGCAGGTGCTCCCCGCGAGGCTGCGGCGGCGAGTGAACGCGCTGCAGGCATATACGGTCGCCATCCCGACATCCGGCCCGACGGTCGACGCGCACCTGCTTGCCGTGATAGCCGCCGCGTGCCGCGACCATGAGGTGCTGGCGATCGACTACCGCAAGCACGACGGCACCGAAACGACGCGATCGGTCGAGCCGTTTCGATTGGTCCATCTGGGCAGGCGCTGGTACCTGGTGGCCTGGGACAGAGGCCGCCACGCGTGGCGCACGTTTCGCGTCGACCGCCTGGCGACCACGCATTCCGGCGGTCCACATTTCACGCCTCGCGAGCCGCCCGCTGAAGACATCGCCGCGTATGTGATGCGGAGCGTCCGCTCCGCGCCGATGAAGTACGAGGCTCGAGTGACCGTGCATGCGCCTGCCGCCCTTATTGCCGAGCGCGTGCCGCGCGAGGTCGTTGTCGAACCCATCAATGACAGCTCATGCCTGGTGCATGCCCGCTCCAACTCCATCGAGATGCTCGCCCTGTACCTGGGATTGCTCGATGCGGAGTTCTCCGTCGACGAGCCCCCCGAGCTCGTCTCGCAGCTGGGCAAGCTGGCCGAGCGGTTTGCGCGCGCCAAAAACTGACACCTGATCGACCAATAACAAGCCGATTGAGCTAGGCAGGACTCCGGTCGCAATAATCGACCGGCACGTGGAACTCCGGCAGCTCAGGGCATTCGTAGAAATCGCCACCCTAGGCCATTTCGGACACGCGGCCGTCCGCCTGCATCTGACCCAGCCCGCTCTCACGCAGCGCATCCAGTCCCTCGAACGCGAAGTTGGCCTTCAGCTGCTCGAACGAAACGCCAGGGAGGTGCGTCTGGCCCCAGCCGGGATCGTGCTGCTGCCACACGCCCGGAGACTGGTCGAGGCAGAGGACCAGGCGCTGCATGACCTCAAGGCCTACTCGTCCGGGCTCGCGGGACAGCTGCGCCTCGCGTACCAGGCATCGGGCGATGTATCGACTGCGGGCTCCGTCATCGCGGAGTATCGCAGGCGATTCCCTGGGGTCGACGTTGAGACCATGTCGGGATCGTCCGGCCCCAACCTGCAGCTCGTGCAGAGCCACACCGCCGACGCTGCGTTTGCGCTGATGCCCAGCGCCCGGCCCGACGGCATATCGGCGCGAACGATCCGTCGTGAAGAGGTAGCCGTGGCCATGCGATCCGATCATCACCTGGCGCAGATGGATCGTGTGCCCGTCGAGTCCCTTCGCGGTGAGCCGCTGGGTCTGCCGCCTGCGGCCTTCAACCCGGATCTGATAGGCGCGCTCCGGCGCTGGCTGGTGAAGCACACCGGCGCGGAGCTGAACATCGTTTCCGAGGATCCCACCGACATCGCCATCGAGACCGTGGCCAGGCCAGGGACCGCAGTAATTCTGGTCATACGCCGGTACGCGGGCATGCAGCCGGCGGATGGAATCGCCTACAGGCCCATGTCGCCTGCGCCCCTCGTCGAGCTCGCGCTGGCTTACCGCAGCGACGATCATTCGCCCGCCCTGGCCAATCTGCTCATCCTCGTCGAAGAGCTCGCGCTCGACGACGCGAGCGTCGTCCCGGAGGACGGAGAGCTCATCTAATCCGGACGAGGGGCAGCCGGGTGTCACACTGAGTCGCAACGAATGCAGGAGACCAAGCCGGTCGAGCTGATCGTCTTCTCCGATTACGTCTGACCCTGGTGCTACATCGACTCGGTCAGAGTCGAACAGCTGGAGAGCGAAGGCCTTGTGCGCGTGTCCTGGGTGCCGTTCGAGCTGCACCCAGAAGCTCCGCCCGAAGGAATACCGCGCGAGGCATACTTCGGGAAGGCCAGATTCGCGCAGGCACAGGACCACCTGCGTACGGTTTCGGCCGAGGTCGGCCTGAGCATGGAGTCGCGCGACGTCATCATCAACTCGCGGCGAGCGCTTGGCGCCGCCGAGTTCGCACGCGAGCAAGGCCGGTTCGACGAGATGCACCACGCGCTGTTCAAGGCGCACTGGGAGCGCACCGCCAAGCTTGAGGACGTCGATGACCTGGTCCGGATTGGCGCCGGCATCGGCCTCGACGGCGACGAGCTGAGGGAGGCGATCACGCAGGGACGTTATGAAACCCTGATCGATGAGAGCCGGCACGAGGCCGAGTCGGTCGGAATCAATGCGATCCCCGCGCACATCTTCGACCGCCGCTATCTCCTGGTGGGCGCGCAGCCGTACGACGTGTTCAAGCAGGTGCTCGACCGACTCCGATCCGAACCCTGACCGGCTAGATCACGGCATCGCGGGGACTCGGGGAAGCTCTTCGATGGCCGCGTCGATCCTCGACTGGGACAGCTCGACGTCTTCGAGCTTGCCGGCGAAGTAGGCGTCGTACGCCGACATGTCGAAATGGCCGTGGCCGGACAGGCCGAAGAGAATGGTCCTCGCTTCGCCTGCCTCCCGCGCCGCAGCCGCCTCCTCGGCCACGGCGCGCAGCGCGTGCGCGGCTTCGGGCGCTGGCAGAAAACCCTCGGCGCGAGCGAATCGAACAGCCTCGGCGAAGCACTCCTTCTGCTTGTAAGCGCGCGCCTGGACCACGCCCTTGTCGACGAGAAGACATAGCGAGGGAGCGTCGCCGTGGTAGCGGAGGCCGCCCGAGTGGATCCGGTCGGGCACGAAGCCATGGCCGAGCGTGAACATCTTCACCACGGGACCCAGGCCGACAGCGTCGCCGAAGTCGTATGCGTAAACGCCTCGAGTCAGCGTTGGGCATGCGGCTGGCTCGGCGGCCACGAAACGCGTCGCCGCGTGGCGGCCTTTCAGCTTGTCGCCGATGAACGGATATGTCAGGCCGGCGAAGTTGGATCCGCCGCCGACGCATCCGATGACCACGTCGGGGTAGGCGCCGGCCATCTCCATCTGTTTCTTGGCCTCGAGACCGATGACTGTTTGGTGGAGAAGGACGTGGTTGACCACGGATCCCAGCGAGTACTTGGTGTCGTCGTGGGTGGCCGCATCTTCGACCGCTTCCGAGATTGCGATGCCGAGGCTTCCCGGCGAGTCGGGGTCGGCCGCGAGAATCCCGCGTCCTGCATTTGTGAGGTTGGTCGGGGAGGCAAAAACGGTCGCTCCCCAGGTCTCCATCATCGCCCGGCGATAAGGCTTCTGCTCGTACGAGATCTTGACCATGTACACCGTGACCTCGAGGCCGAACAGGGCTCCGGCGAACGCCAGCGCGGAACCCCACTGGCCTGCCCCGGTCTCGGTCGTGAGCCGCTTGACCCCCTCCTTGGCGTTGTAGTACGCCTGCGGGACCGCGGTGTTCGGCTTGTGCGAGCCCGCGGGGGAAACGCCCTCGTACTTGAAGTAGATGTGCGCCGGTGTATCGAGGGCTTTCTCGAGCCGATCAGCCCTGTAAAGAGGGCTCGGCCGCCAGATGCGATAGATGTCCCGCACCTCCTCCGGGATCTCGATCCAGGGCTCGGCTGAGACCTCCTGGGCGATGATCGCCTGAGGGAATATCGGCGCGAGGTCGGCCGGGCCCATAGGCTGCAGCGTTGCGGGATGGAGGTATGGAGCCGGGGGTGCCGGAAGGTCGGGCAGGATGTTATACCAGCGCTCGGGGATGTCGCTCTCGGCAAGCAGGATCTTCTTAACCATGCCCCACCTCCTGGGTTGACCGCCTTACGGGTCGGATGACAAGGGTAACTCCACCGCGGGCACATGTAAGGAGATGCGCGCGAGGTGACCTCTCGCGCTGTGCTCATCGGGAAGGAGGGATCGATGGCTACGCAGCTTGGTCCGGACGAGTGCCGGCGGCGACTGCAGACGGCGGTGCCTCATTCCAATCCGGAAGTCGCGTCGATCGTTCGAGCTTTGGGTTCGCGAAACGTGGCTAGGCGAACTCTGGGGCGACTGGCTCGGCGCCATCGGCCACACCGCCGTTGTCGGAGGCCAGCGACCCAGACCGCAGCTCGGCAGCGCTGCGCAGCGGTCTGTCGCGAAGCAGCAAGGTGCACGCCAGCCCGAAGACCCCGGACACGATCGTGATCCAGAAGAGATCACCGATTGACAGCGCCAACGCGTTGTTGGCGGCGGCGATCACCTTGGGAATCAGCGCCTGCTGTGGCCCGGCCAGGATGTGCTCGAGCAGGGCGCGGCCGTTGCCGACGTTCTGGAGCGCACCGGACAGCCTGACGATCTGAGGGATGACGGGCTGTGGCACGCCCGCTTCGGCGAGCGTGTTGGGCAACCGGCTCGCAAACGAGGACGAGAAGATGGTGCCCGCCGCGGCCAATCCGACCGAGGCGCCGATCTGACGCAGGAAGGTGAGTGTGCTCGTGGCGACGCCGAGCCGGCTGGGGGGCACCGAGTTCTGGACCACCACTGTGAAGCCCGCCATCGCCGGTCCGATCCCGAGACCAAGAATGAGCATCCACGTCCAGAGCTCCCAGTCGGAAACGCCGGCCGTGAGGTGCGTCATCAAGAAGCCCCCGATCAGCATCAGTACCGCTCCACCTGTCATCAGCCATTTGTACCGGCCGAGCCGGCTGATCAGAAGCCCGGTGCCTATGCTTCCGCCCATCAGGCCCACGAGCAGCGGCCAGATGTAGTAACCCGACGCGGTGGCGCTGATGCCGCGGACGGTCTGATAGAAGCGGGGCATGAAGATGACGGCCGCGAACATGGCGATTCCGAAGGCGAACACCGCGGCCATGCTGACCGCGTAATCCCGCTCCTTGAAGAGGTCCAGCGGGATGATCGGTTCCTTCGCCCTCGACTCCGCGATCAAGAAGACGACCAGGATCACCAGGCCGATGGCGATGAGTCCGCCCACGTCGGGATCGGTCCAGCTGGCCAGCTGACCCGAGCTGTTCACATTGCCTTTGTTGGTGAGCCCGAGCATGAACGGCACCACGCCGGCCGTGAACAGCACGATCCCCAGGTAGTCGAGATCGCGAATCGATGCTTTCGCATGGCCCGCGCTGGGCAGCACCGTGGCCAGCACCACAAGCGATGCGATCCCAAACGGGACGTTCACGTAGAAGACCCAATGCCAGCTGATGTTGTCGGTTATCCAGCCACCGATGAACGGCCCGACGATGAAGCTGAGGGCGAACACGGCGCCGAACAGGCCCTGGAACCGACCACGCTCGCGAGGGCTGTAAAGGTCGCCGATGATCGCCATGACGATCGGGAAGAGAGCTCCCGCGCCAAGGCCCTGGACGGCGCGGAATGCGACCAGCTCGGCCATGTCCTGCGAGGCGCCCGACAGCCATGAACCGGCGAGAAACAGGCAAACGCCGATGATCAGCATCACCTTCCGGCCGAACACGTCCGAGAACTTTCCGTAGATGGGGACGGTCACGGTCGACGACAAGAGGTACGAGCTGACCACCCAGGCGTAGAGGCTCGCGCCGTTCAGGTCGGTCACGATTCGCGGCAGGGCGGTGCCGACCACCGTCTGGTCGAGGGACGCCAGGAACATGGTCAGCAGGATTGCGCCCAATATCGCCAGCTTTCGTCGCGGCGGCAGCGACATCAACGACGGGGCCGCGACGGTCGGCCCAGACCTCTCTACAGGCGGCAGGGGTCGTTCTTCGGTCGTGGCCAAGGTCTACTCCCCCGTCGTCGTCTGAGTGGCGGCGGATTTCGCGAACACGTCCTCGGCCGCACGCGTGATGAGTTCGACGCAGGTGTCCAGTGAGATCGCGGTGCTGTCCAGCAGCATGTGATAGTGCCGTGGATCCTCCCACGCGCCCGCCCTGGGATAGAAATGTGAGACGTAGGCGCGCCGGGCCTGGTCCGAATCGACCTGTTGCCTCGCCGCCGTCTTGTAATCGAGCCCTTCGTGTGACATCGCGGCACGCCGCCTGGCTTCGACCTCTCCATCCAACCGGACGTGAAACACATCCGGTCTGGCCTTCAAGACGAACACACCGGCGCGACCGAGGATCACCGCCCCGCCGGCATCGGCCAGGCACCGGATCGCGATCTCGGTCTGTGCGATGTCCGGCAGCACACCCAGCTCGTCGTCGGGCACCGGCACGCCCGCGAAGAGCCCGCTGTAGCTGAGAGCGCTGCGCAGGAGCCGGCCCACGGAGCTGCCCCGTTCAGAATCGTCCGCCAGAGCCGACACCAGCGGCTCATGAATCTTGGCTGCCAGCGCAGCGGGGATCGCCCGGTCCACGAAGGGCAGTTCCAGGCGCTTCGCAACCGCAGGGCCGACAATGCTCCCTCCGGCACCGTATGTGGCCGCGATCGTAACTGTGCTCATCGAGCCTTAGTTCGAGCCGTCCGCGCGAATCGGCTCGGGTTCGGAGAGCCGGTATCCGCTGGCGGGCACGAGCCCACGGACGCGATCACGTGCCTTTTCCGACGCTTCAGAGGGCGAGGTGGCTTGCACTGCCCGGACGCCGATCCGCATCTTCGGCGTCCCTGCCACCGGCTCGACAGACAGTCCGTTTTGAGTCATGACCTCCAGGACCTTCCGGTCGCCAAGTCGTCCAGGTTCCGGTTCCAGCGTAAAGCTGAAGGCGTAGTCGCCGGCGGTGACCGCCTCGAACCGGCCGGTTGAGCGATGCCCGAGTGGCTTGAAGCGACGATCCTCGGCCGCGTTCAGCAGCTCATCCAGATCTCGGGTCGAGCGCCGGCTGGCGAAACGGGAGGCCAGCGAATAAAGGACTGGAACCAGAACCAGAGTCAGCAGAGTGCTCGTGAACAGGCCTCCGATCACCACGATGGCCAGCGGCCGGCTGATGAATGCGCCGCCGATGCCCCCGGCACCACCCAGGACCGCCAGCGGGACCAGGGCCAGCATGGTGGCGAAGGCGGTCATCAGGATCGGGCGGAGCCGATGGCGACCGCCTTCGATGATGGCGTCGTGCAGGTTCAGGCCGCGGTCGCGATACTGCTCGACGAGGTCGAGAAGAACGATGGCGTTGGTGACCACGATGCCGGTCAGCATCAGGATTCCGATCAGGCCCGGGAGTGATAGCGACGTGTTGGTCACCACCAGCGCGATGATCGCGCCCGTGGCTGCAAACGGAATCGAGACCAGCAGCACCAGTGGCTTCAGCAACGAGCGGAAGGTCGCGACCATGATCAGGTACACCAATCCGATCGCGGCCAGAAGCGCCAGGGCAAACTGCGTGAGCACGGTCGAAAGCTGCGCAAAGACTCCGCCGGTCGACAGGGATGCGCCCGATGGAAGTGAGACGGCGGCCAACGCGTTGCTGACATTGGTCTGGACTGCGCGCGTGTCGTTCGCCGTGATGGTTCCGGTGATCGTGGCGTCGCGGTCGCCGTTGACGCGGTTGACCGTTTGCGGCCCGCTGACCTCCTGAATCGTCGCCAGGGTCGACAGGGGCACAACGCCGATCGCAGTCGGAATCGGCAACGCGGACAGGGTCGCGGCGGTGTCCGCGGTTCCCGGTGGCAGCTGGACGCGCACAAGCATCGTGCCCTGCGGCAGGTTGGCCTGCGCGGCCACCTGGCCGTTGATCTGCTGGGCGACCAGCGCCGCGAGCGTCTGGATGTTCAGGCCGGACGCGGCCAGCTTGTCGGTCGGAACCAGCTGGTACTGCGGTTTGGATGCGACGAGGTTCGACTTGAGCTCGGCGAGGCCCGGGACCTTCGCGAGCGCGGCCAGGACGTTGTCGTTGGCGACCCGCAGCGTCCCCGCGTCCGCCGCGCGAACGTCGACCTGCATCTGGCTGCTGGTCGCATTGGAGCTGTTCTGGGCCTGCCCAACCTGCAGCCTGGCCGAGCCCTGGTATCCGGCCAGCGCGCGTTTCACCCCCGCGACCGCGCTGTCGTACTGGCCGTTCTGAACGAGCACCAGAATCGCCGCCTGGGTTGGATCGGCGGGCACCGTGCCCGGCGGTGCGAAAGGATCGCTTTGCCCGCCCACCGTCGCCTGGTATGCCGTGATGCCGGGAACGCCGGCGATAAGGGCTTCGACCTTCTGCGTCTCGGCATCCGTCTGGAGAAGGGTGGAGTTCTCCGGCATCGTGATGCTGATCGGGAAGGTGGGGCTGGACGATTGATCGAGCAGGTTGATGCGCAGCAGCGGGATGAGGGCCATCGACGCTACGAAGAAGGCGGCTGCCGCACCCAGCGTCAGCAGCCGGTGTGCGGTCGCCCACCGGATCACCGGCACGTAGATCTGCTGCGTCCAGCTCCAGCGCAGCCGCCGCTCGACTCCTTCGGCTCGAATCGCCGGCAATAGACGCGAGGCAAGCAGCGGCACCACCGTCACCGCGACCACCAGCGAGGCCAGCAGCGCGACCACAACCGTAAGCGCGAACGGCCGGAAGAAGCTGCCGGCGATGCCGGTCAGGAACGCGATCGGAAGAAAGACGCCGACCGTCGTCAGCGTGGAAGACGAGACCGCCGTGATGATCTCGCGTGCTCCTGTATATGCGGCGACGAGCGGCCGCTCCCCTTCGCTGACGTGCCGGCTGATGTTCTCGAGCACGACGATCGAGTCGTCGACCACGCGTCCGATCGCGACCATCATCCCGCCCAGCGTGAGGATGTTGAGGGTGATGCCCTGCCACCACAGCACGATCACCGCCACCAGCAACGACAGCGGAATCGAGATGGCGGCGACCAGCGTCGCGCGCGCGCTGCGAAGAAATACGAAGATGACGAGCACCGCGAAGATGGCGCCGAGGAGTCCTTCGCGGAGGATGTCGCCAATGGCCTGGGTGATAGGCGTCGCCTGGTCCTGGATCGGCTGCATGTGGATGCTGTGGCCGATTGCGGACTCGATGCCCGGCAGCGCCGCCCAGACCTCGTTGGCAACCGTCACGGTGTTGGCGTTCGGTCCCTTGATGATCCGCAGGCCGATGCTCAGCTGGCCGTTGGTACGCGTGATCGTGTCGGCCGGCACGGAGACGACCTGCACCGTGCCCAGCTGATCGATCCTGACGGGGGCCGCCGGCTTGCCAGTCTTTGCTGTGCTGACCGCCGGAGTGACCGTGATCTTTCCGATCTGGTCGAGGCTCGTCAACGAGCCCGCGACCTGGAGGGGAATCGTGGCCGAGCCCTGCTTGAGAGAGCCAATCGACTGCACGATGCTGGCCTGCTGCAGCGACGCGGCCACCTGGCTGACGGTGACGCCGTACGCCGCCAGCTTCTTCGGATCGAGGGTGACGTCGACCTCATCGGTAGGTGCGCCGGTGATGACGACCGACGAGACGCCTGCCAGTCCTTTCAGCTTGGGCAGGGCCTGGGCTCGCAGCTGACCGGCCAGGTCGCCCAGTGGCTCGCCCGCGGAGATGGCGTACTCGAGAATCGGCAGGCTGTTGGTGGAAAAGGTCTGGACCGTCGAAGCGAGCGCTTGGGGCGGCAGCAGCCCGCGGATCCTGGCCAGGGCGCTGTTGACGTCTTGCTCGGCCGACTTGAGATCGACGCCGTCCCTGAACAGAACTATCACCAGGGAGGCCCCCTGGCTCGAGGTCGACTGCACGGTGTTCGCCCCATTCACCCCCTGCATGGCGTTGGCGACGGGCACGCTGACCTGCGCGTCGACGATCTCCGGCGAGGCGCCCGGGTATGGCGTGATGACGATTACCGCGGGCACGGAAATGTCGGGCAGCAGGTCCTGCTGGACCTGGGTCGCTGCGAAGATGCCGGTCCCGAAAAGCAGCACCACGCCGAGCAGGACGACGACTCCGAGGCGCAGCGAGAGGCGGGTTACGAAGGCCACGTGATCTAGGCGACCTGGTCCCGGCCGAGGTTGCGAACGAGCAGCAGGCACAGATGGCGGAGTTGCACCAGCTGCTCGCCGGTGAAGCCAGTGGCGACGGCGGCCTGCTTTTCCGTCGCGTGCCGGCGGATGGCCCGGATTCGTTCGACACCGGCCTCGGTGAGAGCCGCGAGCACCGAACGGCGGTCGCCGGCGTCGGGCACCCGCTTGATCAGCCCGTCTCGTTCGAGGACGTCGATGATGTCGGTGATCGTTCGCGGCGTCACGCTCAGGCCCTCGGCAATCACGCCCAGGGGCAGCCGGTGATCAGGGCTGTGGTACAGCCGCGTGAGCACGCGCAGTCGACTTTCCGAGAGGCCGTAGCCGTCCGCGAACTGCTCCATCGAATCGTGCAGCTGCTTGGCCGCCAGCCTCAACGCCCCCAATGCCTCGAGAACCTCCATCGGGCCGCCGTCCATCTCCTTGATGGCGCGCCGCATCGCCGCGTCGTAGATGCGGCCCGAGTCGTCCGCCTGCAGGTCTCCCCAGGTGGGGGCCGCGTGGGTCCTCAAAGCAGGTTTACTCATAATGAGGCGCCACAATACTGAGGACTGGGCTCTGTGAAAGTCAATCCTTTATGCGATTTCGTGAGTTTAGAGCGCGCGTTTACGGTGCTGTCGAGCCCAGCTCCGACAGGCGATGCATGATGGGCGCGGTCGCCGAGTACAGATCCTTGTAGGCCTTGTGATACCGCCGGTACAGCGCTGTTAGGGCCGGATCCGGGTGGTTGACCTCAGCGTCGAGCTGGATGAGCCCGGCGGCCTGGAACACGTCCGCATACACGCCGGCGGCGACGCCCGCGAGCAGCGCGGCCCCAAACGCGGGTCCCTCCTCGATTCGCGTGCGGTGAACCGGGAGCCCGAAGATGTCCGCTTGCAGCTGCCGCCAGAGGTGGCTGCGGGCTCCGCCCCCGGTCACCCTCACCTCGGTCACCTGCATCCCCGTGCCGGACATCAGGTCCACACAGTCCTTGAGGCTGAAAACCGCGCCCTCCATCACCGCTCGCGTGAGGTGCGGGAGGGAATGTCGGACGGTCAGGCCGACGAATGCTCCCCTCGCCTGGGCGTCCATGTGGGGCGTCCGCTCGCCCGTTATGTATGGCAAGAAGACCAGCCCCTCCGAGCCCGCCGGCGCCTGCGCCGCCAGCGCGGCCAGGGCTTCGTAATCGAGGCCGCTGCCGCTTGCATCGCGCCACCATCGAAGCGAGCCGCCTGCCGCGAGGGTGACCCCCATCAGGTGGTACCCGCCAGGGATTGCGTGGCAGAACGCATGAAGCCGTCCCCGAGGGTCGATTCGGGGGGTGTCGCTGCTCGCGAAGACGACTCCGCTGGTGCCGATCGACGAGCTCAGCAGGCCCTCGCGCACGATGCCGTTGCCGACCGCTGCAGCGGCGTTGTCGCCGGCGCCGGCAGCGACCGTGAGGCCGGGCGGGAGCCCCGTTGCCGTCGCGCCGCCATCACTGATCGCGCCGGAGGCCTGGGGGCTCTCGAAGACTGACGGCAACCAGCCACGCGGAATCTCGAGTGCGTCGAGTACGTCGTCAGACCACGTACGGCTTCGAAGATCGAGCAGGAGGGTGCCGGAAGCGTCAGACACGTCGGTGGCGTACTCACCTGTGAGTCGAAGGCGGACGTAATCCTTGGGCAGGAGGACACGGCGGATGCGGGCGTAGGCCTCCGGCTCCTCCTCGCGCAGCCACAGGATCTTGGGCGCCTGGAAACCCGTGATGGCCGGGTTGCCGGTGATCTCGACCAGGCGTTTGGGGCCGACCTTCTTTGTGATCTCCTGGCACTGACTTGCCGTCCGCTGGTCGCTCCACAGAAGCGCGGGCCGGATGACCCGATCGGCCTTGTCGAGGAAAACGGACCCGTGCATCTGCCCGGTGAGCCCAAGGCCGAGCGGCGCTTCGCGAAGCTGTGAGACGACGCCGTTGAGCACGGCCTGGCTCGCGTCCCACCATCTTTCTGGATCCTGCTCGGTCCATCCAGGTCGCGGCGTTGACAGCGGGTATTCCTCCGAGGCAGCGGCGACCACCTCGCCGTCAAGGGTGATCGCGACCGCGCGAGCTCCGCTCGTGCCCACATCGAGCCCGATCAACGAACCGGACCTCAATTCCGCGTCATTCCCGCGACTATCTTCGGGTATCGCCGGCCGGCGAACCGACGTGGGCAGCTAGGACGCGATGTCTTTGCGCATGAACCGAACCGAGGCAAGGGCCAGCGCCAGTGTGCCTGCCACCACCACGACCAGGGTGTCGAAGACCGGCAGCCCGTGCAGCAGCGGCGTGCCGTAGTAGTAGAAGGCGGAAAGCCGCAGCGCCGCGTCCGGCCAGCTCAGACCCGGGCCGATGAAGCTGATGAAGAACCAGATCACCAGAAGAAAGCTGAGAAGCCCGGTCTCCACGGCGGTGCGCAGCCACCCCGAGAGCAGATAGCCGATGGCCGCCACCAGCAGCCCGAGCGGAACCATCGAGAGCGTGGCCGCGGCCACGTTGCCCACATCGAGGGTCAGGCCCGTGGCGGACGAGACGACCACCGTGACGACCAGGGTCACCACGGAGATCACAACCGTCGCGGTGCTCAGCGCGGCAAAGCGGCCGAGCAGCACCTGCAGGCGGGGCTGGGGAGTGGACAGGATCACCTCCAGGCGTCCGTCGTCCTCGTCGGCGGACCACCGATTGGCCTGTGTGACGGCAAAGGCCATCAACAGCACGGGCATGAAGATGAAGAGCGCGCTCAGGATGGCTGCGTTGGTGACCACGTCGCCGCCCCCGAGGTTGATGAAGTCGCGCATCACCTGCGAGCCTTCCAGTAGCGTTTTCAGCTGAGCCTCCGTCTGTTTGACGACCACGACCATCCACCCGGCGAACCCCGCGATGGCCAGAGTCCACCAGGCAGTCGGTACCGCGACCATCGCAAGGCCGCGCGCATAGATCGACCGCAGCGACCAGGCGCCCTGGACGATCCCGCGCGGGGCTCGACCGCTCGCGCGCCCGAAATGTAGGAAGCGCGGCCCAGGTACGACTCCGCCGATGTCGCGACGCAAGAACAGCGACACGGCGGCCGCGCTCAGGACCAGGGACAGAGCCAGCAAGAAGAGCATGGCGCCGGGGTTGGCGCTGTAGCCTGCCACGAGCGGCTTGCTCAGGTTGAAGTAGTAGATGGGCGACAGCTGGCTCAGCCACACCGTGTTCGGGACGACCCTATGCACCATGTCGAGCACGATGAAGAGGAGCAGCAATCCCGCCGTCACGCCCGCGGCCGTGCGTCGCTCCTGCGTGAACTGTGAGACCAGGAGCGCAACGGCCCCGAACACGCCGCTTATCAAGGCGAGGTTCACGCCAAACAAGATCGCCGCGTCAAGACTGATTTCCGAGCTCAATTTGGCACCGCCGACAAACGTGAGCAGTCCCACCAGCAATCCCGTCACGAGCAGCGCCGTCCACATCGCGGCGACCTTTTCCACGGCCACACGTGCCCGCTCGCGAGGAAGCGAGAGAAGAACGTCCATCGAGCCCCGGTCCTCCTCACCCCGCAGCATCGCGGACTCGGCAAGGATGGGCCAGATCGCCACGACCAGGATGGTGAGTCCGTACTTCCACGTGGCGTAGCCGCCGGGGGTGTCGATCTTGATCGGCTCGGCGAACCAGGCGAAGGAGGGGCCCAGGGCGACGACCGCGGCGCGAGCCTCGGGTGTGCCGAGCACTGTCGGAATCGCGGTGAGGACCACGGCCATCAGGGCTCCCAATCCGAGGCCCCAGCCCAGGATGGGGACGCGGAAGCCGCGCAGGGTCTTGAGGTAGATGCTGCTAAACCACACCGGCGGCCTCCCTCGGCGCCCGCCCATCGTTCTCATAGAAGCGAAGGAAGATGTCCTCGAGGCTCGGCTCGTAGCTGGTCAATGAGACGACCGGATACTGAGCCGCGGCCTTGATCACCGCATCGGCCGCGCCCTGCATTGCGAGACGGACAGCCGATCCGTTGTTCAACGTCTCCACCTCGACGACCCCATCAAGCTTCGCAAACGCGCCGGCCGGCACTGGGTTCGCGAAGGAGATCGTGATCTCGTAGCGCTTGATGTCCCTGAGGTCCGCGATGCCGCCCACCTTGACGAGGCGGCCGTCGCGAATGATGCCCACGCGCGTGCAGATCTTCTCGACCTCGCTCAAGACATGCGAAGAGAAAAAGACCGTGTGCCCTTCGTCCCGCGCCTCTCGCACCATGCCGTCGAACTCCTGCTGGTTCAGCGGGTCCAGGCCGCTTGTCGGCTCATCCAGGATCAACAGGCGCGGCCGGTGCATGAAGGCCTGGATCAGCACCACCTTTCGCTTGTTGCCGGTGGAGTACTGGCGGAACTTCCGGTTGGGGTCGAGGTCTAGCCGCTCGATCAGCTGCTTCAGGTAGGTCTGGTCGACGCCGCCGCGGAGGTGCGCGATGTAGTCGAGAATCTGCCCGCCGGTCAGGTTGGGGTCGAGGGCAGGCTCGCCCGGCACATAACCGATGAGGCGCTTGATCTTCACCGACTGCCGCCAGCAGTCGAGCCCCGCGATCCGCGCCGACCCGCTGTCCGCGTGAAGCAGGGCCATCAGCAGGCGGATCGTGGTGGTCTTCCCGGCGCCGTTGGGACCAAGGAACCCGAACACCTCGCCCTCGGCCACGTCAAGCGAGACATCGACGATGCCTCGCTTGCCGCCGTAGCTCTTGGTCAGACCCTTGATTTCGATGATCGGATTCGTCATCGAGCTCTCCTCCTCATGAATACGTCCTCACCCAAACCACAGCCGCAGGTTCGGTTCGTCGATGAGCGTCAACGACCCGGCAGGAATTCCCAGGATTCGTTCGAATGCGCCGGTGTTGGCGGCCACGACACGCTCGATGTCCTCGAACGCGACCGTGTTCGCCTGGCGGGCCACGAAGAGTTCTGTCGCCTGATCGCTGAAGCCGTGCATGAGCCACAACAGGACTCTCGCGACGTCGTCGGGCGAACCTGTCTCGAAGAGTCCCTCTTCGTTGCCCTGCCTGACGATCGCCGACAGCAGGGGCAGCATCCGCATCAGCGCTGTCCGGCGGAACTTCTCCCTCAAGAGCGCGTTGTCGTCCGAGACCCAGACCTCGATCATCGCCAGGATCAGCGGCTTGATCTCGGCCTTGAAGCCCTGGATGCCGGCGAACACTCCCTCGAACTTGCGTAGGGCCGACAGATCGGGGTCGTCGACGATGGGAGACACCGCTGCGATGCCGCCGTCGACCATCCGGTCGACGACCGCCTCGAGCAGCGCCTCCTTCGAATCGAAGTAGTGGTAGAAGGCGCCGCGGGAGGCGCCGAGCTCGTCGAGCACGTCCTGGACGCTCATCTGCTCATAGCCCTTGGCCTGCATGAGCCGCTGGGCGGCGTCGATGAAGGCCTCCCTTCGCACCATGTGCACCGCCGCATTGAGCGTCCTAGCCATGGCCGAATTATAACCGACCGACTGTCGGTCTATTAATCCAATCTACCCTGCCGGTAGCTCGGGTTTAGGCTTCCAGGACTGCGATGGGCGGAGGCGCGCGTGATCGGGTCCCGTCCGCGCGTCTTTATATATGCGGGGTAAATACGGGTCAGCGGAAGCTCGGCAGCACATCGGCGGCGAGCCTCTCCAGCTTGTCCCGGGTGGCGAACTGGCCGCTGGTCACACCCGCCTCGAAGGCCGGCTGGGTTCGATTGGCGAGGCCGAACACGAAATCGGTTGCGCCGGCTTCCGCAAAGCGCCCGATGAAGTCCGCCGTCGAATCAGACGACGAGAACAGATACTCCTCGGCGAAGCCGGCGAGATAGCAGCGGCGCACTGAACTGGCGTCTCGGCCCTGGTCGGCGCACATCTGATCGAGACGCTTCATCCGTTCACGGAAGCGTGGCAGCGTTTCCTCGAGGGCGGTCCCTTCGTCGCCGACCGCGGCGGCACCATCAGCCAGTCGGGCGGCAAGTCCGAGTGATTTCGCCCCGTGGACGGCGATCCAGATGGGTGGTCGAGGCAGCTGGAATGGCTGCAGCGAGGGAGCATCGTCCAGCCGAGCGTGGGCGCCGGTGTACGTAACGCGCTCCCCGCGCAGCGCTCGATCGAGCACCTCGGCCACCTCGCTCAGGCGCTGCACGCGCCCGGCGGCGTCGAGGTACGCGATCCCGAGCCAGCGATGGTCGGCCTCGTAGTAGCCGGCGCCGATGCCGACGACTAGGCGGCCTTCCGAGACATGGTCTACGGTCAGCGCCTGCCTGGCCAGGACCATCGGGTTCCGCATCGCGGCGTTGGTGACGAGCGTGCCGATGGTGATCCGATGCGTGTTGGCGGCAATCGCCGCGAGCGCGGTCCAGGCCTCGAGGATCGAGAGGCGGTCGGGAACCGCCTGGTCTGCCAGCCAGACAGCGTCGAGCCCGATGCTCTCCGCGAACTGCGCGTCGCCCCGCAGCTCGGGATACGCCAGGGCCTGGAAGGTGAGCACCCCAAATGCGAGCGATCGAGCGGTCAACCCCACAGCTTGGCGCAGCATAACCGGCGTAGTTTCGGGCGCGAGCCCTACGTTTCGCTCGAGGCCGCCCAGATGTTGATGCCGCCCTCGGTCGCGTAGCGGTCGATCGCTTCGAGCTCCGGCGATGAGAACTCGAGCTTGTCGAGGGCGGCCACGTTCTGCTCGAGCTGTGCGACGCTGCTCGCCCCCACGAGCGCAGATGTCACCACGGGGTCGCGCAGCGTCCACGCCACTGCCATCTGCGCCAGCGACTGGCCTCGCCGCTTCGCGATCTCGTTCAAGGCGCGAATCTTGGCGAGATTCTCTTCGGCCAGCATGTTCGCCGAGATCGACCCGGCATGGCTGGCGCGCGAGCCGTCGGGCACGCCTCCGAGGTACTTGTCGGTGAGCAGGCCCTGCGCCAGCGGGGAGAACACGATGCAGCCGATCCCCTCTTCCGTAAGCACATCGAGCAGATCCGGCTCGATCCACCGGTTGAGCATCGAGTACGACGGCTGGTGGATGAGCAGCGGCGTTCCCATGCGCCGCAGGAGCTCGACCGCCTCAGGCGTTCGCCGCGCCGAGTACGACGAGATGCCTGCATACAGCGCTTTGCCCTGGTGCACAGCCGTGGCGAGCGCCCCCATCGTCTCTTCCAGCGGGGTCTCGGGGTCGAAGCGATGCGAGTAGAAGATGTCGACATAGTCCAGGCCCATGCGCTTCAGGCTCGCATCAAGGCTGGCCAGCAGGTACTTGCGCGAGCCCCACTCGCCAGACGAGCTCATCGCGATGACCGGCAAGGTCCGTCGATAGGATCCGGCCGAAGCTCTCCTCGGCCGAGCCTGGCGGCGGCCCGTAGTTGTTGGCAAGATCGAAATGCGTGATCCCCAGGTCGAACGCCCGGCGAACGATCGCGCGCTGGCGCTCGAACGGGGAGTCGGCACCGAAGTTCTGCCACAAGCCCAACGAGATCGCCGGCAGCTTCAGCCCGCTGCGGCCGCAGCGCCGGTACTGCATTCGCGCATACCGGTTCATATCCAAGTCGGAATCGACGTCAGTGCGTGCGCGCCGCAGCCCGAACCTCGTTGAGGCGTCCTGTCTTGACGTCGTAGACGAAGCCTCGAACGCTTGTCTTGTTTGGAATGAACGGGCTCGCTTC
>DASPYG010000111.1:0-9105 GCA_035636885.1 Candidatus Nitrosopolaris sp.
TTGCTGGCGCGCTATGCGGAGTGCTAGGTCCGCCAGGCTTATCACCGCCCTGGTCCACCAACGCTCTTTGGGGAAGCTCACCACGAGGACTTCTCGCGTGTGGCCTGCGGCGGCGCCGGCCAGCTTGGGCATGTCGGGGTAACAACAAATGACGCGGTTCATGATTACGACGTCCGCGGCCTCCACCTCGCTCGTGGCGTCAGCGAAGTCCATAACCCTGCGCTCAACGCGATCCTGAAGTCCAGCCTCGCGCAGCAGGCCCTGAGCAGCCTCCTCATAGGTAGGGGTCAACTCGATGTTCACCGCACGGGTCATTCCCGCCCTGAGAAGTTCGATCTGGATGGCGCCAATGCCGCCGCCCACTTCGAGCAGCGTGCGGCCCACGATGCCCTGCTGTTTCAAAAGCTCGGCGATGCGCTGCGACGTCCGATCGAGGCCGCGACGGCGATAGCGACGGGCCTCGGCGTGCGCTCTCTTCTCGCTAAAGATCGAGCGGTAGCCCTTCGGTGAACAGCAATCGCTCATCCTCGGATTATCGGTCTACGACCCCCGGGGCGGAATGCCCCGCGTTCGGGCGATTCCGGGGTGGGCAACCCTTGACAGCTCGGTGTGCGGCATATACAGTATTCAAGTAATCGCTTAAAGACTTGATAAGAGGGCGTAAGATCGCTGTCTACCGAGGAGTTGAACATGCCGCAGGCAAGCGAGCGCTCGCGTCAATCCGACAGCCGAGGAGCGAAGACCGCCCTCTTTGACGAGTTCGCTCGGCTCGCGCAAGCGTTGGCGAACGGCCGGCGGCTCGAGATCGTCGACGTCCTTGCCAATGGCGAGCGGACCGTTGAGCGGCTGGCGGCTGAGACTGGACTTTCCGTCGCAAATGCCAGTCAGCACCTCCAGGTTCTGCGTGAGGTCGGCCTTGTTCGCCGGCGGCGAGAAGGAACCCGCATCTACTACGAGCTAAGGGACGCGGGGGTGTTTGATATGTGGCGCAACCTGCGTAGCGTGGCTGCCCAGCACCGCGCGGAGATCAGCCAGCTGGCCAACGCATATCTCGGGGCCCGCGACAGCCTGGAGCCGGTCACGCGAGCGGAGTTGCTCCGGCGCTTGAAGCGGGGAGGAGACGTCGTCGTACTCGATGTCCGACCTACGGAAGAGTTCAGGGCCGGTCATCTGCCGCCCGCAATCTCGATCCCCCTGGCTGAACTCCGCCGACGGCTGCGCGAACTGCCCCGCGACAAAGAAGTGGTGGCCTACTGCCGCGGCCCGTACTGCGCGTTTGCCCATAAGGCCCTTCGTATTCTCCAACACGCCGGGTTTCATGCCCGACGGCTCGAAGATGGATTGCCGGAGTGGAAAGCCGCAGGTCTTCCCGTTGTCGCCATGGGGGAAAGGAGGTCTTGAATTGGCAACGACGCTGACGCGTAAAAAAATCGACGTCCAATCGATGGATCCGTACGCCTTTATGGCGGTGCTTGGTAAGCGTGTGATCCATCCAGGTGGCCGTCGCTCAACTGAGGAACTCTTCGACCTGGCTCGCTTGCAGGATGGGCAGAAAGCACTTGATGTCGGCTGCGGGGTCGGGACCACCGCCATCCAGATGGCGCGTCGGTTCGGAGCCGCCGTCACCGCAATCGACATCTCGCCGATCATGCTCGAGCGAGCTCGGCGAAATGTCCAGCGGGTTGGCCTTGGGCGGGAGATCGAAGTCGAGCAAGGCGACATCCTCGCACTGCGATTTGAGGACAGCACCTTCGACCGGGTGATTGCCGAGGCGGTCACGATGTTCGTCGACCGTCAGCGCGCCGCAAAGGAATTGGTACGGGTCTGCCGGCCGGGTGGGATGGTGCTTGCCACCGAGTTCTTCTGGCGCCAGCCGCCGACCGAAGAAGCACGTGAAATCTTCCTCGGGCAGGTGTGTCCGGGCATGCAGCTCGACAAGCTCGACGGCTGGGTGCGCATATATAAGGATGCAGGCCTCTCTGCCATCGAGGTCCGATCCGGCCCATTCGAGATGATGACCCCTCGTGGTTTCATTCAGGACGAGGGTTTCATTAATGCCTTCGCCTGCATGTTTCGTGGTTTGTCGCGCGTCGCGTACCTACGCAAGATGGCTTGGCTGATGCCGCGCATCGGCAGGGCAGTCCCGTACCTCGGCTATGTCCTGGTCGGAGGCCTCAAGCCGGCAACCTCGTGAGCGGGCTTGCTGTCAAGGTCGACAGCTCGGAGATTGTGCCCCTTGTCGACGAGGGCCTCGGAAACTCCTCCTACCTGGTGTCGCTCGGCGATGGCCGAGCGCTTGTCGTTGATCCTCGTCGGGACCCGACGCCTTACCTCGAGATGGCGGAACGTCTCAACTTGCGGATTGCGTTGGTGGTGGAGACGCATCTCCATGCCGATTTCGTCTCGGGCAGCCGCGAGCTGGCCGCCTATGGAGCCGCCATCCTCGCCCCGCGGGCGTCGCATCTCGCCACCGCCTATCGAGGACTCGAAGATGGGGAAAAGGTCGACCTTGGCGGATTGACTCTGCGAGCGACCGCGACCCCCGGACACACACCCGAGCACCTCGCCTATGTGCTCCTCGACGGTTCAAAGCCGGTGGCGCTGTTCAGCGGAGGAGCGGTCCTCCCAGGCGGTGCCGCCCGCCCTGACCTGATCGGGCCGGAGCAGACCGAGCCGCTGGCCCGCGACCTCTACCGATCAGCCCATCAACGACTCAGCAGTCTTCCGGATGACCTCGCCGTGTACCCAACCCATGGAGCGGGTTCGTTCTGTTCCGCTGGCGCCGGCGAGCTGCGAACGACAACGCTCGGGAGAGAGCGAAAGTCAAGCCCTCTGTTCAAGGGGGTCGCCGAGGATGCATTCGTTCATTCGTTCCTTAACGGCCTGGGAACCTATCCGTCCTATTTCCTCCGGCTGCGGAGCGTGAATCAGCGCGGCACGCGTCTCTATGGCGTGAAACGACCGGAGCTTGCACCGCTCTCGAGCGACGAATTTCGCGGCCAACAGGCGGCGGGTGCGATCGTGATCGACGTCCGTCCGTTTGTGGATTTTGCCAGGGGCCATATCCCCGGCGCCCTATCGATTGCGCTGCGTCCCGCATTTGCCTCGTGGTTGGGGTGGATCGTAGCGGCTGAGCGGCCACTGGTATTTGTTCGGGCGCCGGGCCAGGACGCGCGGGATCTGGTCGAGCAGTGCTTGAAGATCGGATACGAAAACCTCGTTGGCGAGCTAGAGGGCGGAATCGACGCTTGGCGGGCCGCGGGGTTGCCCGTCTCGACAATTGCCCTCCGCCCGGTTTACGAGGAGTTGCAAGGCTCGTCCCTGGATGTGCGTCAGGCGAGCGAGTTGGCCAGCGGGCGCATTCCGGGTGCACAGCACGTGGAGCTCGGAAGCCTTATGGCTTCGACCGGCGCCATTCCAGCTGGGCCCCTGACGATCTACTGTGGTCATGGCGAGCGGGCGATGACCGCCGCGAGCCTGCTCGAGGGACAGGGTCGTGGGAGTCTGGCGGTCCTCGACGGCGGTTTCGACGCCTGGCGTAGCGCGAAGCGGCCGATCGCCACCGGATGACCGCAGCCGCACCGAGCCCGCGAGCGATCGCGCTCGGACTCCGGGCGAACCTCGCCCAGTTCAGCCTCCTGGTCGGCGTCAATGCCCTCGTCGGCGGCATGCTCGGGCAGGAGCGAACTGTTCTCCCGCTGCTCGCCACGCACGTGTTCCATCTCACGGCCGTCACGGCGGTGCTGACCTTCATCGTTGCCTTCGGCGTGACCAAGGCCCTCACCAACGTCGCCGCTGGGCCGCTGTCGGATCGCTTTGGTCGCAAGCCGGTCCTCGTCGGCGGTTGGTTGGCCGCGTTGCCAGTGCCGTTGCTACTCATTTGGGCTCCGAATTGGGGCTGGGTGATCCTGGCCAACGTCTTTCTCGGGATCAATCAGGGGCTCGCCTGGTCGATGACGGTCAACATGAAGATCGATCTTGTTGGTCCGGTTCGGCGAGGCCTGGCAATGGGCCTCAACGAAGCGGCGGGTTACGGTGCACTCGCAGTGACCGCCTACCTCACCGGGTTCGTCGCCCAACATGCCGGCCTTCGCCCGCAACCCTTCTTCTTCGGGGTGGCCTATGCGGGTCTCGGACTGGGTCTCTCAGTTTTCTTGGTGCGCGAGACGCACGGCCACGTACGCTTCGAAGCCAGTGCGACTGATGACGGGAGCGGGCAGCCGCGGGCCACGATGCGCCGCATCTTCCTCGAGACGAGCATCCGCGAGCGGGCACTTTCCGCCAGTTGCGCCGCTGGCTTGACCAACAATCTCAATGACGGCATGGCGTGGGGACTATTCCCGCTGTTCTTCGCGCAGCGAGGACTGTCGCTGCTGCAAATCGGCGCGCTTGTCGCGCTCTATCCCCTTGTCTGGGCCGCCGGCCAGGTCGGCACGGGCGCGCTCTCCGATCGAATCGGCCGGAAGGGGCTGATTGCCTGGGGGCTAGCCGTCCAGGCGACCTCGCTCGCGGTGATCGCCCTCGGTCAGGGCTTTGCCGTCTGGGCCCTGGGAGCGATCGGATTGGGTGTTGGCACGGCCATGGCCTATCCGGCGCTGCTCGCGGCAGTCGGCGACGTGGCCCATCCCTCGTGGCGAGCGTCGGCTGTCGGTGTCTATCGGCTCTGGCGCGATGCCGGATTCGTCGTAGGCGCGCTGCTGTCCGGCGTCATCGCGGACGTCTTTGGGTTGCTCGCGGCGATCTGGGCAGTGGCCGGCGTCACGGCGGTTGGAGCAGCCATCGTCGCGGTCCGCATGTACGAGACACACCCTCGAACCGGCGCACCGGCGCATCGGGTGGAGTCACTCGGGTCATGAGAGCTACTGCCTCGCGATGGGCCTTGCGCGCCGTTGACCTGGCCGCCAAACCGGGCGGGCATGACGACGACCGTCTCGCGTCTGGATTGTTCCTTCTGGTGACGGCCTCGGGGGCTGCGGCTGGGCTTCTGTGGGGTATCGCGTATGCCCTGCTGGGCCGTCCTCTTTCGGGGGCCGTGCCGGGGGCCTTCGCCGTGGTGGCGGCGCTGGTTGCCGTGCGACTGGCGCGGAGCCGCGAACTCGGGCGGCTGCGCGAGTTCATGTTGCTGCTCATCTTGCTGTTGCCCGCAGTCCTGCAGGCGAGTCTTGGTGGCTATGTCAAGGGCAGCGCGGTCATCACGTGGTCATTTTTTGCTCCCCTCAGTGCTCTGGTCTTCTTCGGGCCGCGGGCCGGATGGGCGTGGCTGGTGGGCTTCGTCGCCGTGACGGCTGTCTCCGCTGCGGTTGACGCGCCGCTGGCTCGATCGATTCCACCACTGCCCTACGCTGCTCAGACCGCGCTTTTCGTGTTCAACCTATGCGGCGTGGCTGGCATCGTCACCCTCGTCCTGGCTTACTTCAGGATCCAGCGTGATGAGGCGATGCAACGATCCGAGCGGCTGCTCCTCAACGTTCTTCCGCCAGAGATCGCTGAGCGACTCAAACGCCAGGAGTACCCGATCGCCGACCGGTTCGACGACGTCAGCGTGCTTTTCGCCGACATGGTCGGATTCACGGAGCGGTCCGCCGTGGAGGCCCCGGATGTCACGGTCGCCGTTCTCAATGAGTTCCTCAGCGCGTTCGATGAGTTGGCTCAGCAACATGGTCTGCGGCCCATTCGCATCACGGGCGACTCCTATCTGGTCGTAGGCGGACTGCCGGTGCCTAGACCCGACCACGCGCAGGCCATCGCCAACATGGCCCTCGACATGCTCGTCAGGATCGCCGGGCTCAACCAGCAACATGGATGGGCCGTCGGCTTTCGTATCGGACTCAACAGCGGCCCCGCCATGGCAGCCGTTGTCGGCCGTATCCGATTCACATACGACGTTTGGAGCGATACCGTCAATACCGCAAGCCGAATGGAGTCGAGCGGTGTGCCAGGACGGATTCAGGTGACGGAAGAAACCTACCGTCGTCTATCGCAGACCCACCAGTTCGAATGCCGAGGTCAGATCGACATCAAAGGTAAAGGACCGATGACGACCTACTTTCTGACCGGCCGCCAGTAGGGCGGAGCATCCAGGCCATACCAGCCGACAGCACGCAATCCACTATCCGCTGGATCGAAGAGTGCGGCTACTGCTGTCCATTTGAGGTGGCTACACCCCCAGGGCATTGCTCTGTCGACGTTTCTTGGTCCTGATGGACGGGTCGGCGATGCCGGAGTCGGGCTGAAGACCACGTCAGTGTGTAGCGTTGCTCTGAAAGCGTCAGGATCAACCCTTCCTTTCGAGATCGGAACGGACGCGTTCATAGTCGTCGCGGCCGATTTCGCCTCGCGCATAGCGGCGCTGCAAGATGATCAGTGGATCTTCGGCCGAGTTCGCCGGCCCGTTCGATCGGCCCCGCTCGCTACCAGTCAGGCGCGTCACTGCCCAGACACCGAGCAGAATGATCCCGGCAAAGACCAGCAGGGCAAAGACCATCATCAGCAGGCCGAGCCACATCATGCCGCCGTCCATCACGTGCACTGCTTTAGCTTAGAGGGCCGGCCCCGATTGCGCCTGACGGGCATGCGTCATCTCAGGCCCGCTTTAGGGCTGCAATGACGTCGTCGACGGGGACGTGCATGGTATCCGGCGCAAGCTGTCGCCACCGCACGTGGCCGCTGGAATCGATTACGAAGATCGAGTGGCTATCCACCGGACCCATGTCCATCCCGCCCGGAAGGCGGAAAACGCCGAAGGCGGAGCCCAGTCGGTGGTCCCGGTCTTCGACGAGCGGAAATCCGAGGTTGAGTTGCTCGATTATTGACTTCGATTCGGTCAGGCTATCCACACTGACGCCGACGATCCGACCATTAAGGGCCTGGATCCGGGGCAACTGGTCCTGCAGCTCCACGAGCTGCGCCTGGCAGGCTCCTCAACCGGCCCCTTCGTAGAAGTAAACGACCACCTTCTTGCCGGTGAACTGTGACAGGGACAGCGCCTGCCCCGTCGTGGACGGCTGCGCGATCGCGGGAACCGTGGTCCCGTCGGCAATGACCCGAGCGGAAGTCGTTGATGCCGGGGATGTCCTCTGAATCCAGATAAACACGCCTACGACGGTCAGAAGGACGGCTGCGCCCGTCAGCAAGAGCCAGTGAAATGCGCCACGCGGCAACGGAGGTACCGAGCTATCTTGCGGCATCAGAAAACACGTCTGGTCCTGAGGCACCATAGTAAAGAAAGCTCCGCAGACTTATGAACCGATCCAGGCTATCGATCAGCGCCGTGGGCAGCCCACTCATCGGGCTGGTGGCCCTGGCGTGGACCTCGGCCTTGCTCTATCTCGTCGTGCGGACGCGGCTTCCGGTGGCAATCAACCTGGCACTC
The DNA here is from genome assembly GCA_035636885.1 of Candidatus Nitrosopolaris sp. GTDB lineage: Bacteria > Chloroflexota > Dormibacteria > Dormibacterales > Dormibacteraceae > UBA10449. The sequence goes on from DASPYG010000111.1 coordinate 7,373, forward strand.
GTCGACACCGTCCATATATACGTTGGGGTCGCCTCCATGGGTTTCTTTGCAGCCACGCTGGTGACGGGCGAGCTTCCTCGGCTCGATGCGCCCGGGAAGCCCGCCTGGATCGGCGGTAGTTTGCTTATGCTCTATCTCGCCCTTTACGCGACCGGAGGGATCCTGCTCGCGCCGCTCGCTCCCCGGATCAGCAAGCCGGTCGTGACCATTCATTTGCTGGCTGCGGTCTGGTCGGTCCCACCAAGCGCCGTCTACTATTCGAGAGCTCGGTCGCATCTCCGCCGGAGCCTTGGCGGGGCAATTCAATCGGTGCGGCGGAGGTACTGGCTCGGCCTCGTCATAGTTCTCCTTCCAGCCGCTGTGCTCGCTTGGATGCCGCGAGACCTCAGCCCTCTAGCTCAAACAGGGACCGGCGGTGTTTGGACGCCTGCCTCACTGCGGGGCATCTTTCTGGATCGCATGGTCATCAACCCTCAGGGCGGATGGCTCCTCGCCGGCGGCAACGGACTGTTCCTTGGCCAGGTTGGAGGAGGGTGGCGCCGCGTGGACTTTCCTGCGGAGCTAATCCTCGCTCTGGCCGCCGCCGGGGGACCTACCAAAGCGTACGTCGGCACCGAGGCGGGCATCTATAGCGCCCACCGAGTCGAGGGCCCTTACGAGAAGCTGCCCTTTCCAGGTCGTGAGGTCCATGGGATTGTTATCGAACCGGGCCTGTCCGGCCGGGTCTGGGCCAGTTCGCGCCAGGGCTTCTGGCGATCCGATGACAGCGGCGCTCATTGGGTCAATGCCTCCCAGGGTCTGCGTGCTAGGGAAGGAAGCTGGGCGCTCATTTATTTTCGGGGCGTCCTCTACGGCAGCGACGCCCTTGGCGTCTATCGCTGGAAGGGCTCTGAATGGGAGTCAATCTCCCAACAGAGGAGTGTGGTCTCGCTCGACCCGTCACCGGACGACCGAAGACTGTTCGCTTCTTCGATGGGCGAGGGCATCCAGGTATTCGATGGACAGCGGTGGCAGGCAGCCGATAACGGGCTCGCTGGCCACGAGGCTGGCGCGATCCATGTCGTCAGCGTAACGGTAGGGAACGAGCGCGCCATCGCGGCCACCATGTTGGATGGTGTTGCGATCCGCACCGATGGGCAGCCCTGGAGCGGCCTGGGATCTGGATTGTCGCGGGGGGCGGTCTGGCGCGTATTCGACGATCATGGCAGACTCCTGGCCGCGACGGACGTCGGGCTCTTCAGCTACAAGTTGACCAGCAATCCGACAACTGGCACGTGGTGGGTGCTCTTTGCGGCCGCCCTGATCGCTGGCATGGTCGGAAGCCTCAGTCAGCTGCGGTTTGCGGACGAGGCTTTGCGAGTAAGGCGGCATACGCCAGCGCAACTGCCGCCAGCTCAGCGATGACGGTGCTCAAACCGCCAATGTCCAGGCTCTCTCGTGGGCTGAACTCGAGCTCAAAACCGATACCGGTTGGCAGTGGGATCCCTACCAGGACGTGGCCGGCATAGAGAAGGATGAGGAAGACGTCAAGGACAATCGCGGCCCTATAGACCACGTTGGACGGTTGCACCGCGATAAGGGTTGCAATCGCGAGTTGGCCCACTCCCGCTGCAAGGAACCCCACGGCTAGATAGGGGGACTCTCCGGCGTGATCTCCAAGCAGTGTGAAGTGTAGAGAAGCGGCCAGAAGCAAAGCGAGTGACAGAGGTGGGTTTACCGACACGGCGCAAGGC
>DASPYG010000112.1:0-6682 GCA_035636885.1 Candidatus Nitrosopolaris sp.
GCCGGCTGTGCGCGCCGGCGCACCGGCGCCCGCGGTCGCCCCGCGGGGCTCGAGGAACTGGACGTCGTTGGCGATGATCTCGGTCACACGTCTTTTCTGCCCATCCTGGCCTTCCCACGAACGTGTCTGGATGCGGCCTTCTACGAAGACGAGCGCGCCTTTGCGCGTGTACTGTGCCACGGTCTCGGCCAGGTTTCGCTTGCCAATCGGGTAGGCCACGATGTTGTGGTAGTCGGTGAACTCCTTGCGCTCGCCGTCGGGCCCGGTGGACCAGCGGTTGGTGGCGATGCTGAAGTTGGTCACCGCGGTTCCGCTCGGCGTGTAACGCATCTCCGGGTCCTTGGTCAGCCGGCCGATGAGCATTGCTTTGTTCAAGTTCGACATCTAAGACTCCTCCTCCCGATCCCCCAACGATCTGGCCGCCACCGGCTCCGCTTCGACTGCGATTGGCTCGAGGACGACCTCCGCCGGCGGCGGCGGCACGACGGGGGCCGGCGCGGCTTTCTCCGGTTTCCGCACGATCAGGTGCCGGAGAACCTCTTCCGTGATCTTGAGCGCGGCCTCGAGCTCGGGGATGCGCCCCTGATCGATCCGGAAATCCTGGAGGACGTATGAGCCCTCCTTCTGATGCTTGACCTCGTAGGCGAGCTTGCGCTTGCCCCAGAGGTTGGTGCGCTCGGCAACACCGCCAGACCGGTCGATCAGCGTGTTGACCCGCTTGACCACGTCCTGGACCTTGTCGTCATCCAGGTCGGCGCGAATGATGTACAGAACCTCGTAATCCCGCAACGGGGACCTCCTTCCTATGGGTTCAGGCCGCGGTCAGAACGGGAGGCGGATGCCTGCCGGCCGAGGCCAGAAAGGGTAGGTCGGTATTCTATCAAGCGCATGGCCTCATCCACGCGTACCAAGGCGCCCCAACGGGGGACGAAGGGGAAGGGTGGCCGCCGCCTGCCCCCGAAGGTCAAGACCGGCCCGGACATCCCGATGCTGCCGGTCGCCGTCGGCGCGGTCCTCGTGGCGTTCGCGATCGGGTTGATCATCTACAACTTCGCCAACAACCGGACGAACCCGCCGCCACAGGTGGCCGGCGTCACCTGCGACCACCTCGAGCAGACGCAGATCCACTATCACGCTGCCCTGCAGATCATCCACGAAGGCGTCCTGGTTCGCCTTCCGGGTGGCATCGGCATACAGGGCGGCGAGTCGACGCCCACCTGCTACTACTGGCTTCACGTCCACAGCGCCTACCCGGACGTGATCCACATCGAGTCGCCTGCGAATGACACGTTCACGCTGGGCCAGTTCTTCCAGGTGTGGGACACGTGGTCGAAAAACAGCGGGAAGGCCGCGGTGCCGTTCGACGCGACGCACGTCTCGTCGTTCACGCTCACGCCCGACGAGAAGCTCTATGTGTACGTCGACTCGAATGACAGCAAGGGCCCGGTGCTCTACGACGGGGACCCCAAGGCGATAGTCTTCAAGACGCACATGGTGGTCAGCATCGAGATCACATCGGGCAAGCCGACCATGCCACCGGCCTTCGATTGGAACTCGAGCAGCAACAAGGGCTTGTGACGCCTCGTTATACCGGAGGAAGAGCGAGGGCCATCCAGTAGCCTTCGCGGGTGGCGCAACCACCCGGCCACGTGCAGCTCCCGAACACTTTCTCGCCCGACGGATACTGGTGGTGGGACGGCGTCGCCTGGAAGCCCGCTTTGTCGCCGGATGGGCTTTGGCGTTGGAGCGGCCAGGCATGGATCCCCGCCGGCACAGCCCTATCTTCTCGCCGCGGCCTGTCCACCGGCGCTCTAGTCGGTCTCATCGCCGGTGCCATCGCGGTGGTTATGGTGATCGTCGCTGTTCTCGGCTATGTGGCGGTGTCTCGGTTCGGTGGCCAGACGCCCTCCAGCGTTCGTGGTCCAACCACCTCGATTCCCTGCGACCAGCTCGAGCAGACGCAAGTCCACTACCACGCCGCACTGAAGATCCTCTACCAGGGCCGTGCGGTCAGCATTCCCACGACCGTCGGCCGGACCGCCCTCTGCTACTACTGGCTGCACATGCACACCGGCGAGCCGGGAATCATCCATGTCGAAGCGCCCAACGATCACACCTTCACGCTCGGCGACTTCTTCGCGGTCTGGGGCGCCTCGGGGGGCAAGTCGCAGCCGCTCGACTCGACTCACGTGTCCTCGTTCGTGCTCGCACCCGACCAGAAGCTGCTCGTCTACGTGGACGGTGGGAAAGGCGAGGGACCGCAGCCCTTCACCGGCGACCCGAAAGGCATCGTTCTCGCGAACCATGAGGTGATCACTCTCGAGATCAGCCCGCCCGCAGTCGTCCCGCCGCCGGCATTCACGTGGCCGGTGGGCTTCTGAGCGCTACCTGGTAGTCGCCTCGAGCAGGACGCGTGCGGCGCGGTAATGCTCGAGCGCGTCGTGGCTTCTGGCCGCGCGCATCGCGCTGTCCGCCAGGCGAAGATGCGTGCGAATCGCTGCCTGGGGATCGCCGCGACCGACTGAGAAAGCCTCGCCACGCTGCAGGGCACGCACCCGCTCCAGTCGATGGTCATCGCCGCGCGCGGCGATGACCCTTCGCTCCTCGGCCACGATCTCGTCGGCTTCCTCAGACCGTCCCAGCGCATGCAAAGCCTGGGCCTGGCACAACCGCGCATCGGTGCTCATCGGCCAGTCCGCGGCGCCGACGGCGTCATCGAGGGCCGCCAGCGCGCGGCGAGCCTGGCCGCGCGCGAGCAGCACACGGGCCCGCTCCAGTGCGAGCTCGCGATCGAGGTTCGGCAGCCTGCCTTCGAGAAGGTAGTCGACCTCCGTGCCCAGCCGGCCCGCGATCACGCGCAGCACCCTCGTCGAAGGCTGGCTGCGACCGAGCTCGACCTGGTTGAGGAACGCGCGGCTGAAGTCGCCGCCGCTGACCTTGGCAAGGCTCATGCCGCGCTGCTGGCGGATACGCCGAATTCGCTGGCCGAGTGTCTCCTGCCTGGGCACGCAGGAAGCTTACGAGATGTAAAGCGGGGGTTTACAGCCCCTGGCTGTGGCGACCCGCCGGCGTGAGGGCCCGGCGCAGTCGGCGGTCCTGGTAGGCGATGTGATCGGCGAGACGGAGAAAGGCGTCGCGAAGCGGGCCTGCCTGTGCTTCCGTGCTGCTCAGCTGCCAGCTCACGACCTCCAGCTCCTGCCATGGCGAACCGGCACGATCGCTGAATGCCATCTGCACGCGATCGCCGACGGCCCACGCTTCGATCGCAGCTGAGCAGCGGTCGCCACGACCGGTCCCGTCGCTCCAGTCTCCGACCGCGATCGAGAGCACGACGCGCGGCTCTGCCTCCCGATGGAAGTGCTCGAAAATGTCCGCGCGATAGATCGCGATCGGGTCGTCGTCCTCGTACATGACGCCGATCACGCTGTCGAAAGGGGCGCCGCAGTGAGTGCAGGTGCTCGACGAGAGCTGGTCGTCGTGCTCCAGCCGCAGATCCCCCATCAGTGATAGTCCTTGGGGTCGAGGCTGCGGGAGATGGACGTGAAGTTGTGGAATCCGCTCGCCGTCACCATCCCGGTGTCCTCGACACGAACACCACCGAGGCCCAATTTGTAAAGTCCAGGCTCCACCGTGACGACATCGCCTTCCTCGAGCGGTCCATCGGAAGACTCACGAAGCGATGGCTCTTCGTGCACGTCCAGACCAACGCCGTGGCCGGTGCTGTGGTTCATCCTGGGCACGTCGGCGGGGCCTTCGTAACCGGTCGACGTCGTGCCGAAGCCTCGGTCGACGAGAACCTCGCAGACGGCCAGGTGGACATCCTTGCCTCGCACGCCGGCGCGAATCGTCTCGATGCCAGCGTCGAGGGCCTGCAGCGCGGCTGCGTGCATGCGGCGAAACTCCTCCGGTATTTCGCCGACCACCACGGTGCGAGTGAGGTCGCCGTGGTAGTGGCTGGTTCGGCCGACCGGAAAGATGTCGATGATCACCGGAGCGTTCGCGCGGATCTGGCCCTCGCCCCGATAGTGGGGCAGCGCGCATTCGGGCGATCCGGCGATGATCATGTCGGGACACGTGTGGCCCATCTCTCCCAGCAGCAGCTGTGCGCGCGCATACAGTCGCTCCGAGGTAAGAGGACGTCCGTCCGCCCACAGCATCCCGTCCTTGATCTCCGCCGCGGCCAGGTTGCGCACGACCTCGACGACCGCCTTCTCGGCAGCGCTCTGGCTGGCCTGGATGGCTTCGGCCTCGGCGGGTGACTTGTGACGCCGCTCGACGCGAAACAGGTCGCGATCGACCTCGGCGGCGATGCCATTGGCGCGCAGCTCCTCGAGATGGACGGCATGCAGACGCGGCGAGACGCGCGCGGCGTCGATGTTTCGCTCGCGCAGCATGGTGGCGGCAAGCCGGGCCCATGTGGCGTGGACATAGGTGTGGCGGTCCTCCAGCACCTGTTTGGCTTTGCTCTGCGCGCGAGCGCGGTCGATCTCCAGCGGGCTGGCGACCAGGACGTCGTCGCCATCCGCATATCTGATGTACAGGCCGGTCTCGACGGCGAATCCAGTGACGTAGATGAAGTCGGCGTCCGTCTCACCCGTGGGGATCAGGACGATTGGCTTCGACTTCGTCGTCTTTGCCTTGGCGCGGCCAGACCTTGCGCGGGTGCGAGGGGCGCCGTTCCCACCCAAGCCTGCGCTGCCGACGGCCTGTGCCACGGCCTGGAGGAGCTCGAGCTGCTGCTCATAGGCGCGCTTGGGCGCGCGTGCCGGGGCGCGGCCCTCCAGGTTGAGCTTCTCCTGGACCTCGTAGCCGCTCGTATACGAGACCTCGTAACCGAGCTCCCGCAATTGCCTCAGATCGCGCCGAAGCTGCCGCTCGGAGACGCCCGCACGATCCGCGAGCTCAAGCGGGTTGAGGCCGGGCTCGGCAATGATCGCAGCGAGGATGTTGAGAAGCCGGGCGAGCCTTTGGGCGCGATTCACGCCGCCCGGCTCATGGGTGGCTGGTTAGCCGATCTCTTCCCAGGAAGTGGTGTTGCCCTCAAAAGGATCGGGCTCAGCCTCTTCCTGGTTCCCCACCTTCTGGTGGAACCTGCTGGCGATCATCTGGTAGGCCATGGCTTTGGGGATGCCCAGCTTGGTGAGCGACTTGACCTCGTCGGCCATCACCTTGTCGCGGGCAGTCTCGATCGCGGCCAGCACCTCTTCGACAGACGCGGTCTTCTTGACCATGTGAAGTCAGATCATACCCAAGCCAACCGTCCCTTAATCGCCCCTTAGACTTAGGCATCGAACGTAGGGCTTAGCTGGGGGTTGGATGGCAGCGGATTACCCGACCGAAAAGATCCGGAACGTGGTCCTGCTGGGCCACTCGCACGATGGCAAGACGTCCCTCGCCGAGGCGATGCTGTTCAGCTCCGGAGCTGTACCCCGCCTCGGCTCGCCCGATCAGCAGACGGCGACCATGGACTTCGAGCCCGAAGAACAGCGGCGCAAGATCTCGATCAACCTCGGCGTGGGGTTCGCCGAGCACGGCGGCTTCAAGATCAACATCCTCGACGCTCCAGGCTTCTTCGATTTCACTGGTCAGGCGCTCAGCGGCCTCCGGGCGGCGGAAGGGGCGGTCGTGGTGGTAGGTCCGAACCCCAACCTGGCCGTGGGCACTGAGGTCGCCTGGGAGCTGTGCAACCGCACGAGCAAGCCACGGGTGGTGGTGGTGAACAAGCTCGACAAGGAGCATTCCGACTTCTACGGCGCCGTGAGCGCGATGCGGGAGCACCTTTCGCCGCGGCCGTTCCCGCTTCACCTCCCGATCGGCGCCGAGCAGGATTTCCGCGGCATCGTCGACCTGCTTCATCTCAAGGCGTTCGTAACTGCGGCCGACGGCAAGGGCACCGAGGCACCGATTCCCGACGACATGCAAAAGCTCGTCGAGCAGTACCGCGGCCAGCTCATCGAAGCCGCGGCCGAGAGCGACGACTCGCTGCTCGAGAAGTACCTCGACGCGGGCACGCTCAACGAAGAGGAGATCCAGCGAGGCCTGCGCGAAGGGATCCTCGCGGGCAAGGTGGCCCCGGTCGTGTGCTCGTCGGCCACGAAGCTTCTTGGAGTGCGGACCCTGATGTCGACGATCGCGGAGCTGCTGCCGCCCGCCGAGGGCGAGCCCGACCAATCGACGAAGGCCTTCGTGTTCAGCACAGGCGGCGACCAGTTCGGGAGGGTCAGCTACTTCAAGGTCGTGTCCGGCTCGATCAAAGCCGACCAGCACCTGACCAACCTCAACCGGGGTGGTGATGAGCGCCTCGCGCAGATCTTCTACCCACGCGGCAAAGAGCACGTGGCAGCGACAGAAATCCACGCCGGCGACATCGGCGCCGTGACCAAGCTCACCCACACACTGACCGGCGATACCATGGCGGCGGCCAAGGACGGAGGCCCACTCGCGCCCCTGGACCTGCCGGCCCCGGCCTACAGCCTCGCCATCACCCCCAAGGCCCGCGGGGACGAGGAGAAGATCTCGAGCGGCCTCGCGCGGCTCGCCGAAGAGGATCCGACGCTTCACGTCGAGCGGATGGAGGAGACCAAACAGCTTGTTATCGCCGGGCTGGGCGACGTTCACCTCGACGTCATCCTCGAGAAGCTGAAGCGAAAGTACGGAGTCGAGGCGACGACCCAGACGCCTC
>DASPYG010000113.1:0-56737 GCA_035636885.1 Candidatus Nitrosopolaris sp.
AGTCGGACTCGCAGTTCAGCAACCAGGACCTGTTCACCGTGGACGCCCTGTCCGGCAGCTCCGCCGTGCCGCTCGCCAACGCTCTCCGCTACCACCGAAGCAGCCTGGAAGCCATTACGGACAGCCTGACCGGGCTCGCCAATGTCCGCGAGCTGCGGCGTCGGCTGGACGTCGCGTTCGCCAGGCCCGACCGCTCCACCACCCCGCTCTCGCTATTGCTGATCGACTTCGACCACTTCAAGTCCGTCAACGACGAGCTGGGCCATCAGCACGGCGACCTCGTGCTCCAGCTCGGCGCGAGGATCGTGCGAGCGGCCGCGCGCTCGCAGGACCTCGTGGCCCGATACGGCGGCGACGAGCTTGCACTGATGGTTGCCGACGTCAACGGCGTCGGGGCGCAGCGCCTGGCGTATCGAATCGTCGACTCGGTGCACGCGGCTGCCGTCGCGACGACCCCGGGCAAGCACCTCACCTTCAGCATCGGCGTCGCCACGTATCCGGAGGATGCGCTGACCGCGCAGGAGCTGATCGCCGCGGCCGATCAGGCCCTCTACCTCGCAAAACGGGAGGGCAAGGACCGCGCGTGCACATTCCCGCAGCTCGTCACGGAGCTCGAGCTGGCGACCGAGAACCTCGTCACGCTTCTGGCGGACGCTGGGCCCCAGGTGGTCGTGGCCGCCGCCCACGCCGTCGACCACCGCAACCCGCTCGCCCAGGGCCACTCGAGCCGGATCGCCGCCATCGCGGACGGCATCGGCCGCCGAATGAACATCCCCGCCGGCCAGCTCGAAGACCTGCGCACGGCCGCGTTCCTGCACGACGTCGGCCACATGACGATGCCCGACGGCGAGCCGCTGGAGGCGCCTGGCCACGCCGAGGCGGGCGAGAAGATCGTCAGGGCGGCTGAGTTCTCAGAAGCCGTTGCCGCCGCGGTCCGAAACCATCACGAACGCTGGGACGGCGCCGGCACGCCCGACGGCCTTGCGGGTGACAAGATCCCTCTGAACTCACGCATCCTCGCCGTCGCCGAGACCTACGAGGCGCTCACGGCCGGGCGTGGCGTCGAGCGCCTTACGGCCGCGGAGGCGCTGAAACAGATGACCGAGAAGATCGGCGGCGAATTCGACGGCCCGATCGTAGAGGCGCTCGGGCGCAGCATCCGTGATTCCGCCCCGGAGCCGGTCCTACCCGGCGTCGCCCTACCGGCGGTGGCGACCGCGTCCTAGTCTTAGTGGGTCATGCACTTCGTGCTCGTGCACGGTGCGTATCACGGCGCATGGTGCTGGGACGAGCTACGCACCGAGCTGGAACGCGGAGGTCATTCGAGCACCGCGGTCGAGCTCCCCATCGAGGATCCGGACGCCGGCGCAGAACGCTACGTGGACGAGGTGCTCCAGGCCGTGCCGAGGCACGCCGATGCCGTGGTGATGGTCGGACATTCGCTGGCGGGGCTCACCATCCCGATCGCCGCCTCGAGGACGCGCACCGCGATGACGATCTACCTGTGCGCGCTCCTGCCCGTTCCTGGACTCAGCTGGGATGCCCAGCGCGCCGGTTTTGGCACGGGGTTCGAGCCTTCCGAGCCGGCGGTCGAGCACGAGGACGGCAGCGCGTCGATGCCCGAGCGGGCGGCGATCGAGGTCTTCTTCCACGACTGCCCACCCGAGGTTGCGCTGGCCGCAGCAAGGCGCCTCCGGCGGCAGCACTGGAAGATCACCCGGGAGCTGACCCCGCTGCGGCAGTGGCCCGAGGTCCGTTCCGCGTACATCCTCTGCGTGGACGACCGCATAGTGTCCCGCGAGTACGGCCGCCGGGCTGCCCGCCTCCAGCTCGGAATCGACCCGATCGAGCTCCCCGGCGGGCATTCGCCGTTCCTGTCTCGGCCTCGCGATCTGGCTCAGACCCTCGTCCGCGCGGCTTCGCGCTAAGCCGTAGCGACCGTTGGGCAAACGGGGTAACCTTCGGCCGGTGCCGAACTGGAGCCACCTCTGGCAGCGCTTCCTGCTGACGAGCTCGCTGCTCGTCGGGCTCGCGATCGGCGTCGCGGCCACGATCTTCGGATACAGCAACCTCGCAACGGTCGACGTGCGCTGGTCGGTGCTTCACATCGACGGCATCCCACTTTGGACCGTCGCCGTGGTGCCGCTGGCGCTGACTCTGATTGCGGGCACGCTCTATCACTGGATGGACGGCTTGCACCACTTCAGCGAGCACATGCGCCATCGCCACCTCGTCCACGAGCTCGAGGCCCAGGTCGCCTCGCTTCGGGCCCACCTGGACCAGGTGCTCGAGATGCCGGACCACGCCGGCGTGGCGGCCAAAGGCGGCGCCAAGGTGTCGCTGCCCCAGCCAGTCGAGGAGTCGCCCGATGCCGGGCCCTTCGATGGCGCCGCACCTGAGGCGCCGGCGCTGCCCGAAGCCCCGCCCGAGCCCGCTCCTCAAAAGGGCGGCGATCGCCGCAAGCGAGTGAAGCTCACCGCCGCTGAGCCAGAGGTCGCCAAGCCCAACGGCGAGCTCGAGAAGGCGGCGCCAGCGGCCGAAGCCCAGGCGGAGCCTGCCATCCCAGCCCAGGGAGCCTGAGGGTCCGACCATGGCGGAACGCCGACGCGCGGGTCGTCTTGTTGTCCCTCCTGCCGATGCCCCGGCGGACAAGATGCTGCTGGAGCGCAGCGCCATCGAGGAGCTCAGCCATCACGCTGATCCGTGGCGCGTGCTGCGGATCCTTTCTGAGTTCGTCGAAGGCTTCGACGCCCTCAACGGCGTCGGCCCGGCCATAACCGTTTTCGGCTCGGCGCGCACGAAGCCGGACGATCCCTACTACGCGGCGGGGAGGTCGCTCGGCGCCGCGCTCGCCCGCCGCGGCTTTGCAGTTATAACCGGCGGCGGGCCGGGAATGATGGAGGCGGTCAACCGGGGCTGCCACGAGGCCGGCGGCTTGTCTGTAGGCTGCAACATCGAGCTGCCTCGCGAGCAAGAGCTCAACCCCTACGTGGATCTTGGCGTCGAGTTTCGCTACTTCTTCGTCCGCAAGAACATGTTCGTGAAGTACGCCCGCGGCTTCGTGATCTTCCCGGGCGGCCTTGGTACGCTCGACGAGCTGTTCGAGTCATTGACGCTCGCGCAGACAGGAAAGATCGAGCATTTCCCGATCGTCCTGTTCGGGTCCGAGTACTGGAACGGGCTCCTCGACTGGATGCACAAGGTCGTGCTCGCTCGAGGCGCGATGTCGCCGGAGGACTTCGACCTCGTCAGCCTGACCGACGACCCCGAAGAGGCGGCCGCGATGGCCACACGACCGCTGCCCGTGCATATCGACGAGCCGCGAGACGAGACCCGCGAACCGAAGGCGGAAGCTCGATAGCCGCCGTAGCACCAGTCACGCCGTCGCTTGATTTCTATTTCCTGACCGACGACGGCCAGACGTCAGATGTCGTCGCGCAGCGGGTGGCATCGTTCCTGAACGGCGCCAACGAGACCCTTGACATCGCCATCTACGACCTTCGACTCGAAGCGGGTCCAGGCGCCAGCGTGCTCGGCGCGTTTCAGGCCGCAGTGAAACGAGGGGTCCATGTGCGGCTGATGTTCAACCAGGATCACCCCGCGGATCTCCCTGTCCCGCCGCCTGCCGAGATCGACTGGGCTTTCGTCAACCAGCTGGAAGCAGCGGGGGTCGAGACCAAGCCGATCCCCGGCGTGCCCGACCTCATGCACCACAAGTACGTCGTGCGCGATGCAGGAACCCCGCAGGCGGCCGTGCTCACGGGCTCAGCCAACTGGACCAACGACTCGTGGAACCGCGAGGAGAACGTGATCTTCACGATCGCTTCGCCGGATGTCACAGCATCATTCGAGCAGAACTTCATGGAGCTCTGGCAGAACCCGGTGGTCGCGCAGTCTGGACGCATCTCCGGTCCATGGGAGTCCCTCCCCGACTCGACACGTGCACGGCTCTACTTCTGCCCCGGCCGAGCTTTGAAGCTCGTGCACGCGATGGCCCGGTCGATCGCGTCAGCACAACAGCGGATACGTATCTGCTCACCGGTCCTTACGTCAGGCCCGGTCCTCGGCACGCTCGCGGAGGTGGTCGACCAAGGAAAGGTCGATGTTTCGGGTGTGTACGATGCGACTCAGATGGACCAGGTCCAGCGCCAGTGGGGCGAGCAGGCGACGGCGGCGTGGAAGATAGCCGCCTTTCACGGCATCATCGCCGCCGCGAAGTTCGGCTCGAAGCGCTCCACTCCATACGCGGTCGGCTCGGTGCACGACTTCATGCACGCGAAGATCCTGGTCGCGGATGACTACGTATACGCGGGCAGCTTCAACCTCTCACACAGCGGCGAGCAGAACGCGGAGAACGTGGTCCAGATCGAAAGCCACGCTGTGGCCGAGCTCTGCACCGCATACATCGACAGGGTCGCGGCGACGTACGGCGGCCGCCCTCTCGCCGGATAGAGAGACGCCGAGCTCTCGGGTCCTCTGGGCAGGAGGGGCCCTGATCGCACTGCTGATCGTGGGCCTGACGCTCGCGCTGCCGCGCCTGCAGCCGCCAACCGGCACATTGCTCGTGCTGGGCTCGGCCCGATCGCCTAGCTCGCTCGCGACGGCCACCGTCAGCCTCCACGGCAGCGCCGGCTGGTCGGCGCTGGGCTCTGTGTCCGGAAATGTGCCGGAGGCCCCTGAGCAGCGCGAGCTGCTGGCCGTGCCGGTCGCCGCCGGGAATTACGACCGCGTCCGTGTCGGTGCCGACGAGCAGCCGGTGGCGATTTCTGTTGCCGCGGGCCAGGTAGAGCCGGTCCTGCTCGGCATCGGCTCCGGGCACCTCATCCCCGGGGCCGCCTACGCGGGCAACGACCAGGTCAACCTCGCCCTCGGTGAGCTGTCGGGCAAGTACGTGGCCATGCCGGCGTTCGACCTGCAGGACCAGGCGGGCAGCCCCTTCAACAACGAGACCATCGCGGGCAGGGACGTGGTCATCGCCGCCTTTCACACCACCTGTCATCAGACGTGTCCCCTCTACACCGCGCTGTTTGCACAGCTCAAAAAGCAAAAGCTGCCGCCGACGGTGCTGTTGGTCGAGGTGACGACCGACCCCGAAACCGACACGCCGTCGGCGCTCGCGCAGTACGCAAGACGGATCGGAGCAGCGTGGACGTTCGCCACCGGGTCGTCTGACGCCCTGACCGCGTTCTGGAAACCGTTCCAGGTCGACCTTGCCACCGGCGACAGTCACGTCTCGACGTTGGCCCTGCTCGACCGCCATGGTTACATCCGCCTCGTTTACCGCGGCGTTCCCGACGTCGGTCAAGACATCTCGCCCGAGCTGGTGACGTCGCTAGGCGCCGAAGGGCTGCACGAGCTCGTGTCACATGGCGACGGCTGGGGGACGCCGCAGGTGCTGCAGTCGCTGCTTACGATCAGCGGTCCTGAGCAGGCGGCTTCCGGCGGCGGCAGCGCGCCGCCGTTTTCGCTGAGCGGCACGGACGGGAACCGCGTCAGCCTCGCGGGACTGCTGGGTAGGCCGCTGGTCATCAACTTCTGGGCGTCCTACTGCGCCCCGTGCAAGGTCGAGATGCCGATGCTGCAGAGCAAGGTGGGCCCGCAGTCCGGGGCCCGGCTCGTCCTCATCAATGAGGGCGACGGCGCCCCGGCCGCGCGCAGCTTCCTGGACTCGGTTGGCGTCCACCAACCCGCGCTTCTGGACTCAGACCTCGGCGTTGGACGCGTTTATGGGGCAATCGCGCTGCCGACCACGGTGTTCGTTCGCGCCGACGGCTCGATCGATGCCCGCCATCTAGGCCAGCTCGATGAGCGTGTGCTCGTCGCGGAGCTGTCGAAACTTGGTGGTCAGTAGACTTCGCCGAGTGATCGGCGTCGGGGGATTTCGGAAGCTCGCGGTGGCGACCGCGATCTTCGCCTATCTCCAGATCGCGCTCGGCGGTGTGGTTCGCGTCTCCGGCTCCGGCCTTGGCTGCCCCGACTGGCCGCTGTGCAACGGCCGCCCCTATCCGCCGGCTGACCCGCACGCAATCATCGAGTACTCGCATCGCGCGGTCGGCAGCGTGACCGGCATCCTGATCATCACGACCGTCGTGCTGGCGTGGGTTGTGGTTCGGTCGAGCCGGCCGCTCGTCGCCTGGCTGGCGACCGCTTCGCTGATCGGGGTGGTGGGGGAGGGGATCCTCGGAGGCGTGGTCGTGGCCAACGAGCTGCAGTCCTGGCTCGTGGTCATCCACCTGGGGCTGGCCATGATCATCCTCGGTTTCCTGGTCGCGACTGCCGTGATGGCGGGCCCGTCCTCGGCCGGCGTTCCCGACCGGTCCTTCCGCCGTCTGGCCGCGGTCATGGCGGGGGCCACCTATCTATTGCTGCTCACGGGATCGACTGTCGTCGGCAGCAACGCCGATAAGGGGTGCCATGCCTGGCCTTTGTGCGGCGGAGGCCTGACGCCTGACTTCTCGGGCGCCAACGCATTCACGATGCTGCACCGCGGCGCGGTCCTCGTCGTCGGCGTGCTCATCGTGTTTGTCGCCGTGACCGCGATCCGGCGATCGGGAACGAGGTCGGCCCTCGGCTTGAGCGCCTTCGGGACGCTGGTGGTGTTCGCCCTGCAGGTCGTTGTCGGCGCTGCGGCCGCCCTCACCGACGGCGCGCTCTTCAACGGCCTTCATGTCGCGATCGCTACGCTCGTCTTTACCGCTGTGCTCACATCAGCTCTACTGACGCTGCCGCGCACCGACCGCACCGCCGAGCTGTCCCACCTGGCGGTGGAGAGAGGGTCGGCGTGAACGCGGTCACGGCACGGTCGGCAACCAGCGTCCTGAGCGTGGCGCGTGACTACATCAGCTTGCTCAAGCTGCGCATAGTCCTGCTGCTGGATGCGACGGCCATCGGGGTGATGATCCCGGCGGCGCATGGCCATCCTCGAGTGGAAGCCGTGCTCGCCGTCCTGGCCGGCGGCACGCTTGCTGCCGGCGGCGCGCACGCCATCAACTGCTGGTTCGACCGTGACATCGACGCTGAGATGAGCCGCACGAGGCGACGCCCCGTACCGGGCGGCCGCATCCCGGCCTGGCATGCACTGGCCATCGGGATCGTTATGAATGCTCTCGCCCTGGCGGTGCTCTGGAGGTGGGCGAACCTGCTCGCGGCCACGCTCGCACTCGTGGGCGCCATTATCTACATCTTCGTTTACACGATCTGGCTGAAGCGAGCGACTCCGCACAACATCGTGATCGGCGGCGCTGCCGGCGCGATTCCACCGCTGGTCGGCTGGGCTGCGGCAACGGGCCGGCTCGATCTCACCGCGCTGTCTCTGTTCGCAGTGATCTTCTTCTGGACGCCGCCGCATTTCTGGGCGCTGGCGCAGGTGATCAAAGCCGACTACGCGCGAGCCCGCATCCCGATGCTGCCGGTGGTGGCGGGCGAGGGTTCCGCGAAGCGTCAGAGCGTTGCCTACGCGGTGCTGACCGCGGGCGCGAGCGTGGTCCCGTTCTTGACCGGCAGCGCCGGCGCGATCTACCTGGCCGGGGCCATCGTGCTCGGCCTGGGCCTGGTCGCCATCACAGTGCTCGACCTTGCCGGGCGGCAGTGGACCCGCCGGCTTTTCACCTACTCGATCGTGTACGTCGCGCTGCTGTTCACTCTCTTCGCCATCTCACCCTTCTTGCCATAGATGGAGATAGTCCGCCTCCACCTGGCCCGCATCGACGCGCTCAACGAGATCCCTGTGCATGGTTTCGTGATCAAGCACCCGCGGGCGGGGGCGATACTCATCGACACTGGCGTTGGATGGCCGGACGATATCGTCAAGGAGTGGAAGATCGTCAACCGGCACGCCGCCGACGCGCTTGCTGAGCACGACCTCAGTCCAGCCGACGTGCACATCGTGATCAACACCCATCTCCATTTCGACCATTGCGGGCAGAACGCGGTGTTCAAGCACGCACCGTTCTACATCCAGCGGCCCGAGCTCGAGCGTGCCAGGCGAGAAGAGCAGGCGACCGCCGAGTGGTTCGATTTCGCCGGCGCCAGATTCGAGCTCGTCGACGGCGACGCCCAGATTGCCGACGGCGTGCGCGTCGTCGCTACTCCCGGCCACACCGTCGGCCACCAGAGCGTGATCGTCGACACGCCTGACGGCGGCGCGGTCATGATCGGAGACGCCGCCTACACTTCGGACATCTACCGCGAAGCCGAGAATGCCGACCTCACGCGATGGCGCGGACAGTACGCCGACCGCGACGCCTGGACCGGCTCGCTGCGGCGTTTGCACGAAATGCATCCCCACGTTGTGCACTTCTGCCACGACACGCGCGTTGTCGGCATGACCACATGAGCTCTTTCGGTCCGTTGGTGAGCCCCGAATGGCTGCGCATTCACGTGGGCGATCCTGATCTGCGCATCGTCGACTTCCGGTGGTATCTGATGGGGCGCCAGGGCCGCGACGCCTACCTGGCCGGCCACATTCCGGGCGCCGTGTTCGTCGACCTTGACGCGGTGACGGGCGAAGGGCCTGGCCGCCACCCGCTGCCGCCAAAGCAGAAGTTCCAGGATGAGATGCGCCGAGCCGGCGTGAGCGCGTCGACCCGGGTGGTCGTCTACGACGACGCGGGCGGTTCCATCGCCGCCCGCCTGTGGTTCCTCCTCGGCTGGTTCGGGCATGGTGCTCAGGCGGTGCTCGACTCTGGTCTCCAGGGTTGGGGACAGCCGCTCGAGACGGCGTTGCCGATGATCGCGCCAGGGGACTTCAAGGCTAAGGCGCCGCAGAAGTCGCGAATCATGGAGTTCGGCCAGGTCAAGCGGCTTTCCAAAGCCGGCGGCGCCCGCGCCGGCCGCGTCATCGTCGACGCGAGGGTCGGTGAGCGCTACAGGGGCGAGCATGAGCCGATCGATCCAAAGAAGGGCCACATACCCGGCGCTTTGAGCGCCCCGTGGATCGACAACCTCGACGCCAACGCTCGCTTCAAGAAGCCGGAGGAGCTGCGGCGGCGTTATGAAGCGCTGGGTGTCGACGGCACAGCGGGCGCGGTCGTCTACTGCGGATCGGGAGTGAATGCATGTCACGACCTGCTGGCGCTCGAGCTGGCCGGGATCACCGACGTAAAGCTCTATGAAGGCTCGTGGAGCGACTGGTCGCGCCAGGATGCGCCGGTGGCCACCGGCGACAAACCCTAAAATTCGGCCGTGATACTGACGGGCAAGCGGATCCTGATCGCCGGAATGAGCGATCGGCGCAGCATCGGTTACGCGATCGCGGTGGAGGCCCAGAAGGCGGGCGCCGAGCTTCTGCTGACGAGCTTTGGCCGAATGATGAGCATCACGCAGATGACTGCGAAGAAGCTGAACCCCGTGCCCGAGATACTCGAGATGGATGTCACCAAACCGGCCGATATCGAAGCCGCGTTGAAAGAGACGAGCAAGCGGTGGGATCGTCTCGACGGTCTCGTGCACTCGGTCGCTTATGCACCGCCTGACGCCCTCGGTGGCGAATTCTTGAACACGAAATGGGAGAGCGTTGCGACAGCGCTCCAGGTCAGCGCTTTTTCATTCAAGGAGCTGGCGGTCGGTTTTCTACCTCTTATGCGTGAGCACGGCGGTTCGCTGGTCACTCTTGATTTCGACAATTCCACGCAGGCCTGGCCGAAATACGACTGGATGGGCGTTTCCAAATCAGCACTGGAATCGGTAACCCGTTATCTGGCGCGCGATCTCGGGCGCTACAAGATCCGCGTCAATGCCGTCTGCGCGGGCCCGCTAGCCACGCTCGCCGCAAGCGGGATCCCCGGTTTCAAGGACTTCGAGGAGGTCTGGGGACAGCGAGCTCCGCTGGGGTGGGATCTGCAGGATCGGACGCCGGTTGGCCGCGCGGTGGTGGCGCTGCTGTCCGACTACCTGAGCATGACGACGGGGGAGCTTGTCCACGTCGACGGCGGCTACCACGCTATGGGAGCCGACATCCCTGCCCTCCCCACGTAGGGGGAGGTGGACCCGGCCGCGTAGCGGCCCGATCCGGTGGGCGTGATTCACTACCCCACCACATCTAGTGGCCCGAGTGTCACAAGCCCGCAACATCATGTTAGGCTCTCGCGTAACTCTGAATCTCAAGGAGGGACAGTTATTGCGGGAGTGCCTGGTGATCTACGTCGACGCCGCTCTCGACAGAAACGGCCGGGCAGGATGTGGCCTGGCCGTTTTCATTAGAGGCCGGGCTGTCTACACGGAATCGTTCGGCTTTTCACATCTGGGCGGTTCGGCCCAGCTCGAGGCGCATGTGTGCGCAGGTGCGCTCGATCTGGCTGCTGCGCGTTGGCCGTATCACCGGGTCATTGTGCGCACTGATTGCGCGCCCGTCGTGCGCAGCCGCATGCCGTCGAGCGACAGTTTTCGCATCGCGGTTCATGAAGTTCGTGAACGTTGCCGTCGCGGCTGGCGCGTGGTCCGTTATGTCAGCCGTAAAGCAAATCCTGCACATGAATTAGCACGTGAAGGATTGAAGAGCATCTCGCGCCAACCTGCTCTCGCTGCAGCATGACCTGATAAGCGATCGTGCGGAAAAGCGTCGGTATACTGCGATTTGTCCGCAACAATTGTTTTTGAATCAGGAGCCGAGATGGCAGACGCAACGGAGGCACAGGAAACCACACGCCGTCGTCGGGGCCGACCGCCAGGCAGCAAAACGAAAACGCGACGCCGAATCGGTGGTGGTGATCTGATTCAGCAGCTCAACGCAATGGTCGCTGAGCTGATCAAAGAGAACCGCAAGCTGAAGCGACAGGTCGAGACGCTGACTGCACGCGGAACGAAAGCGGCGAGTGGCACAGTCGAGCGAGGCTTGCGCACAATTCAGCGGCGCGTGCAGAAGGCGCTCAAAGGCACCACGACACGCCGCCGCCGGCGCACGACTGCAGCGGCTTCCACGACGACACGACGTCGAGCGACTACGACCAAGCGCCGCAGAAAAGCGAGCTAGCCGCCAGCCCCGGCCTCCATTCGCTTCGCGGTGCGATATGCGTCGACGATGCTGAACAGCCACAGGCCGCCACCACCCAGTTCCATCGGGACACCGATGGCGGCGCCGATCACCGTCAGGTCGAGGTCGGCGCCGAAGAACTGCAGGCCTCCGACGCCGACCAGGTAGGCGACGCCCTTCACGTTGTGGCCGAGATAGAAGTGGCCGAGCCCCGGGACGATGGCGAGGGCCGCCGCCAGGGCTGGGCTCTTGCGCGCCCTGCGGTACGCGGCCTGGTACGCCCCGGCGTACGCGCCTGGGCCGGCCCCGCCCTGGTACGCGCCTGAGGCGGGCGCGCCACACCGCGGGCACGGCGCGCTCGGGTTGGTGAGCAGGGCGCCGCACCGGCCGCATAGAACATCTGCCGCCACCCTTCTAGGATGCCCGATTTGCTAACGTCCGAACCGTATGGACCTCGGCTTCACCGCTGACGAGGAAGCGTTCAGGCGGGAGGTCCGCGACTGGCTCGATCACAACCTTCCCGAAGAGTGGCGCCACAAGGGTGTAGGCGGGTATCGGGAGGAGGAGGAGACCGACCTCCAGCGGCAATGGCAGCGCCGCCTCCACGAAGCCGGCTGGCTGAAGCTCGCCTGGCCGAAGGCGGCCGGCGGCCGCGAGGCGACCCCGGTCATGCAGGCCATCTACCAGGAAGAGATGGCGAAGGCTGGGGCGCCGATCATTCTCGGGCGCCTTGGGGTGAGCCTTCTCGCGCCGACGCTGCTCGTAAGCGGGTCGCAGTGGCAGAAGGACACCTATGTCGACCGGATCCTGTCAGGCGAGCTGATCTTCTGCCAGGGCTTCAGCGAGCCAGACGCAGGCAGCGACCTGGCCGGCCTGCGCGCTCGCGCCGAGCGACGTGACGGGCAGTGGGTTCTGAATGGCCAGAAGACGTGGTCGAGCGGCGCGCACTATGCCGACAAGAGCTTTCTGCTTGCAAGGACCGATGGTGAGGCCGAGGCGCACAAGGGCATCTCGTTCTTTCTCGTCGACATGCACCAGCCGGGCGTCGAGGTGAGGCGCATCAAACAGATGACCGGAGGCGGGGAGTTCTGCGAGATCTTCCTCTCCGGCGCGGTGGTCGAGGATCGCGACCTCGTCGGCGAGCCTGGCGCGGGCTGGAAGATCGCGATGACGGTCTTCGGCTTCGAGCGCGGCGGCCTTGCGCAGGCGGCTCGTTTCGAGCGTGCCGTCATAGAGCTCGCAAGCCTGGCCCGGGATCGAGGCGCTGGAGGCGATGTCACGGTCCGGCAGAAGGTTGCGCAAGCTCAGATCGAGGCGCATGTGTTCCGCCTCATCGGCCTGCGCAGCCTCACAAGCGCGCAGCAGGGCCAGGCGCCTGGACCGGAAGCCTCGCTCACGAAGCTCTACTGGAGCGAGATGGACAAGCGTATCCAGGACACCGCGGTCGGCGTCCAGGGGCTGTACGGCGCGCTCGCGCCCGGTTCACATTTCGCGATCGAGGACGGGCGCTGGCAGTACGGCTGGATGTGGGCGCAGGCGGAGACGATCTACGCCGGCTCGTCGGAGATCCAGCGCAACATCATCGCCGAGCGCGTGCTCGGGCTTCCGCGCGGCCGCTGATGGCCACGACCTCGGTTGTGGAGAGGCTGCGCGAGCGGATCGGCACGGCCGCGCCGCCGATCTCCGCCACCGTCGAGGCGGGGCATCTGAAACGCTTCGCTGAGGCCATCGGCGATCCGAACCCACGCTGGCTCGAGGAAGCGCCGCCGACGTACCTCGTCGCGCTGGTTCCAGCCTCCGTGCACCTCGCAGAGGCCGAGGAATACGGCAAGGGCTGGCTCAACGGCGGCAACCGATTCGACTACTTCGAACCGGTAAAGGTCGGCGACCGAATCACGGCGATCGGACGGGTGGCGGACGTCTTCGAGAAGACCGGATCGAGCGGCACGCTGCTCTTAATCATCTTCGAGACCGAGTACGTCAACCAGCACGGGCGCCCGGTGGCGCGCCTGCGGGGCACTGCGATCAGGCGATGAACGTGAAGGTCGGTGAGGAGATCCCCGACCTGGTCAAGCATCCGACCACGCGACAGCTCGTCCAGTACGCCGGCGCGCAGGGAGATTTCTACGAGATCCATTACGACCAGGACTACGCGCGAAGCGTCGGGCTGCCCGGCGTCATCCTGCACGGCCTGCTGAAGGCGGCATTTCTCGGCCAGCTCGTCACCGACTGGCTCGGCGATCGCGGCACGCTGAAGACCTTCGAGGTCAGCTACCGGGGCATCGACCAACCCGGCCGGCCCTATCGGTGCCGGGGCAAGGTTGTGAAAGCCGATGGCCGGAACGTCGAGCTCGAGGTGTGGGGCGAGGACCCCGACGGAAATCGCACGACCTTGGGTTCGGCGATCGTGGAGATGGAGGGTTGAGCGATGCGACCTAGGCCGAGTTCACACGCCTGGCAGGACGCAGCCAGATCCTGGGTCAGGTCCTGGCGGTGATGGTGCTCGCGGGCTCTCCCCGAAACTCCTGGCGACCCGGGATGACCCCTGGTACGCGGGGTGACGGCCGGGGAACCCGGCCTTAGAGCCGCGTCAGCTCTCGAGAAAATCCGGTCAGGCTTCCTGGCCCGCCGGCTCTGCCGGCCGCATGAGAACGGACAGCTGCGAGCGGAGCGCAATGGCAGCGCGCATGACCAGCAGGACTGAGGCGTCGATCACGCAGTAGCCGCCGGCGATCACCGAGGGTGGATTGCCGGATGCGATGTGGGTCCATGGAGCAACCGGGAGCCAGTACCAGTTGCCGAACGACGTGCCGAAGATCTCCAGCTCTGCGGTGGCTATGAAGATCGCCGCGAACAGCGGCCAGCGGGGCGAGCGCAGCACGAACCACGCGAAGACGGGAAGGCAGAGCGCGCCCTGCAGGTCGACTCGGCCGGTGACGATCGGGAGCACGGTGAGGCCGGCGACGGCCCATACGCTCGCGCTCGCGAGGATCACCCGGCCCACGCGGCGCCCGTACTTCATGACGACGGGCGTGCGCGCGGCGAGCAAGCCGAACAGATAGACGAGTCCGTGGCCGGGCGGCACGAACAGCGGGACGTTATGAAGCCGGTATCGATACACGCCCCAGATAAGCGACCCGAAGATCTCGAATCCAGTTGCGACTCCAACGCAGATCCAGACCTGCATCCGCTGCTCCTTCGGCGCCTTGAGCGCGGCGAGATAGAGCAGAGCGAAAGTCAAGAGGCCAAGGGCCCATTGCTGCCACAGCGCGGTGATGCGGCTGTCGGCGAGGAGCAAGAGAGGCGTGTAGGTCAGCAGGTAGGCGTGCAGCCAGTACGGCTTGAGGCGATTCAACACCGTCGAAAGAATAGCGGGGCCGGTTTCGAGCCGGCCCCGCTGGAGGTGGTTACTTGATGGTGCCGCGCTCGTCGATGAGGCTGCCCTGTAGCTTCCAGCCGCCCGTCGCACCGCCCTGCCACTTGATGACCTGCTCTTGCATGATTGGGAAGTGGTCGCTTGACGTTGTCTTGACCATGACTCCCGGAAGCAGGAACGGGTTGGTTTCGTTGAGCTGGCCTGACGCGATGTTCACCACGTTCTGGCGGGTCATGTTGGACCCGGCCTGCTTGAGTACGTCGACCATCGTGTATGCGACGGCGACGCCGTAGATGTTGAAACCATCGTCCACCTTGCACGTCGTGCAGTTGGCGATGACTGTCTTGTAGAGCTTCATACCATCGTCATTGGCCCACTGAGGGTCGGTCGGGTCCTTGATGTACGAGACGCTGATCACGCCGTCGATGGCAGCCCCCTTAGAGGCGGCGAACTTCATGTATGACGCGGGGTTCGAGACCGAGTTGAGGTAGATCTGGTTAGGCTTCCAGTGC
The DNA here is from genome assembly GCA_035636885.1 of Candidatus Nitrosopolaris sp. Taxonomy (GTDB): domain Bacteria; phylum Chloroflexota; class Dormibacteria; order Dormibacterales; family Dormibacteraceae; genus UBA10449. The sequence goes on from DASPYG010000113.1 coordinate 14,858, forward strand.
AGCGCGGTCACGGTGGCGAGAGCCGTGATGGTCGGGACCGGGATGGCGAATATGAACAGCGTGTCCGCGCCCGAAGCGTGCAACTTCACGAGCTGCGACGTGACGTTTGGCGCGGTGGAGTCGAACGATTCTTTGTCGACGATCATCGATGCATTGGAGCCGAGGCCTTCGGTGAGTCCCTTCAAGTAGTCCTGGCCGTAGTCGTCGTTCTGGTACAGCACGCCGATCTTGGCGCTGGCATGGTTGGCCAGAATGTCCTTAGAGTAAATGCGCGATTCGCCCTGGTAAGGCGGTTGCCAGCCCAGAGTGAACTGGTGCTGGCTGAAGTCGAGGCCAAAGGTGGTGGCTCCGGTGGCCACGAACAGCTGTGGCACCTTCTTGGTGTTCAGGTAGTCACGGACGGACGTCTGATTCTGCGTGCCGAGGCCGCTGAACATGGCGAACACCTGGTCCTGCTCGACCAGCTGCTTGGTCAGCGTCACTGCGTTAGCCGGGTTGTAGGCATCGTCCAGGATCTTGAACTTGATCTGCCGGCCGTTGACGCCCCCGTTGTTGTTGATGTACGTGAAGTAGGCGTTCTCTGCGTTGGCTATCGTCCCGTACGAAGCGGCTACACCCGACTGAGCGATCGTGTTGCCCAGCAGTATCGAGTTGCTGGTCACACCGACGTCGGTCTGCGCCGCGGGTGTGTTGGAGCCTCCGCAAGCGGCCAGGGTCACGAGGAAGGCTGCAAGCACCGCAAGCCGTGGTCCCATTTTTGCCATAGAAGCTCCTCCTGTTTTTCTGAACTTGTATTTAAACAGTCTGGGGGTCGGGCGGCATCTGTCCAGTTCCTCGATCCCCAGCCCCGCGGAGCCGGGCCCGCAGGCGGGCGTAGCCGCCAGTGACCAGCCCGACGATCCCGTTGGGAGCGAAGATCATGATCAGGATCAAGAGTGCGCCGTAGGTCACAGCAGGTCCAGCCCTCTGGAAGGCGGAGGCGATCTGGGCGGGGATCCACGGCTGCGAGGAGACAAACTGGCTGGAGATGATCGGCAGCCAGAAGGTAAAGATGCCACCCACCAGCGGCCCGGCGATCGAGGCCAAGCCGCCGATTACCGTGCCCACCAGGAGTTGGAAAGAGAGGGCGAGCGGAAAGGTGTCGGGGCTTACGAACCCGGTGGAGAGGCCGTAGAGGGCACCCCCGATGCCTGCGTAAAAAGCTGATATTCCGAAGGCCATGGTCTTGTAGCCGGCGATGTTGATGCCGTAAGAGGCCGCGGCAACTTCACGGTCGCGAAGGGCCCTCATGGCACGGCCTGGACGGTGGCGGATGATGTTCCAAGCGCACCAGAAGAGAAGCAGCGCAATCGCGAGGCTTACGTAGTACAGCCACTGGTCGCTCGTCATCGCAGGCCCCCCGGTAACGGCCGCAAATGCGTCCTTTGCGAACTGAGGCGGGTCGGGTGAGCTGATCAGGATCCCCTGTACGCCCCCGGTCAGCTCTTTTGGCCGCTTGATGAGGCTGGGCGTCACCACCGCGAGCGCGAAGGTCGCCAGCGCCAGGTACAGCGCCGAGAGTCTCAGGGCAGGGATGCCGAGAAGAAATCCGACCACCCCGGTGAGGAGGCCGGCGATTGGGATTGTGACCAGGTAGTCGACGTGGTAGCGGTGGATGAGGATCACGCAGGTATAGGCGCCGAGCGCCATCAGAGCGCCGTGACCAAGTGAGATCTGGCCGCTGTAGCCGACCAGGATGTTGAGGCCCATGATCACGATCGTGAAGATCAGGACCTGCGTCCACTCGCTGCTCTGGAAGCTTGTGGTTACGGTCGGCAGGCCCACGAAGAAGACCACTGCGATCAGCACGAGCCAGTAGCGAGCCGGCGCGCTGCGCATACGTTGCAGTCGTTGCATCAAACGTTGCGTACAGCCGGGCGGCCGAACAGGCCGTTGGGCTTGATCACGAGGACCGCGATGATGATCGCCAGGGCCACCGCCAGCTGTAGGTCGCCCCCGACGAAGGGAACGTATGCGCCCGCGAGATTGACGGTTACGCCCACGATCAGCCCGCCAACCACGGCGCCCAATGGGCTTTCGATGCCGCCAAGAACGGCGGCCGCGAACGCATAGATGATGATCGTCTGCATCAGATTCGGCTCGAGCACGAGTACTGGGGCGACCATGATCCCCGACACGGCGCCCACAGCCGACGCGAGGCCCCAGCCCAGGGCGAGCATCCAGCTGACTCGCACGCCCAGTAGCCGGCTCGCCTCTCGATGATGTGCGGCAGCGCGCATTGTTAGTCCGAGGGTGGTGCGCTGCAGCAGCACGTAGATGAACATGAGCACCGCTGCAGAAACCGCGATCACTCCGAGGTCCTGGTAGCTGACGAACGCGCCGATGATGTTCACGGTGCTGACCGAGAACGGGCTCGGGAATACGCGAGGCACATAACCGAAGAAGAACCCGGCGGCGCCGTTGATGAGCGTCGCGAGCCCAAGGGTGACGATCACGAGCGTCAGCACAGGCGCCCGTTCGACGGGCCGGATGACCACGCGCTGTATAAGGACCCCACCGGCGAATGCGATTACGAGCGTCAGCGGCAGTGCGATCCAGTAGCTGAGGCCGTGTTGGATGAGAGTGAATGCGATGAAGGTCGCGAACATCGCCATCTCACCCTGGGCGAAGTTGACCAGGCCCATGGCGTTGTAGATGAGGACCAGCGCGAGAGCAAGGCTGGCGAAGATGCCGCCATTGGCGAGCCCGCTCACCACCTGCTGCGAGAACTCTTGCACTTCAGTACCCGAGGTAGGAGCGGCGCACCGACTCCTGACCCTGGAGCTCGGCACTCTTCCCGCTGACGGCGACGCGACCCACCTCGAGCACGTAGGCGTCAGTCGAGAGTTCGAGGGCTAAGCGCGCATTCTGCTCGACCAGCAGCACGGCGACGTGGTCGGTCTGGTTGATTGTGCGGATGATCTCGAAGATCGAGCGCACGACCAGCGGAGCGAGCCCCAGCGACGGCTCGTCGAGGAGCATGAGCCGTGGCTTCATCAGCAGCGCCCGCGCCACGGCGAGCATCTGCTGCTCGCCGCCAGACAAAGTGCTCGCCGAAAGCCGCCTTCGCTCGCGCAGCACCGGGAAGTATTCGAAGATGCGGTTGTAGTCCTTACGGACCGCGTCCCGATCCTTTCTTCTATGTGCGCCCAGCCGAAGGTTCTCGTCGACGGTGAGCTCGGTAAGGATGCCGCGGCCTTCGGGGACGTGCGCGATGCCCTCCCCGACGATGTCTTCAGTGTGCCGGCCCCGCAGCGAGCGGCCGGCGAACCTGATGTCGCCCAGCCAGCGGACGCCGCCGGTGATGGCCCGCAGTGTGGTTGTCTTGCCGGCTCCGTTGGCGCCGAGCAGTGAGACGATCCCGCCCTCGGGCACCGACAGCGTGACACCGTGCAGAACCGACGTCTGCCCGTAGCCGCAGTGCACGTTGTCGAGCTCCAGCAGCGGGTTTGCCAACTGTTACGCGGCCCCGAGATAGGCTTCGATCACCGATGGGTTACGCTGCACCTCCGCAGGGGTGCCTTCCGCGATCTTCTTCCCGAAATCGAGCACCACCACCCGGTCCGAGATGCCCATGACAAACCCCATGTGGTGCTCGACGAGCAGCATCGTCATGTTCAGCTCGCTGTGCACCCGCCGCAGCAGCCTGGCCATGGCGCCGACCTCTTCGTGGCTGATGCCCCCGGCAGGCTCGTCGAGAAGCAGCAGGCGCGGTTTCGAGACGAGCGCCCGTGCCAGCTCGACCCGTTTCTGGGTGCCGAAGGGCAGGGCGGACACGGGGTGGCTCGCGAAGCGCGCGAGGCCGACGAAATCGAGCATCTCCAGCGCGCGCGTTCGCGATGCCGACTCGGCTTTCAGCGCCGAGGGCAGCGGTAGCGCCGCCTCCAGCAGGCCGCTCCGTCTGCTCTTGATATGGTCGCCGACGAGCACGTTGTCGAGCACCGTCATCGAGCGAAACAGCGCAAGGTTTTGAAACGTGCGAGCGACGCCGTGGCGGATGACCTCATGAGGTGCCATCTTGAGCACAGGCTCGCCATCGACCGCGACGCTGCCTGCCGACGGCCGGTAGACGCGCGTGACGATATTGAAAAGGGTCGTCTTGCCTGCACCGTTAGGCCCGATGAGGCCCACCAGCTGGCCCTGCTCGACGTCGAAGGAGACGCGATCCAGGGCGACGACTCCACCGAAGCGGACCGCCAGGTCACGCACCTCGAGGAGCGCCATTCCGGGTCAGTCTAAAGACGCACGACGCGGGTGGCTAGTACGAAGGCGGTCGGGGTGGCTCGGGGGGAGCGAGCCCGGTTTGATCGTCGCCCTGCGGCGTAGGGGCCGGGGGCAGGTCAGGAGGCGGCGGCTGAATCTCCGGGACGGGCGGAGCTGCGGGCGCGGTGCCCGGTGGCGCGCTCATCGGTCCGATGTCCGGGCGTGAGCTCCTGTGCACTACTGAGGCGGCTGGCATGACCGGCGTGCGGTCGATGCGCATGAGCAGCCAGTACGCCAGGGCCGCCAGCAGCCCGAGCAGGGCGATGATCGGCAGAAACACCAGCGGGGGCCGCATGATCACGTCGAAGCCACCGCGACCAGAGTTGGAGGTGAGCACCACGGGCGAGGCGCTCGGCGTGGGTGTAGGAGACGGCGAGGATGTGGGGGAGCTCGAGGGGGATGGTGACGCCGGGGGCGTTGGGGTGGGCGCACCCTGCAGCGTGAAGTTCGCGCACGGTGGCGCCTGGTTCAGCCCCTCAGAAGAGCCACACAGCTTGTGCGCGCCGGGGCTGCTGCCCGGGAAAGGGATCACGCTGGTGGTGAACGATCCACCCGAGTCGGCTGACTTTGAGCCGGCCGCCTGGTTGGCGTTGTCCCAGTAAAGGGTGACCGACGCGCCGGGCGGGAAGCTCGACCCGCTGACGGAGATCTTGGTGTTGGGGCCGCCCGCTGCCGTGTCCAGCACGATGTAGGCGTGCGTCGAAGTCGGTGTCGGGATGGGCGAAGGACTCGGCGTTGGACTCGGTGACGGCGAAGGGCTTGGGGTCGGCGTTGGAGTCGGTGCAGTGGTCGCCGCCACCAGCAAAAACCAGAAGGGAACGAGGACCAGGGCCTTGAACGGACTCACTCGAAGGGCGAAGGTTACCTCAGATCGGGGGCCAGGGGATCGACCATGCCGAGGTCGGCTCGGGGAATCGCCAGCGCGGATCCAGCACGCCGCGAAGGCGCCGCTGCAGCATGTCGACCTCCTCCGGGTCGAGAAGGCGCCGCAGACTTTCGGCAAGGTCGCCTGCCTGAAGGCTCGATAGCAGGCGATCCACATCGCCGCACAGGTCGCCGGGCAGGGGCTCGCCCGCGAAGTCCCAGATCACCGTCCTGAGCTTGTGGTCGACATGAAAGGTCAGGCCATGGTCGATGACCCAGACACGATCCTCGGCATCGAAAAGGCAATGTCCCGACTTGCGGTCGGCGTTGTTGGTGATGACGTCGAAGAGGGCGACTTTGACCCAGGTGTCGCGGAACGCGGATTGCTCCCCGAGAAAGTGCCGGTGGTCGGCGTCGACGAACAGCTGAACCATGCCGACGCCATGCGGAGCGCGACGACGCACGACGGTGGGCGGAATCCGCGGCCAGCCGAGGAGCTTGCTCAGCGCGTAGGCCGCGACCTCTCGCTTGTAGAGCGTCCCCGCCTGGAAGTCCCACAGCGGCGACTCGCCGCGCGCAGGCTTGTAGACCACCTGCATGCCGGATGGCGGGTGCGGCGCAAGCGTGGCCAGGAACGTGTAGTTGGAGGCGCCGTGAAGGACGCCCGCGAGCTCCATCTCGGGCAGCCGCGCCAGCAGGCGCTCGGTCGCCTCGACAGAATCAGAAGATCGGGCGGGCACCGTTGTTGACCGGGCACGGGTGGCCGGCGGGGTCCATCGGCAGCCCGCAGCGCGGGCAAAGCGGGCGGCCTGCGGTCAGCACGCTCTCGGCCTGCTTCGAGAATGCGGCCGCCTGCAGGTGGCTGAGCCAGAAGCGCACGCTCGGCGCCTCATCGGTCGCGCCCTCGTCGCCCGTCGCACCCTCGCTGGCGACCAGGACGAACATGCGCCGGTCCTCGTGGTAGCCGAGTCCCATCTCGCCCACCTGCCACTCCGGCTCTCCAGGCAGCAGGCCCGCATCGCCGGCGGCCGCATCAATGCTTTCGATACCCTGCGCGGCCATCATCTGCTGGAGACGGACGAGCAGGGCCTGGATCTGTGACTTCTCGCATGTCAGCGTGAGCGTGCGGCCGGACCCGCTGGCGAGAAGAAAGAACTGGCGCTGTCCCGGCTGGCCGACCGCAGCCACGGCGATGTGATCCACCGGGTCGAGCTCGAAGATGGGCATCTCCGAAAGACTACCGGTACTGCGTTTCGTCACCCTAGGTGCGGGGAAGAGAACAGGGAGTTGACAATTGAAATACGCGCCCGCCATGGCGCGTGGAGGAATCTCAGATGCCGAAAACCGTAGGAATCGACCTCGGGACGACCAACTCGGTCATCGCCGTCATGGAGGGCGGCGAGCCTGTCGTCATCCCGAACGCGGAGGGTGCGCGCACCACACCGTCCGTAGTCGCCTTCACCAAGACCGGTGAGAGGCTGGTCGGCACGCTTGCCCGCAGGCAGGCGGCCGTGAACCCCGAAAACACCGTTTACTCCATCAAGCGCTTCATGGGTCGCAAGTTCGCGGAGGTGGAGTCCGAGCGAAAGATCGTCCCGTACCAGGTCAAGGCCGGCAAGGACGACCGCGTCGTCGTGCACGTCCCGGCCGTGGACAAGGACTTCACGCCCGAAGAGATCTCCGCGATGATCCTGCAGAAGCTGAAGACCGACGCCGAGGCGTACCTGGGCGAGAAGGTCACCGACGCGGTCATCACCGTGCCCGCTTACTTCAACGACTCGCAGCGGCAGGCGACCAAGAACGCCGGCCAGATCGCGGGCCTGAACGTGATCCGCATCATCAACGAGCCGACCGCGGCTTCGCTCGCGTACGGGCTCGACAAGAAGACCAACGAGACGATCCTCGTCTTCGACCTGGGCGGTGGGACGTTCGACGTCTCTGTCCTCGACGTCGGCGACGGCGTCTTCGAGGTCAAGTCCACCAACGGCGACACCCACCTTGGCGGCGACGATTACGACCGCCGGATCGTGGACTGGCTTGCCGAAGAGTTCAAGAAGCAGAACGGCATCGACCTCAAGGCCGACCGCCAGGCCCTGCAGCGCCTCACCGAGGCGGCCGAGCGCGCCAAGATCGAGCTGTCGTCCCGGTTGGAGACGACGATCAACCTGCCGTTCATCACCGCCGACCAGACCGGACCCAAGCACCTCGAGATGACGCTCACGCGAGCGAAGTTCGAGTCGCTGACGGCCGACCTCACCGAGCGCTGCCGCGGACCATTCCTGTCCGCGCTGAAGGATGCCAACCTCACGCCACAGCAGATCGACGAGGTCGTGCTCGTGGGTGGGGCCACCCGGATGCCGGTCATCCAGCAGCTCGTCAAGAACCTTCTCGGCGGCAAGGAACCCCACAAGGGCGTGAACCCGGATGAGGTGGTTGCCATCGGAGCTGCCATCCAGGCGGGAGTGCTCAAGGGCGAGGTCAAGGACATCCTTCTCCTCGACGTCACACCCCTCTCACTGGGCGTGGAGACCCTCGGTGGCGTCGCCACCAAGGTCATCGACCGCAACACGACAATCCCGACCTCGAGGTCGCAGGTGTTCTCCACCGCGGCGGACAACCAGACGTCGGTCGAGGTTCACGTGCTCCAGGGCGAGCGCGAGATGGCGCGGGACAACCGCACCCTCGGCCGCTTCCACCTGGACGGCATTCCGCCGGCGCCGCGGGGCATGCCGCAGATCGAGGTCACATTCGACATCGACGCCAACGGCATCCTCAACGTCAAAGCCCAGGACAAGGGCACCGGGCGCGAGCAGTCCGTGACGATCACCGCGTCGTCCACCCTCGGCAAGGAGGAGGTCGACCGGCTCGTCAAAGAGGCCGAGGTGCACGCCAGCGAAGACCGCGCGAAGCGTGAAGAGGTCGAGGTTCGCAACCAGGCGGACCACATGATCCACCAGGCCGAGAAGGTCATCAAGGACAACGCCGACCGGATTCCAGACGACCTCAAGACCGAGGTCAACACCAAGCTGGAGGCTTTGAAGGCGGCGGCAAAGGGCTCAGACACCAATGCCCTGAAAAAGCAGATGGACGACTTCAACGAGGCGCTCCAGAAGATCGGCCAGCACATCTACCAGGGCGCGGGCGCCGGGGGTGGGACCTCCTCAGGCGGCGGCCAGGCAGATGGCGCTCCGGGCGAACCGAAGAAGGAAGAGGACGTCGTCGACGCCGACTACCGAGAGGTCAACTAAGACCTCCTAGACCCGCCAACAGGGCTCGGACTTCGGTCCGAGCCCTTTTACTTTGTCGCGGTGGTTGCATACATACAGGCCCGGAGGCAGCTCTGGGCTGTGGCCGGGCTGCTCGTCGGCCTGATCCTGATCGGCTGGGACCTGTCGGTCTTGGCCGGCACGTACATCTCCCAGTACGCCGTCCGCAACGACTTCCGACTTGCCTACGGCGCCGCCACGGTTGGGATCAAGGACGGCTACGGCCACCTGTACGATCTCGCCGCCCAGAAGGCGGCGATCGAGAGTCTCGGCCGCGGCTTCAACCCGCAGCCCTTCATCTCGCCCCCGCCGCTTGCGTGGCTGGTCACGCCGCTGCTCGTGGTTCCGTTTTCGGCCGCGCTCGTCCTCTGGACGATCATGCTGCTCGCGGCGCTGGCCTGGACCTGGTACCTGCTCGCCCCGCCGGGGCGCGTGGTCCGGGCGGCCCACCTCGCCTTGCTTCTCGGGGTCTTTCCCGTGGCGTTCGGCGTGATGGTCGGTCAGCCGGGCGCATGGGTCGCCGCCGCCGTCGCAACCGCGTGGTGGCTGCTCCGACACGACCGGCCGGTCTGGGCCGGCGTGGTGCTCAGCCTGATCGTCCTCAAGCCACAGCTCGCCCTGCTGGTGCCCGCCTGCCTCCTCGTGTCGGGCCAGGCCAAAGCATTCGGCTCATGGCTCGTCGCGATGCTGCTCATCGGCCTGGTCGCCCTCGCCCTCCTCGGCCCCGACGGGCTCGCGCGCTACCGCGACGTGCTCGCCCAGACGCAGACGCCGGCCTGGGACATCACTCGCCGCTACTCGATCTCTGGACCGCTCGGTCTGGGTCCGCTGCTCAACATCACGCAGGTCGCGGTCGTGGCGGTGGCGCTGGTGACGGCCTGGCGCCGCCGGGCACAGGGTCCGGAGATTCCGATGGCGGCCGGGATCCTCGGTTCGCTTCTCGCCACGCCATACCTGGGCTTCCAGGATTTCCTGATGCTCATCGTGGCCGGCTGGCTCGTGCTCCGTGCCGGCGCGACGGCGTTCCAGGTCGGCCTCCTGGTCGTTGGCTACGCGCTGCTGCAGCTTGCGCTCGTCGTGCTGGCGATACCCATCCTGCTGGCGGAGGCGCTGTTGCTCCTTAGTCTTCTGTGGCCCGACCGGCAGCGCCTACCCAGGTCACGCCCCACACCAGACCTCTCCCCCCAGGGGAGAGGGTATTCATGAGCCGACGGTGAGATTCGAACTCACGACCTGCCACTTACGAGGCGGCTGCTCTGCCAGCTGAGCTACGTCGGCATTTTCAGTGCAGAAAATTCTTTTTTGAGTGGGCGCCTAGGCTACCATCGAGACGATGAGGACACTCGACGTGGAACGCCTTGCGGACGGCGAGTACGACCTCATAAAGCCCCTCCTCGTCGAGCTGCATATGGGTGAGCAGGTCCACTACTCGGACCATCCGCAGCTCCGCCGCGAAGAGATCGAGAACCACCTCACGACGGTACCGATGAACTTTCGCGGGGAGAACGTGGTCTTCGCGGTGCGCGACGAAATCGGCGACGTCATCGGCTTCACCTGGATCGTGCTCTTCGACCCCGGCACCGGGCTGGAGGGCGAGGTCGCGGAGGTCTACGTGTCGCCGGAGCACAGAGGCCGCGGGGTAGGTGACATGCTCATGGACCAGGCCGTGAGGCTCTTCCGCGAACGACGCGTGACGCTCGGCTATGTCTGGACCCGGCCGGACAACGAGGCGGCGGTCCGTCTGTACAGCTCCGCCGGCTTCGAGCCCAACCGCCAGCTCGTCATGACCTGGTACCCAACCGACCACTAGGGTCGACTCCCGCCGAAACCTAAACTCGGAGGGTGCAACCCGAGGTCCACGCCCCCGGTGAGGCGCGCCCAGCTGATGCCGGCGCCGCCGGCAGCGCCCGGCCGATGCCTGGCGCTCGCCGCTGGCGTCCGGCGCTGCTCGTCATCTCAGTCGTCGCGCTCGCCGCGCTGGTGTCGGGCGGCGTCACGGTCGGCGTGCTCCAGCTGCAGTCGCGCACCAACCCGCAGTCCGTGAACCTGAGATCGGGAGTCACGATCACAGAGGACTCGGCCATCGTCCAGGCCGCCGCCAAGGCCAAGCCGGCCGTTGTCAGCGTCGTCACTCAGCTGCAGCCTTCCTTGACAGCGGGCTCCGGATACCTCGCCACCAGCGATGGCTACATCGTGACCAACGTCCAGGTGATCGCCCACTCGAGCACGCTTGTGGTGCTACTCCCGGGAGACCCCAAGGCCCACAAGGCGCGCCTGGTCGACTACGACTGCCAGACAGGAGTGGCCGTGGTCAAGATCGACCAGGTCAGCAGCCTGCCGACGCTCGCCTTCGCGGACCCGACGTCGCTCGTCCAGGGCCAGGTCATCGTCGCCGTGGGCGGCCCGCTGACCGGCGTCGCCTTGCCCGGCCACATAAGCGCCCTCCACCGCGCAGTCACGGTGACCGACCCGGTGAGCTCTGACCAGAGCCTCGAGATAAGCGACACCATCCAGACCGACGCCATCATCGACCCGGGTACGGCGGGCGGCCCGCTGCTCAACGTCGGCGGCCAGGTGATCGGTGTGTCGATGGCCGCGCAAGGCTCCAGCAGCGGCTTCGGCCTGAGCGCCGCTGACGTCACCGACGATGTCCAGCAGATCCTCTCGGGCGGTCAGCTGGTCGTCGCATCACCGGGCGCCAACAGCACCGTGCTGACGCAGCAGTCGGCGGCGCTCATCGGCTCGCCAGAGGGCAGCCGTCTTGTGTCTGTCGACAAGGGCGGCCCGGCGGCGGCCGCGGGTCTGCAGCCTGGCGACGTCATCACGCAGTTGGACGACGTCGCGGTCGATGCGGCCCACCCGCTGCCACTCCTGCTGAGGTCCCGGTTCCACCCGAACCAGCGCGTCACGGTCACCTACTCGCGCGCCAACGCGTCGACCCAGGTGCAGCTGACGCTTGTCGGGGTGCACCCCACCTGTTGAGGACGGCGAGCTCGGGCATGGGAATCCGGAGCCGGCTTGGTGAGGCGCTGGCCGAAGCCGTGCGGTCCCTCGACGTGGAAGGCGACCTGCCCGACCTGGAGCTCGGCCGGGCCAAAGACCCGAAGCTCGGTGACTACGCGAGCCCTGTCGGAATGAAGCTCGCGCGCGTGCTCCGCCAGGCTCCGCCGCAAATTGCCGGTCGAGTCGCCGAAACCATCGTGGCGCCCGACGGCGCCGCGACCTCCGAAGCTGTTGCCGGCTACGTGAACTTCCGCCTCACGGCCGAGTGGCTTCAACGCCTGGTCGCCGACGTGGCGTCACGAGGTGAGGACTACGGAGCGACCGACCTCGGTCACGACGAGCGGCTCCAGGTCGAGTTCGCGAGCATCAACCCCACCGGGCCGCTCCACATCGGCCATGGCCGCGGCACCATCCTCGGCGACTCGATCTGCCGGCTGCTCGAGTTCACCGGCCACAGCGTCCAGCGCGAGTACTACGTCAACGACCGCAATACACAGGTGCGCCGCTTCGGTGCCTCGGTCTGGGCGCGCATGCACGGGCAGGATCCGCCCGAGGGTGGTTACACCGGCGCTTACGTGACCGAGCTCGCCGAGATGGCCAAGCGTGAGCTCGGCGGCCTCGACTCGCTGCCGCGCGAAGAGGCACAGATGAAGGTGCTCGACTACGCGGTCGGCGTCATGGTCGGACGCATCCGCGCCACAGTTGCGCGCTTGAACGTGCGCTATGACGAGTGGTTCCGCGAGTCTCGACTGTGGGAAGAAGGCTTACCGCAGACGGCGATCGAGCGACTGCGCCAGGCCGGCTACCTCAAGGAACGCGGCGGTGCGCTGTGGTTCGGACCGGCGCTGGAAGAGGAGGATGGCCTGGGCGAGCAGGTGCTGTCCGAGGACGAGGATCGCGTGGTGATCCGGTCCAACGGCGAGCCCACCTACTTCGCGTCCGACCTCGGCTACCTGCTGAGCCGGTTCGAGCGCCGCCAATTCAATCGCGTCATCGAGGTGTGGGGGTCCGACCACCACGGATACGTACCTCGCATGAAGGGCGCGGCTGCCGCACTCGGGATCGACCCCCAGCGGCTGGTCATCATCCTGCACCAGATGGTCAACCTCGCAGAGGGCAAAATGTCGAAACGGGAGGGTCGTTTCGTCGAGCTCGACGAGCTGGTCGACCGCGTGGGCGCAGACGCGGTGCGCTACTTCTACCTGCTCCGTTCGCCGAACACGACCATCGAGTTCGACCTCGAGCTCGCGCTCACGCGGAGCAATGAGAACCCCGTCTACTACGCGCAGTACGCGCATGCCCGTCTGGTCAACGTCGAGGCCGCGGCCGCCGAGCGGCACGCGACCCTCCCGGAGCACGCTGACGTTTCGCTGCTCGTCCAGCCCTGGGAGCTCGACGTGGCGCGCCAGCTGGCGTTCTGGCCCGAGGAGGTGGAGGACGCGATGCGCCTGCTCGAGCCGCATCGCATTCCTTATTACGTGCACGACCTGGCGACGGCGGTGCACCGCTTCTACCACGCCGGCAACGAGACGGGCGAGTATCGCGTGGTGGTCGACGACCCGGCCTTGACACGGGCGCGCCTGGAGCTCTGCCGCGCGGCGCGTCACACTTTGAAGAAGGCGCTGGACCTGATCGGCGTCAGCGCCCCGGAGAGGATGTAAGGAGAGAGACTCGTTGGACGTCACCTGGCTTGGACACGGCTGCTTCCGGCTCCGAGGGCGCAGCGCCGCCGTCGTCACCGACCCCTACCCGCCCGCGATCGGGCTCAAGCTGCAGAGGCTCGACGCCGACCTCGTCACCATCAGCCACGAGCACGAGAACCACAGCTATGCACAGGCGGTGCGCGAGGCGTATGAGATCCGGGGGCCCGGCGAGTACGAGGTGGCCGGCGTCGCGGTGATCGGCGTGCCCACCTACCACGACACGGACAAGGGGGCCAAGCACGGCCGTAATACCGTCTACCTGATCGAGATCGACGATGTCCGCATCTGCCACCTCGGCGACCTCGGGCACAGCCTCGACGACGCAGAGGCGGAGAAGCTGTCGTCGGCCGACGTCCTGCTCGTCCCGGTGGGGGGCCGTTCGGCGATCAGCGCCACCCAGGCGGCCGAGGTCGTGCGCCAGCTGGAGCCGCGCTACGTCGTTCCGATGCACTACGCAATCGCTGGGCTGAAGGTTGAGCTCGACCCCGTCGACAGGTTTCTCAAGGAGATCGGCCTCACCGCCGGCGAGCCCCAGCCCAAGCTCTCCGTGCAGGCCTCGTCAGGCGACTACGAAACCAAGCTGGTGCTGCTGGAGCCGAGGGCAGAGCCGCGCTGATCCGAGGCATGAGTCGCCCAAAATGTTTGGAGCGGCGCCCGACCCGGTAAGATTTGAAAAACCGCCCTGGAGGTCGTCAATGTCGAAGTACGTTTTCGTGACCGGGGGTGTCGTCTCCTCGCTCGGCAAGGGGATCACTGCGGCGTCGATCGGGAACATCCTGAAGGCGCGCCACCTCACCGTCTCCCTGCAGAAGCTCGACCCCTATCTCAACGTCGACCCAGGGACGATGAGCCCGTACCAGCATGGCGAGGTGTTCGTCACCGACGACGGCGCGGAAACCGACCTCGACCTCGGCCACTACGAGCGGTTCGTCGACGAGAACCTCACGGTGACCTCCAACGTCACCACCGGCAAGATCTACCAGGAGGTCATCGCCCGCGAGCGCCGGGGCGACTACCTCGGCGCCACGGTGCAGGTGATACCGCACGTGACCAACGCCATCAAGGAGAAGATCCTCCGCGCTTCGCGAGACCCACAGGCCGATGCCGTGGTTGTCGAGATCGGAGGGACGGTTGGAGACATCGAGAGCCTTCCATTCCTGGAGGCGATCCGCCAGCTCAAAAACGACGTCGGGAGGCAGAACGTCTTCTACGTGCACTGCTCGCTGGTCCCGGTGATCCGAGGCGAGGAGGCCAAGACCAAGCCGACGCAGCACTCGGTGCACGCGCTGCGCGCGATCGGAATCCAGCCCGACGCGATCATCTGCCGCTCAGAGATGGCGATCGGCGCCGACCTCAAGGAAAAGATCGCGCTGTTCTGTGACGTCCCGCGCGAAGCCGTGGTCTCGGTGCCGGACGTCGACTCCATATACGAGGTGCCGCTCATGCTCGAGGCCGCCGGCCTGGGCCGGGTGATGGCGAAGCACTTCGAGCTCGACGAAGCCTCGCACGCGCCCGAGAACGAGGCCTGGGTGCAGATGGTCGAGCGCATCAAGCACCCGCGCGCGACCGTGCCGGTCGCGGTGGTCGGTAAGTACGTCGCCCTACCGGACGCTTACCTGAGCGTGATCGAGTCGCTGAAGCACGCGGGCGTCCACCACAACGTGGCGGTGGAGATCCGCTGGGTCTCGTCTGAAAAGCTCGACGCGGGCGACACCTCGCCTTTGATGGGCGTGGCCGGCATCGTGGTGCCGGGCGGGTTCGGCTACCGAGGCATCGAGGGCAAGGTGCAGGCGTCGCGTTACGCGCGCCACAACCGGATCCCATACCTCGGCCTCTGCCTCGGCCTGCAGTGCGCGGTCATCGACTTCGCACGCGATGTGCTCGACGCCCCCGACGCCAACTCGACCGAGTTCGCGGCATTCACGTCGACGCCGGTCATCGACCTGATGCCTGAGCAGAGGAACGTCGACCAGATGGGCGGCTCGATGCGCCTGGGCCTCTATCCATGCAAGCTGGTTCCCGGTTCGCTCGCACACAAGGCCTACGGCGAAGAGGTCGTCTACGAGCGCCACCGCCACCGCTTCGAGTTCAACAACGAGTACCGCGAATCGCTCGGCGAAGCCGGGATGGTTTTCAGCGGGATCTCGCCCAACGGGCGGCTCGTGGAAATCGTCGAGCTCGCGGACCACCCGTGGTTCGTGGCCACCCAGTTCCACCCCGAGTTTCGATCACGACCGAATCGCGCCCACCCACTGTTCCGTGACTTCGTGCGTGCAGCGTTCCTGCAGAGCGGCATCGACCAGATGGAGCTCCGCCCGGCGGAGCTGCTGGAAGAACCGGAACTCGACTGAACAGGACGCGTGCCCATGCAGGACCAACCCCGTAGCTATATCGACGTGCGCCGCGAGCTCGCCCTCGAGCTGGTGCATGCGACCGAGGCGGCGGCTCTAGTCGCCGCCCGCCTACTCGGTCGGGGAGACGAAGAGCGGATCCACGAAGCCGCCGGCGACGCGATGCGCAGGATGCTTGACGACTCTGGATTTGCCGGCACCGTGGTGCTCGGTGCCAAGAGCGATCCCATCCTCCCGCCGGGTACATTGGTGGGTGGCGGCGAGCCCCGGCTCGAGTTCGGGTTGTACCCGGTCGAGGGGGCCGGCCAGGTCGCACGCGGTTACGCGAACGCGGTCTCCATCGTCGCCGCCGTCGACCCGGGCGGGTTCGTTCAGCTGCCGGACGTCTGGTACGCGGAGAAGATAGTCGCGGGACCGGCGGCGCGAGGTGCGGTCGACCTCGACGACACCATCGCCGACAACCTGCGCCGCATCGCATTCGCCCGCGACGCCCGCGTCCAGGACCTGACGGTCGCGGTTCTCGACCGTCCTCGTCACCAAGAGCTGATCGCCGAGGTGGCTGCCGCGGGTGCTCGCATCATGATGCTCGAGGAGGGCGACATCGCCGGCGCGGTGATGGCCGCCATGCCGGGCAGCGGAATCGACGCGGCCGTCGGCATCGGCGGCCTGCACGCCACATTGGTGGCTGCGTGCGCCGTGCGCTGCCTGGGCGGCGCCATGCAGGCCAGGCTGTGGCCGCGAAACGACGAGGAGCGCCAGCTCCTGGGCAAAGGCGCCCCCCGCGTATACGGCGTCACCGACCTCGTGCCGGCGACGGAGGTCGCGGTGGCCATCACCGGGATCACGGGTGGTCCCCTGCTTCCGGGCGTGTCGTTCGGCAGCGGCTACGCCGAGTCATCGTCCCTCTTGATGTCGAGCCGCCAGGCGACGGTCCGGCGGATGACCACGCGCCACCACACCGTGGGGGCATCCGGCTGACCCGCTGCTGGGTAGACCGGATTAGGCCGTTGCAGGGCGGGGTATCTAGATAGACGAGATGGAAGAGAGGAATCGGCCGCTCCCGCCACCAGGTGGGGGGCAGCTGTCGCCACCGCCGCCGATCTACCCGGTGACTGCAGACATCCCGCCCCAGTCGCCGTACCACCACTCGCCCGCGCCCACAACGAGGCGGAACGGCGGAATCGCCGGCGGCCTGGTCGCCGCGCTTGCAGCCGCGTGGGCCTATGGCAAGTACGTGCTGCTCCTGGCTTTCAAGGTTCCCGCCCTGGCGACCGTTGGCAGCGCCCTGATCAGCCTCGTCGCCTATGCGTTCCTCTTGCGCAGCGCGTGGGTGGCAGTCGGACTGGTCCTGATGATCTTCGTCCACGAGATGGGTCACGTCGCCGAGATCAGGCGGCAGGGTATGCAGGCGACCGCACCGATCTTCATCCCCTTCGTCGGCGCGGCCATCTTCCAGCGCTCGCACCCCACCTCCGCGATCAAGCAGGCCCAGATCGGCATCGCGGGGCCCATCGCCGGGACCCTGGGCGCCACAGCCGCGCTAGTCCTGTTCGGGTCGACGCACTGGATTTATTTCCTGGTCTGGGCCTACTACGGGTTCCTGATCAACCTTTTCAACCTGATCCCGTTCGGGATGCTGGACGGTGGATGGATCCTGGCCCCGGTCTCGAAGTGGGTCCAGGTCGCGGGACTGGCGGTCCTGGTCGGGCTGTTCCTGGCCCAGCTGGTGACCCCGCTGGTGCTCATCATCTTTGTCATTGGAATTCCGATGGTCATCCAGCGGTTCCGTGACCGAGCCCTCGACGCCCACCTGACTTCGGGCCCCACTGCCGCCCGGTACGCCGTGGGAGCCGCATGGCTCGCGCTGGTCGTGTACCTCGCGTTCGCGATGTACCAGGCCGACACCATGCTCAGCGCCTTCGTTCGGTAAACTCACTCACCTGGAGCCAAGACATTGAAAACACAGATTCATCCCACCTACTACGAGGACGCGGTCGTCACCTGCGTGTGCGGAAACACGTTCACGACCGGATCGACGCGCAAGGAGCTCAAGACGGAGATCTGCTCAGTCTGCCACCCGTTCTTCACCGGCACGCAGAGGATCGTGGACACGGGCGGCCAGGTCGAGCGGTTCCGCAAGCGGGCGGCTAAGACCCGCTCAAGCTAGATGCCGGATCCGGAGTTCTCCGCTCCGGTGACGGAGAGCGAGGCCCCCCACCCGGCGCTGCGCGCCACCCTCCCCGCAAAGCAGGGAGGTGACCAATTCTTTTATGGCGGCCAGGCTGTCATCGAGGGCGTGATGATGCGTGGCAAGAGCCACTACGCGGTCGCCGTGCGCCTGCCGACCACCAAGGAGATCGTCGTCGACCGCGGCGAGCTCAAGGCCGGGATCTACGTCAAGCCGGTGTGGAAGCTGCCGTTCGTGCGCGGGCTCGCACTGATCGGCGAGCAGCTGCACCTCGGCATGAAATCGCTGATGTGGTCCGCGAACATAAACGCGGGCAGCCAGGGCGTGCAGATCGGCAAGAAGGAGATCCGCAGCTCGGTAGCGGTCGCCGGCGTCTTCGCGCTGCTGCTGTTCATCGGGCTCCCGCTGCTGCTCGCCGGAATCACGACGCACCGCAGCAACAACTTCACTTTCGTCCTCGTCGAGGGACTGATCAGGGTGGGCCTCGTCCTCGGCTACTTGTCGGTCATCGCCCTCCTGCCCGACGTCCGCCGGGTGTTCCAGTACCACGGCGCCGAGCACAAGACCATCAACGCCTACGAGTCGGGATGGCCGCTCGAGGTGGCGTCTGTGCGGCGCGCCAGCCTGCTTCACCCGCGCTGCGGCACGGGCTTCCTGCTCGTCGTCCTGGTCGTCAGCGTCGTCGTCTTCTCGGTGGTGGCGCTCTTCCACCCCAACTGGTTCTGGCTGATCGCGAGCCGTGTCCTGGCGATCCCTCTGATCGCGGGCGCCGGCTTCGAGCTGATCCGCTTCATGGCGCGCCACCGCACCAACCCTGCCGTCAAGGTTGCTTTGCTGCCTGTCCTCGGCACGCAGAAGTTCACCACGCGCGAGCCGTCTGACGACATGCTCGAGGTCGCCATCACTGCCTTCAACAGCGCCCGCGAGGGTGAGGAGGACACGACCGGAGCGGCAGCATGAAAGCGCAAGTGGGGCAGGCCCCCCTTGCGGTAAACCCCCCGATTCGTTGCAATCGGCATGGGCAGCGTTGTACGCGGGTGGTGGCCAGGCGAAGCCCGGCCACCAGGAGGGCAAGGTGATCGACCGCGTGAAGGCGATTGATCACCGCTACCACGAGATCGAGGCCGAGATGGCTCGCCCAGAGGTCGCGTCCGACCACGCTCAGCTCACCAAGCTCGCACGCGAACAGAGATCACTGCGCGAGATCGTCGAGGCGTACCACTCCTTTCAAAAAGCGCAGAAAGAGATGGAGACGGCGCACGAGATGCTCAAGCACGAGAAGGATCCGGAGATGCAGGAGTATCTGCGCTCCGAGGAGCGGCGGGCGGCCACCCAGGCCGGCGAGGGCGGCGAGCGGCTGAAGGTGCTGCTCCTGCCCAAAGACCCCAACGACGAGCGTGACGTCATCGTCGAGATCCAGGGCGCCGAAGGTGGGGAGGAGGCCGCGCTGTTCGCCGCCGACCTGTTCCGCATGTACAGCAGGTGGGCAGAGAAGAAGGGCTGGAAGATCGAGGTCGTCGAGGCCTCGCCGAGTGAGAAGGGCGGCTTCGACAAGATCGTGTTCGAGGTCCATGGCCAGGGCGCCTACTCGCAGCTGAAGTACGAGGGCGGCGTGCATCGCGTTCAGCGTGTGCCGAAGACCGAGGCGCAGGGCCGCATCCATACATCGGCCGCAACGGTGGCGGTGATGCCGGAGGCGGACCCGGTCGAGGTGGAGATAAAGCCTGAAGACCTGGAGATCAAGACCTCCACGTCCACCGGGCCCGGCGGCCAGAGCGTGAACACGACCTACTCGGCCATCCGGATGACGCATAAGCCGACAGGGCTCGTGGTGAGCATGCAGGACGAGAAGTCACAGCTGCAGAACAGGGAGAAGGCACTGCGAGTCCTGCGCGCTCGGCTCTACGACTTGAAGCTTGCAGAGCAGCAGGCCGCGATCGGCGCAGAGCGGCGTTCGATGGTCGGTACGGGCGGGCGATCCGAGAAAATCCGCACTTACAACTTCAAAGAAAACCGGGTGACCGACCACCGCATCAAGCTCACCCTGCACAGACTCGATTCCGTGATGAACGGAGATCTCGACGAATTGGTCGCAGCTCTCGTCAACGCCGAACGCGTGGCGCAGCTCAACGGTGGTAACGCGGCCGCGAATTGACCGTCATCGAGGTCCTCAAGGCGGCCTCCGGACACCTCCAGAAGCACAGCCCTGAGGGGGCTCGGCTCGACGCCGAGGTGCTGCTGGCCCAGGCGCTCGGCGTACGCCGGCTCGACCTCTACCTCCAGTTCGACCGCTCACTCTCAGACGACGAGCTCACGCGCTACCGCGGCCTGATCAAGCGGCGCGCGCACGGCGATCCCGTTGCGTACCTGGTCGGACATAAGGAGTTCATGGGCCTCGACTTCGAGGTGACGCCCGCCGTCCTCGTGCCGAACCCCGACACGGAGGTGCTGGTCCAGAGGGCGGTTGCGCTGGCGAGACAGGCCACCGCGCCGATGCGCGTGGCGGATGTCGGCACCGGGAGCGGCTGCATTGCCATCGCGGTCGCGCACTACGCGCCGAACGTCGAGGTCTGGGCGAGCGATATCAGCCGCGCAGCTCTCGAAGTCGCATCGCGCAATGTTGGCCGGCATGAGCTCGCGGCCCGGGTCCAGGTTGCGTGCGGGGACCTGCTCGACCCGCTGGCCGGGACCTTCGACCTGATATGCGCCAACCTGCCTTACGTCGCCTCCGGCACTCCGCTCCCGGTGGAGGTGACGGCCCAGCCGGCGGGCGCATTGTTCGCCGGGCAGAATGGGGCGGCTCTGGTGCTCAGGCTCATCGAGGTCGCGCCGGCCCACCTCAGCGACGGTGGCAGACTGCTCGCCGAGGTGGATCCCGCGATCGTGGCCGAGGTCAGCGAGGCAACGGGCCGCGCATTCGCCCACCACACAATCCACCGCGACCTGGGCGGCCATGAAAGGGTGATCGAAGCGTGGTCCCCCATCCCCTGAACCTGAAGCCGACCCGCGCCGGCCTCACCCGCGCGGCCAACCTCTTGCGCAGTGGAGGCGTCATCGCCTTTCCGACCGACACCGTTTATGGGCTCGGAGCGGCCGCCGACGACGAGGTGGCGCGTCGGCGCATCTACGCGATCAAGGGCCGCCCCGTCGGGCTGCCGCTGATTCTCATGGCGGCGGCCGAATCGCAGCTCGAAGGCTGGGTTCACGTCGACAGCCGTGCCGAAGCCTTCGTGCGCCGCTGGTGGCCGGGCCCGCTCACGGTCATCCTTCACGCCAAAGGCGGCGGCACCCTGGGCGTGCGTATTCCACAGCACGAGGTGGCGCTGGAGCTGCTGCGCGCCTCGGGGCCGCTGATGACTACGAGCGCGAACCTTCACGGCAAGGAGCCGGCGATGAACGCCGACGAGGCGGGGGCGCTGGTGGGCATTGCAGCGGTGCTCGACGGCGGTGCCGCTCCAGGTGGGGTGGAGTCGAGCGTCCTCGACCTCACCGGCCCCGAGCCC
Source organism: Candidatus Nitrosopolaris sp. (assembly GCA_035636885.1). Taxonomy (GTDB): domain Bacteria; phylum Chloroflexota; class Dormibacteria; order Dormibacterales; family Dormibacteraceae; genus UBA10449. The sequence goes on from DASPYG010000113.1 coordinate 36,038, forward strand.
CATGTACTGCGCGAGGGCGCGATCCCGACCGCGCAGCTGCTGGGGCCGCCGCCACCCCGCGCGGGCTAGGACTTACCATGCGGGACATGGCAGCACCCATCACGGCGATGCCACTTCAGGCGCTCGACCGCAGCGACCCCGATGTCGCGAACCTCATCCGGAAGGAGTACAAGCGGCAGTCGGAGACTCTCGAGCTGATCGCGTCCGAGAACCTCGCCAGCCCCGCCATCCTCGAGGCGCTGGGCACGCTGCTGACCAACAAGTACGCCGAGGGCTACCCGGGTCGCCGCTACTACGGTGGCACGGGCGAGGTCATCGACAAGATCGAATCGCTGGCGGTAGATCGCGCCATCGAGCTGTTCGGGTCCGACTACGTCAACGTCCAGCCACATGCCGGCTCGCAGGCCAACGCTGCCGTCTACATGGCGGTGTGCGAGCTCGGCGACAGCGTGATGGGCATGGACCTCTCGGCCGGCGGCCACCTGACGCACGGCAGCCCCGCCAACTTCAGCGGCAAGTTCTACAAGATCCACTCCTACGGCGTCACCCGCGACACGGAGCTCATCGACTACGACGCCATGGAGAATATGGCCGAGCAGGTGCGGCCGAAGATGATCATCGGCGGGTTCTCGGCGTACCCGCGCATCGTCGACTGGGCGCGCATGCGCCAGATCGCCGACACCGTTGGCGCCACCTTCGTGGTGGACATGGCCCACGTCGCCGGCCTGGTGGCGGGTGGCGTGTATCCGTCGCCCGTACCTCACGCGCCCATCGTCACCACGACTACGCAGAAAACGCTCCGAGGCGCGTGGGGCGCGATCATCCTGTGCGACGCCGAGCATCAGAAGGCGATCGATTCGGCGGTTTTCCCCGGCATCCAGGGCGGCCCGCTCATGCATGCGATCGCAGCCAAGGCAGTCTGCTTTGGCGAGGCGCTGAAGCCCGAGTTCAAGGTGTATGCGAAGCAGGTGGTCGTAAACGCCAAGGCGCTGTCAAACCGATTGACCGAGCGCGGGCTGCGCCTTGTCAGCGGCGGCACCGACAACCACCTGATGCTCATCGACCTTCGGCCCCAGAAGCGGACGGGAAAGCAGGTGCAGGACATCGCCGACACCGTCGGCATCACGCTGAACAGGAACTCGATCCCTTACGACGAAGCGTCGAAGTTCAATCCAAGCGGCGTTCGGGTCGGCACCCCGCTGGTGACCACCCGGGGAATGCGCGAGCCTGAGATGGTCGTCATCGCGGACTGCCTCGCCGACCTGATCGAGCGCATCGACGATCCCGCGGTGCGGGACTCGGTGCACGAGCGCGCACTGGAGCTGTGCCGAAAGTTTCCAGTGCCGTACTCGATGGACTGAAGCCGGCCGCAATTGAGCGACTTCTTCAACATCACGTTCCTCGAGACACTGCGCGACAAGGTCCTGCCCGGCCTCTGGCCACTGCTCGCCGCCATGCTTATCTGCGTACTGCTGGTTCCGGTCGCGATCCGGGTGTCGAAACGGACGGGCCTCATGGCCGTGCCGGGCGGCCGCCACGCGCACTCCTCGCCGACACCGCTGCTGGGCGGGCTGGCGATGTTCGTGGCGTTCGCGATTGCTGTCCTGATCTTCGTTCCGTCCAACACCACGCGGACGGGCGTGCTGGTCGTTTCCGGCCTGGCCGCGATCCTGCTGATCGCGGACGACCGCTGGCCCGTGAGCCCGGCCCTGAAGTTCGTGTTCCAGCTGCTGGTCGCCCTGGTCGCGGTATTCGTGTTCGGCTTCCTGATCACCTACTTTGGCCTCCCGAACGCGTCGACCAACGGCGTCGCGACGCTGGTCTACCTGGGCTGGGCGTCGATCCCGGTCAGCCTCTTCTGGCTGCTGGGGATGCAGAACACGGTCAACTTCCTCGACGGCGTCGATGGTCTGGCAGCGGGTGTCGTGTTCATCGTCGCCCTCACCCTGCTGATCGCTGCTGCCGGCCGGGACCAGATCGACGTGGTGCAGTTCGCGGGAGCCCTGGCGGGCGCTTGCGCGGGATTCCTGCTGTTCAACTTCAACCCTGCGCGCATATTCATGGGCGACTCGGGCTCGCATTTCCTGGGGGCGGCCCTGGGCGTGATTTCGATCATCGGGGTGGCGAAGCTGGCGGTCGCCTTCGCGCTCGTGATCCCGATCCTCGCGCTCGCGCTGCCGATCGCGGACACGGCCTGGGCGATCCTCAGGCGACGTTCAGGGCACATCTCGGTGGCGCGCCCAGACCGGCAGCATCTGCATCACCGCCTGCTGTCCTTCGGTCTGACCCCGCGCCAGACCTGCTACGTTTTCTACGCCGCGACGGCCCTTTTCGGGACGGTGGGGCTGATGCTGTTCGGTCACCGCCGCATCCTCGCGGTGGTCGTGGTGGCAGCGCTCGTGCTGGCATCCACGGTGGCGGCGGACCGGCTGCAGAAGGCAGGCTGGCGCATCTCCGCGCCCTTCCTGCGCCGCCTGCTGTCAGAACCAGGCACCGGGTAGGATTAGCTCGGGCATGGCGCCCCCATCGAGTCCCGGCCCAACGGGGGCGGATATGGCCGGAATCGGGCTGTATTTCGCGGGCTCGGTCCTGCTCCCTCTGCTGGCCGGAGTCGGGCTCGACAGTTGGTTGCACACGGGGCCGGTTTTTGTGCTCGTCGGATTGGTTGTCGGCCTGGTTTCGGGCGGAGTCGCGATCTGGTTGAAGGTGAGGGAGTTCACGAGGTGACTGTTGGGTCAGGCGTGCGCAAAGCCCATTCCAGCATCCTCCGCGAGACCGCGGTCGGATGCGCAATTCTCGGCTTGGCCGCAGCAGCCATTGCGGGCGTCGCCGGACATACATCCTTCGGCATCGGCATCGCGTGTGGCCTGCTCATCGGCTCGACCAACGGTTATCTGATCGTCGCGCTGCTCGATCAAGGCTCCTCTTTCCTCTTCGCCAGCGCGATGCGATTGGCCATTCTGAGCGCAGTTGCGTTCGGTGTGGCTCTGCTGCTGCAGAGCTCCGTATGGACCGTTCTCCTCGGTGTCGGGGCGGCGCAGCTGGTCATGGTGGTGGCCGGTGTGCGCCAAGGCCTGCGCGCGTGATCCACGCCGAAGCGGCGCCGGGAACGCACCCCACCATCGACCTTGGGTGCGGGACTCTCTGCACGCTCAACTACGACAGCGTCATATCGAGCGCCCTGGCGGCTCTGCTCACGCTTGGCGTGGCGTTCTGGCTTCGTTCTCAGCTCCGGGAGGGGGAGCCAACGAAAGCGCAGGCCATCTTCGAATGGGGCTACGACCAGCTGCGGGCCCTCATCAGGACCAACGTCTCAGAGGACGCACTGTTCATCATTCCGCTCGCGATGACGCTCTTCCTCTTCATCCTGGTGGCCAACTGGATTGAGATCTTTCCGCTCGCGATCTTCCCGTTCCTTCACGGTGCCAATGCCGACCTCAACCAGACGCTGGCGATGGCGCTGATCGTGATCGCGGTGGTCCAGTGGTACAGCGTACGGACGCTGGGTTGGCGCGGCTATCTTCGGCGGTTTACCAAACCTTTCGAGCTGCCCCTTGCGGTGCGAATCATCTTCACGCCGCTCAACATCCTCGAGGAAGCCGTCAAGCCTCTGACTCTCTCACTTCGTCTCTTCGGCAACATCTTCGCGGGGGCGGTCATGATCGGCTTGATCGCGAGCCTCTCTGGTCTTCAGCTCCCCGTGGTAGGCACAATTGGCGCCACCATCATCGGTTCCCTCGTCCTCGTCATCTGGAAGAGCTTTGACGTGATCTTCATCGGGTTCATTCAGGCGTTCATCTTCATGCTGTTGACTGTCATCTACTTCGGCGCGGCCCGCGAGGGCCTCGAACATGAACACCACTAGGAGGGAGCATGACTGACCACGGAATAACACTTGCTGGAGCGCTCATCGGCTTCGGCCTCGCCCTCGGGTTGGGCGCCATTGGCGCCGCCGTCGGTGACGGCCTGGCCGGCAACGCCTTCATCAGCGGCGTCGCCCGCCAACCTGAGGCCCAGGGCAGGATGATCCCCTGGCTGTTCACGATCGTCGGCCTCGTCGAGGCGATGTACTTCATCAATCTTGCCTTCGGGTTCGTGTTCATAAGCCAGGTCGCCCCCAAGTAAATGACTTTCCTTGCAGGCACGGCAGGCGTAATCGACATCAACGGGACGGTGATCGTCGAGGTGATCACGTTCCTGGTGATGATGGCAATCCTCGCCCGCTACGTTTACCCGCAGATCGTGAGGTTGGCAGAGGCGCGGCAGCGCCAGATTGCCGACCAGCTGCGAGAGGCCGAGAAGGAACGCGTCGCGGCCGAAGCCAGGCTCAAAGAAGCCGAAGCCAAGCTGGACGACGCTCGAAAGACGGCCCAAAGCGTCATCGATGCCGCAAGCAAGTCGGCAGAGCAGCTCCGCCAGGAGTTGAAGCAGAAGGCCGAGGACGAGGCCAGTAGGCTTCTCGAATCGGCCCGGAAGGAGATCGAAGCCGATCGCCTCAAGGCGATCCAGTCCGTGGAATCGGAGGTCGCCGGCCTGGTCGTGGCGGCGACGGAGAAAGTGATCGGCGAGACGCTGGATCTGACCAAGCACAAGCGCCTGATCGAAAAGGCCATACAGGAGGTCGCGAGTGGCAACGGCCGCGGCTAGCCGGTATGCGAAGGCGATCTTCGAGCTTGCCTCGGATGATGGGCAGGTCGAGGAATGGCGTCGCCAGCTGACCGTGATCCGGGATGTCATGGCCGACCCTGAGGTGGCCGCGGTCCTGGTCAACCCGACCATTTCCGCTCCGCGTCGTAGCGAGCTGATCGCTTCGGCTCGGCTCCTGGACCCGGAGGCGATGAACCTGGCGCGGATGCTCATCGAAGCGGGGCGCGTGGATCAGGCTCCCGGCATCCTCGACGAATATGAGCAGCTTGCCGAGGAGGCTGCGGGCCGCGTGCGAGCCACCGTGACGACCGCCGTGGAGCTCGCCGTCGACGACCGCGAGCGCCTGGCAAGCCAACTTTCAAAGCGCCTCGGCAAAGAAGTACGCCTCACAGCAGCGGTTGACCGCAGGATCCTGGGCGGTCTCAAACTGCAGTACGGCGATCACCTCATCGACGTCAGCGTCGCCACCCGATTGCAGCAGCTTCGCCGCCGCCTGGCGGATGCTTCTTAGGAGAGATAGGAAAGAGTGGGCATCAGCACCAAAGAGATCTCCGAAGTCATCAAGGAGCGCCTCAAGGACTTCGACGCCACGCTCGTGGCGACCGATACCGGCCGCATCGTGGCCACCGGCGACGGCATCGCCCAGATCTACGGCCTGCAGAACGCGATGGCCGGCGAGCTGCTGGAGTTCCCGCACGAGACGTATGGCCTGGCTCTCAACCTCGAGGAGGACCAGGTGCGCGCTGTGATCCTCGGCGAGTTCGGGCACCTGCACGAGGGCGACGAGGTCCACACCACCGGCCGGCTGCTCGAGGTCCCCGTGGGTGAGGAGCTCGTCGGTCGTGTGGTCAATCCGCTGGGCCAGCCCATCGACGGCAAGGGTCCGATCAAGACCACCAAGACGCTGCCTCTGGAGAAGATCGCGCCGGGCGTCATCACTCGCCAGCGAGTCGACACCCCTGTGCAGACCGGGATCAAGGCGATCGACGCGATGATCCCGATCGGCCGCGGGCAGCGCGAGCTGATCATCGGCGACCGCTTCACCGGCAAGACGACGGTCCTGCTCGACACGATCATCAACCAGAAGGGCAAGGACCTGATCTGCGTCTACGTCGCCATCGGCCAGAATGCGGCCTCGATCGCCCGCGTGGCCGCGACGCTCGAAGAGAACGGTGCGATGGCATACACCATCATCGTCGCGGCAACCGCGTCGGATCCCGCCTCGCTCAACTTCATCGCACCCTACGCGGGATGCGCCATGGGCGAGTACTTCATGGAGAAAGGCAAAGACGCCCTCTGCTGTTACGACGACCTCACCAAGCAGGCGTGGGCCTACCGTGAGGTGTCGGCCACCCTGCGCCGCCCGCCGGGTCGCGAGGCCTATCCCGGCGATGTGTTCTATCTGCACTCGCGGCTGCTCGAGCGCGCGGCGAAGATGAACAAGGCCCATGGAGGCGGCTCGCTCACCGCGCTTCCAGTCATCGAGACACAGGCCAACGACGTATCCGCGTTCATCCCAACCAACGTAATCTCGATCACTGACGGCCAGATCTATCTCCAGGCGGACCTGTTCAACGCAGGCCAGCGCCCTGCGCTGAACGTCGGCATCAGCGTCTCGCGCGTGGGAGGCGATGCGCAGACGAAGGCGATGCGCCAGGTTGCGGGCCAGCTGCGGCTCGATCTCGCCCAGTACCGCGAGCTCGCCGCGTTCGCGCAGTTCGCGTCCGATCTCGACACCCAGACGCGCAACCAGCTCGAGCGCGGCGCGCGGTTGACTGAGCTGCTGAAACAGGACAAGTACCAGCCGGTCCCTCTCGCTGAGCAGGTGGCTGTGCTGTATGCCGGCACGCAAGGGCACATCGACAAGGTGCCGGTGGCGCGGGTCAAGGAGTGGGAGGCCGGCTTCGTCCGCTTCATGAGGAGCGAGCGGCCAGGCGTGCTCGAGGCGATCGAGACGCAGAAGGCGCTGGACGACCAGCTCATCGAGCGTCTGAAGGCTGCCATCTCGACCTTCAATCACCAGTTCGGAGTCGATGGGTACGGCGACGTGCCGGACACGGCTCCGAAGGCGGCTGCCAGCCCGAGCCCTCCATCAAAACCGGCCCCTGAGCCCAAGCCCAAGGCTGCAGGCCGGAAAAAGGCCACTAAGTAGTTGCCCGCTTACAGAGACATCGTTCGCCGTATCGACAGCATCAGGAACACACAGAAAATCACCAAGGCCATGCAGGTGGTCGCTGCGACGAGGCTGCGCCGCGCGCAGGCGGCGGTGCAAGAAACGCGGCCTTATGCGGAGAAGATGCTGGAGGTCCTGCAGACAGCGGGCGAACGGGCCACCGAATACAAGCACCCATTCCTGGTGCGGCGCGAAGGCAAGCGAGCAGTGATGATCCTTGTCACCACCGACAAAGGCCTGTGCGGCGCCATCAACGTCAACAGCATCCGCGCCGCCACGCGCTACATGGCAGAGCACTACCCGGACAAGCAGGAGTACGTGACCCTCGGGCGCAAGGGCCGTGATTTCCTGCTGCGCTTCCGTAGGAATGTGATTGCGGAGACGAGCGGTCTGCCCGATCGACCGTCGATCGCAGGGATCCTAGCCGGCGTCGCGGTCGCGCTCGAGGAATACACGAAGGGTGACGTCGACGCGGTGCTGTTGTGCTACGCCAAGTGGATCTCGACGCTCAAGCAGGAGCCGGTCGTCCGTACCCTCATTCCTGCGGAAATTCCCCAACGCGAGAAGGGAGCGGCACCGCCCGCGGACTACATCTACGAGCCCGACCCGGAATCGGTGTTGGATGCCTTGCTTCCGCGCTATGTCGAAACGCAGGTCTACCAGGCCGTGCTGGAAAACAAGGCCAGCGAGTACTCGGCCAAGATGATCGCCATGCAGAACGCGACCAAAGCCGCGGGCGACTTCATCGACTCATTGACCCTCTTTGCCAACAAGGTCCGCCAGGCGGGCATCACCACGGAGCTGATGGAGATCGTCGGCGGCGCAGAAGCGCTGCGGTCGGCGGGTTGACCTACATGAAGGAGACGCATGGCTGAAACGAAGAAGAAGACACGCGAAGGCAAAGTGAGCCAGGTCATTGGCGCGGTCGTCGACGTCGCCTTCTCGCCTGGCGACCAGCCCGAGCTGTTTGAGGCGCTGGTGGTGCATCCGGCCCAGGGCAAGACCGTGGTACTCGAGGTCGCGAGCGCTATCGGCAATAACGTCGTCCGGTGCATCGCCATGGACTCCACCGACGGCTTCCGCCGAGGCGACAAGGTGGTCGCCACTGGCGGCCCGATCTCGGTGCCTGTCGGGGTCGAGACGCTCGGACGCTTGTTCAACGTCATCGGCGCTCCCATCGACGACGAACCGGCCCCCGAAGGCGTCACGCGCTGGCCGATTCACCGGGAGGCTCCACAGGTCTCGGAGCAGCAGGCCAAGGTCGAGATTCTCGAGACTGGTATCAAGGTCATCGACCTCATCTGTACGTTCGCGAAGGGCTCGAAGATCGGCCTCTTCGGCGGCGCTGGGACCGGGAAGACGGTGATCGTACAGGAGCTCATTCGCAACATCGCCTATCACCACAAGGGACGCTCCGTGTTCGCCGGAGTCGGGGAGAGGACGCGCGAGGGCAACGATATGTACCGCGAGATGGAGGATGCCGGCGTTCTGCCTCAAACGGCGCTGGTGTTCGGCCAGATGAACGAACCGCCGGGCGCGCGAGCGCGCGTGGGCCTCACGGGCCTGACTATGGCCGAATACTTCCGCGACGAGGAGGGCGCCGACGTCCTCCTGTTCGTCGACAACATATTCCGATACCTGTTAGCAGGGTCCGAGGTGTCGGCGCTTCTCGGCCGTATGCCGTCCGCAGTCGGGTACCAGCCGACGCTCGCCACTGAGATGGGCGAGCTGCAGGAGCGAATCACCTCCACCAGCAAGGGGTCGATCACGTCCGTGCAGGCGGTCTACGTGCCGGCCGACGACTACACTGACCCGGCCATTCAGACTGTGTTCGCCCACCTCGGCGCCACCGTGCGACTCGAGCGCTCGCTCGTGGAGATCGGCATCTACCCGGCCATCGACCCACTCGGGTCATCCAGCCGCTACGTCGAGCCTTCGGTCGTCGGCCAGGAGCATTACGACGCGGCCCAGGGGGTCAAGAAGACGATGCAGCGCTACAAGGACCTGCAGGACATCATCGCCATCCTCGGCATGGAAGAGCTCTCCGAGGATGACAAGCAGGCAGTGTCGCGGGCCCGCAAGATCCAGCGCTTCCTGTCTCAGCCGTTCAGCGTCGCGCAGCGTTTCACGGGCCGCGAGGGCAAGTACGTAAAGGTTGCCGACACCGTTCGCGGCTTCACTGAGATCCTCGAAGGCAAGCACGACGATCTCCCGGAGCAGGCGTTCTACATGGTGGGAACCATCGAAGAGGCGCGCGAACAGGGCGAACAGATGAAGAAGAGCACCTGACGTGAAGTACGCCCTTCGAGTCGTTAGTGTCGAGCGAAGCCTTTTCGAGGGCGAGGTCGAGTTCATCATCGCCAACGGGGCCGATGGGGAGCTTGGAGTCATGGCTCGCCACGCGGCCCTCATGACCGTGCTCAAGCCCGGACCCCTGCGCGTCCAGGAGTTGATGGGTGGTTCGGAGCAAGTCCTCTTCGTGGGAGGAGGGTTTCTGGAGGTTCTGCCTGAGCGCGTGACGGTTCTCGCGGACGTTGCCGAACACGCCGAGGAGATCTCGGTCGAACGGGCCGAGGAGGCTCGAAAGCGGGCGCAGGAGAAGCTGGCGGGCACCCTCACCGTGGCCGAGGAGACCGAGTTCCAGAACGCACTCGCCATCGCCGAAGCCCGGCTCCGGCTGGCTCGCCTGCGGCGAGGCTGATTTCACTTCCCCACCCCGTGGGGAGGTCGGTTTCGCGAAGCGAAGCCGGGTGGGGAGCTCCCACTTGCCGAGGTCCCTCTCTGTACCGTAGCGGGTGATGACAGCACCCGCGCCGCGCCGCGACTTCGCGCTGCGCATCAATGGCGGCGCGCAGTTGGCCGGCCAGCTCTGCGTGAGCGGTTCCAAGAACGCCGCGCTCCCCGAGATGGCAGCTGCCTTGCTCACGTCCGAGCCGGTCCGCCTCAGCAACGTGCCACGGGTCACCGACACCGAGCTGATGGCGCAGATCCTCACCGAGCTCGGGGGCCGCTCCGAGGGCGCAGGCTCCGTGAGCCTTCGCATGGGCAACGCACGCGGCACCAACGTCCCGGATGAGCTCGGCCGCCGTATGCGTGCGACGATCGTGCTGCTGGGCGCGCTGCTGGGCCGGTTCGGCCAGGCGCGTCTGCCACGGCCGGGTGGTGATGACATCGGCGCCCGCCGGGTCGAGCAGCACCTGCGCGGTCTGCGCCAGATGGGCGCGCGAATCGAGGAGTCTGCGACCGAGATCGTCGCCGAGGTCGATCGGCTGCGTGGCGAGCGGATCGTTTTCGACCTTCCGACCGTCACCGGTACCGAGAACATCCTTCTCGCCGCCGTGCTCGCCGAAGGCCGCACCGAGATCTTCAACGCGGCTCGCGAGCCGCACGTGCAGGACCTGTGCCGCCTCCTCGTCAAGATGGGCGCGCGCATCGAAGGCATCGGCACCGAGCGCCTGGTGGTCGACGGCGTGCGCGAGCTCGGCGGCGCCGAGCACACGGTCATCGCCGACTACCTCGAAGCGGGTACCTACGCGATCGCGGCCGCCGCCGCCGGCGGCGAGGTCCGGATCGAGTGCAGCCGCCCCGAAGACCTGAACGTGATGCTTCTGAAGCTCGAGCTGGCGGGCGCGCACGTGCAGACCGGAGATGGATGGTTTCAAGTCGGGCGGCGGCCGCGCACGCGCATCAAGCCCATCGACATGTCGACGTGGACGTTTCCGGGATTCCCGACGGACCTGCAGGCGCAGTACATGGCGTTGATGACGCAGGCCGACGGCGAAACCGTCATCTCCGAATACGTCCACGAGAATCGGTTCCAGCACGTCACGCAGCTTGCGAAGATGGGCGCCGGGATCACCGTCGAGGGCAGGCTCCACGCGGTCGTGCACGGCCCGTGCAGGCTGCGCGGCACGGAGGTGACGATCCCCGACATCCGCTCAGGCGCCGCGCTCGTGATCGCGGCCCTCTGCGCGGAAGGCGAGAGCTTGCTGCGCGGTGCGTGGCACGTGGAGCGCGGCTATGAGGACATGGCCGGCAAGCTCGCGTCGGTGGGCGCGCAGATCGAGAGGGTTCCGGTCGACACGGAGATCAACCACCCGGGTCACTCATACGAGTAATTGCTCAGCAAGAAGATAGGCATCGACCTGGGCACCTCGACGGTGCTCATTTACGTCAAGGGTGAGGGGATCGTCGTGAACGAGCCGTCGCTGGTTGCGGTCAATCGCGACGGCACGAAAATCCTGGCGGTCGGGAGGCAGGCGTTCGAAATGGTCGGTCGCGCACCCGACACGATCCGGGTCGTGCGGCCGATGAGAGACGGCGTGATCGCTGACTTCGTGGTGACGGAAGGGATGCTCCATCACTTCATCGGCAAGGTCCAGGGCCGTCAGCGCATCTTCAAGCCCGAGATCATGATCTGCGTGCCTTCGGGAGTGACCTCTGTCGAGAGGCGGGCGGTGACCGAGGCCGCGATCTCGGCGGGCGCGAGGCAGGCATGGCTGATCGACGAGCCGCTCGCGGCCGCGATCGGGGCCGGTCTGCCCATATCCGAACCGCGTGGCAACGCCGTCTGCGACATCGGCGGCGGCACGACCGAGATTGCGGTCATCTCCCTTTCGGGCATGGTGGTCGCGCATTCCATTCGCGTCGGCGGCAACCGAATCGACGATGCGATCGCGACTCACCTCAAGCGCCGGCACAACCTGCTCATCGGGGAGCGAACCGCGGAGGAGGTGAAGATCGCGGTCGGTTCCGCGATCGTGATGAGGGAGCCGCTGCGCACCGAGGTACGCGGGCGCGACCTCGTTTCCGGGCTGCCGCGCAGCCTCGAGGTGTCGTCCAACGACGTGGCAGAGGCGATCCAGGAACCTCTTCGACTCATCGTCGGCGCCGTCCGGAGCGTGCTCGAGGAAACGCCGCCGGAGCTCGCCGCCGACATATTCGACCGCGGCATCGTGCTCTCTGGCGGTGGTGCTTTGCTGCGCGGCATCGACCGTTTCCTGTCGATGCACACCGGCATCCCGGTCCTCATCGTGGACGAACCCCAGACCTCGGTCGTGCGCGGCACTGGCCTCGCCCTGGAGCAATTCGAGGTGCTGAAGCGCAACCAGTCGTACTTGCGCTGACCCATTGACAGGCCTGCACCTCGCTGTCGATGGCGTTGGGTTGGCCCGGCCCTGGGCTGGCATCGGGGTGTACACGACCCAGGTTCTTCGAGCGATGGCGGTGGAAAGGCCCGACTGCCGCTTCACGGTATTCGTCCCCGAGGGCGTTGCCGCCGAGCCGACGCGCGCGATCATCTATCGCCGGCTGCCGGCGGTGCCGTTCATCGGTCGACATCTCCAGTGGCCGGCCCGGTTGCGCCGCTTACGACCCGACGTGTTCTTTGGCGCCGCGGGAGCGCTGCCGCTCATGGATGTCGGATCGCCGGCCGTGATCACGGTCCACGACCTGGCGATCTACCGAAATTCGGGCTGGTTTCCTCAGCGCCAACCGCTGAGCACCCGGTGGGTGGTGCCAAGCTCGCTCCGGCGCGCCGACAGGGTGATCGCGGTGTCCGACAACACCGCGCGCGATGCGGAGGAGCTGTTCGGAGTCGACCCGTCACGCATCACCGTGGTGCCCCATGGCGTTTCGCCGGGACTTCGGCCGATGAGCGGCGAGGAGCTGGCCTCGGCTCGCGAGCGATTCAAGCTGCCGGAGCGCTTCATCCTGTTCGTCGGCACCATCGAGCCCCGGAAGAACCTCCTCACGCTTCTCGAAGCCTGGGCGATGCTGCGCGACCGCCCGGACCTCGTGATCGTCGGAAGTTGGGGATGGAACTACGAGGCGATCAGGGACCGCATCAGCCGTCTTGGGGATCGGGTTCACCACCTCGACTCGCTCGAGCCGTCGCATCTACCCGCCGTTTACAACCTCGCCCGCGTGCTCGCACACCCCGCCTGGTACGAGGGCTTCGGGCTGCCGCCGCTCGAAGCGATGGCGTGCGGCACTCCCGTTGTGGTGTCAGACAGCTCGAGCCTGCCTGAGGTCGTCGACGACGCTGGTTTGGTAGTGCCGGCGGGCGACGCCGAAGCGTGGCGCAAGGCGTTGGAGAAAGTCCTGGGCGACCAGGACCTCGCGGCCGACCTGAGGCGGCGCGGGATCCTGCGCGCGGCCGAATTCAGCTGGTCGCGGTCTGCGGTCATGACATGGGACGTTATCGACGACGCCATCGGGGGCGATGCGACTTAGGTCGACACCAGCTCGCGAACGACCTCCGCAACACCCTCGGCGCACCGATCCCAGGTGAAGCCCGCCGCACGCGCGCGGGCGGCTTCTTGAAGTTTGAGTCGCACCGTGCGATCCCCGATCGCCGTCTCGAGAGCGGCCGCCAACTCTGCCGGGTCGTTGGGGTCATCGACGTAGAGCACTGCATCGCCGCCCACCTCCGGCAGCGACGACACTCGCGCGGCCACGACGACCTGGCCGTGCGACATCGCCTCCAGCACCGGCAGGCCGAACCCTTCGTGCAGGCTCGGCACCACGACCGCCCGCGCGCGACGGTATAGAAGCTCCAAGGTCGAGGGGTCCACGCGGCCGAGCACGCGAGCGCGTGTTGACGCCCGCAGCTGTGCAACCAGCCGCGAATCTCGTTCTGGGCCCGCCACCGCGAGCGTGATGTCATCGAGCCTTTCCACTGCCGCCAGGGTGGCGGCCTGGTTCTTGCGCGCCTCGATGCGGCCGACCTGGAGCACGAAGTCGCCCTCCAACCCGAGCTCCGCCAGCCTTTCGACCGGAGCCGCATCGCGCTCGACCCGCTCGCCGCCACCGAGCGGCACCACGCGCACCCGCTTCGCCGACACGTGGTACAGGTCGATGAGGTCTTGCCGCGTCGATTCCGACGGAGTGATTAGAAGGGGACATCGCAGCGCCGCCCACCGGGTCGTGAGCTGGAGATACCTGCGCTCGGCGAGCGAGTATGCATGCGGATAGCGCTCGAACGCGAGGTCGTGGACCACTGTCAGCGATTTGCCCGGCCACCCGAATGGGATCGCGTGTGCGGGCACGAAGAGAAGATCGGGGTGCGCCGGCCGCAGCGCGAGCGGCAACCGCACCTGCGACCACAGGCGAGCCATCGGCACCACCATCACGTCCACGCCGAGGCCGGCGCGCGCCCTCGACGCGTAGAAAAGCCACCGCAGCTCAGGCGCCGCGGCACGAAGTCGTGAGCCCACCTCGCGCGTGTAGACCTCCGTGCCCGTCGCCACCTCGCGAGTGGCGGGATTGAGGTCGACAGCAACCGTTTTCGTCACCGGAGGCTTGCTGGAACCGAGGCATTCACGCCACTAAGCTAAGGCGGGCGCCTTGTCCTGCGTCGAACGGCACCCGCTGATAATCAGCCGGTGGAACAGACGCGGGTCCTTGGCGTCCGGGTCGATTGCGTGGATATGAATGCCGCGCTCGCGCGTATCGAAGAGTTCGTCGACAGCGGCGGCCGCCACGTGGTCGCGACCGTGAACCCTGAGTTCGTGATGCGCGCTCACGACGATCGGGAGTTTGCCCGAGTGCTGGAGGCGGCCGACCTGTGCCTCGCCGACGGAAGCGGCGTGGTGTGGGCTGCCCGCAGGCAGGGCTGCGCCCTGGCGAAGCCGGTGACGGGCGTCGACCTCATCCCACCGCTGGCCGCGCTGTGCGCGAGACGGCAGTACCGGCTTTTTCTTCTCGGCGCGGCGCCTGGGGTCGCGGACGAGCTGGCAAGGCAGCTTCGCGCCGACCACCCGAATCTGCGGGTGGCGGCGTACTCCGGCTCGCCCGAGCCGTCGTCCGACGCCGAGATCGTCAGCCGGATCAATGCCGAGCGTACACATGTGCTGCTGGTCGCGTACGGCGCTCCGAAACAGGAGCTGTGGATCGATCGGGTGGGCGATCAGCTTGGCGGCGTCGCGCTCGCGATGGGCGTCGGCGGCGCCTTCGACTTCCTCACCGGGCGCGTCCCCAGGGCGCCCCGTTGGATGCGCCGGGTGGGCATGGAGTGGCTGTTCAGGCTCGCCTACCAGCCCTGGCGAATCCGGCGGATGGCCGTGCTGCCTGTTTACGCGCTGAGGGTTTTGCGCGGCCCTTCCTAGAAATCTACAAGGTCCCCCCCTTTACGATGGGGCGCCGTGAACCTCTACCCCACAAAATCTGCGATTTTGCGGGGACCCCTATGAAGCTGAGCGTGGTCGTTCCCTGTTATAACGAAGAGCAGAGGCTGCGGCGCAGCATCGAGCTGGTCGAGCGATATCTCGACGCCCGCAGCGAGTCGTACGAGCTCATCCTGGTCGACGACGGCAGCGCCGACGGGACCCGCAAGGTGATGGAGCAGGCCGCGGCTCACCACGCAGGGGTGCGAATCGTCGCGATGCCGCGAAACCGCGGCAAGGGACGCGCACTGGCCGAAGGCGTGAAAGCCTCGCATGGCGAAACCGTTCTCGTCACCGACGCGGACCTGTCGACGCCGATCGACGAGCTCGAGAAGCTCGAGGCGGCGCTGGCATCGGGCGCTGGAATCGCGATCGCCTCGCGCTCGATCAAGGGGTCGCGAGTCGAGCTCGCGCAGCCGATCTACCGGGTCCTGATGGGCAAGGCGTTCAACCTGATTGTCCAGGCGGTGCTGCTGCCTGGAATCTGGGACACCCAGTGTGGCTTCAAGCTATTCCGCGGCGACGTCGCTCGCGACGTCTTTGCGAACCTCACCACGGACGGGTTCGGCTACGACCCCGAGGTCCTGTACCTCGCGAAGAGGAAGGGTGTGCGGATCGCGGAGGTGCCGGTCGTGTGGCGAAACTCGACGCCGACCAAGGTCATGGCCGTCCGCAGCTCGCTCGACATGTTCGGGCACGTCTTGAAGGTCCGGTTCGCCAAGTGACCGCCGGCGTTCTTGTGGTCCTGCCCACATACAACGAAATTCAGAACCTGGAGCGCGTGGTTGCAGGAGTCCGCAAGCTCGGCCATGACGTTCTGATCGTCGACGACGCATCGCCCGACGGCACCGGCGAGCTGGCGGACCGTCTTGCCGCGGCGGACACGGCGGTGCGGGTCCTGCACCGGCCGCGCAAGCTGGGCCTGGGAAGCGCGTACCAGGATGCGTTCCGAATCGGCCTGGCGGACGGCGCGCAGCTCATGGTCGAGATGGACGCGGACGGTTCGCATCTCCCCGAGAATCTCGATGCCATCGTCGACGCCGCCCGGCGATCAGGCGGCCTTGCGATCGGCTCGCGCTATATCCCTGGCGGCTCCATCGTGGGCTGGCCGTTCTACCGTTGGCTGCTGTCCTGGGGCGCCAATGTCTACTGCCGGATTCTCCTGGGCCTGCCTACCCATGACTGCACCTCCGGCTACAGGTGTTACACGAGGGAGCTGGTCACGCACATCGGGCTCGACGCTGTGGTGTCACAGGGATACTCATTCCAGATCGAGATGGTCTGGCGTGCGCGCCGGCTGGGATACTCCGTCCTCGAGGTGCCCATCCGCTTCGAGGACCGCGTCGCCGGGGCCTCCAAAGTTTCCCGGGGCGAGGTTCGGCGCGCGCTCTGGACCGTGCTGCGGCTGAGACTGGGGCGATGGAAGCGGTAAGCCCGACTCCCGCGGTTCAAGGAGAGGCTGCTCGACGCGGGCCTGGGCAGTGGAACCTGCCTCTGATCACCGGGCTCGTGCTGGCGATCGTCACAGCAATGCCCTACCTGTATGCGTACGCTGTCCAGCCCCATGGCCAGGTGTTCATGGGCTTCTTCTACCTGGGGGACGACGCCAACACGTACCTCGCCAAGATGCGCCAGGGCTGGGAGGGGGCGTGGGCGTGGCAGAACCGGTACACGACCGAGTCCAGCCCCACGGCATACCTATTCATGTTCTGGATCCTGCTCGGGCATGCGGCCGCGGTCCTCCACCTGCCGCTGATCGTCACCTTCCACCTCGCGCGGATCGCGGCGGCGTTCGCGCTGATGGCCGCGGCCTGGCTGTTCGTCTCGCATTTCATCCAGGACCGATCCGCCCGCCGGTTTGCCTTCTTCTTCATCGCGGTCGGGCTCGGCCTGGGCTACGTGATCCAGGCCCTCGGCCATCCGGTCATCTTCGGCAACCGAACCGACACGCTCGACTGGCGAATGCCGGAGCTGACCGCTTTCTACTCGGTGCTCGCGCTGCCGCATTTCGCCTGGTCGGGCGTCTTCGCCGCGCTCGGGGTAGTGCTGACGCTGACGGCAATACATCGCGGCAGCCTCGTCCTGGCGGCGCTGGCCGGCATCGCCTGGCTGGGGCAGGCCTCGATTCACCCGCAGATGCCGATCCTCATGGGCGGCGCGACGGCGGTTGCCCTCGTCCTGCGGCCGGCCTCGCCTCGGGGCTGGCTCGCCGCCGCGGTGGCCTTTGCGATCCCGGCCCCATACATCCTTTATTCGTACCTGGCGTTCGTCGGCAATCCGGAGGTTCAGCGCTGGACCTTCCATTCCAAGAACTCGCTTCCGCCCGAGAGCGTCAGCCTGTTCTTCGCGATCGCGCCTCAGCTCCTGCTTGCGCTGGTCGGCATCCCGGGGGCGCTTCGACGCCGCAGCCGGGAGGATCTCTTCCTCGTCGCGTGGCTGGTCCTGCTGGCCGCCATCCTTTACCTACCGAACCCGGCCGGGGATCTCCGCCGCCGCTTCCTCGACGGCCTCTACCTGCCGCTCGGGGTGCTCGGCGCCCGCGGCATGTACGAGGTGGTCGTGCCGAGGTTGCGCAGCGTGCGGGCGCGCGCCCTCGTGCCGTTTTCCTATGTGGCGTTCGCCACCGTGGGCAGCGCGTTCCTCGTCCTCGCCCCGCTCGCGGTGGCCGGCCAGCCGCAGTACTCGGTGAGCCAGGCCGAATACGACGGGCTGGTCTGGCTCGGCAATGAGCCGAGCGGGACGGTCCTGTCGATGCCGGGTGTCGGGCTCTACGTACCTGCCTACAGCGCCGACACCGTCTATGTCGGGCACTACGACGAGACGTTCGACTACTACACCAAGACGCAGCGCACTCTTGAGCTGCTGACGACAGGCCAGGCTGGACTCGGGGATTTCATAACGACCAATCACATCAGGTATGTGATCTGGACGTCGGACCTCCCGCCACCACCGGCATCACTTGGAGCTCCGGCATACGACTCGCCGAACTTCAAGATCTGGAAGATCTACTGAGTGGTCGTGCGTACATATATGACTGCCACCGAATCCTCGTAGACGAGCTTCCAGCCCGCCTCCGTCGCAAGCACGTTGGCCAGCGCCTCGCCGCGGTTGTAGACGATGAAGTCGACCCCGTTCTTGTCGAGCAGGGTCTTCCAGTCGGACCGGAGCGTCTGGATGTCCTCGTAGTCGTTGAGCAGCCGGTCACCCATGAGCGCTGCCTCGCCGAAGATGAACACCCTGCGGTTCGCCTGCGGATAGAAGCGGTAGGCGAGGTAGCCGCCCCAGCCGTACTGGTTGTACATCCGCGTGCCGACGTCGGGGTGGGCCGCGAGCCAGTCGGCAGCTCCAACCGGGTATGTGCCGGCGGTGAGGCTCTGCTGGTGGCTCGGGCTCGTTTCGCCGGCGATGTGCGCGACCGTGGCAAGGGTGATGACGAGCAGCGCCACCGCCGTGACGACAGCGAAGACAGGCTGGGACGGGAGCGACAGCTTCCAGCCGCGGGCCTTCGAGATCTCCATCCAGTATTCGGAGTAGCTGTTGACCAGCACCGGCGTGGTCGCCGCCACGAACAGGGCGAGGTTCCGCACCGACTGCAGCGCCAGGGCCAGGGCGGCGAGCGAAAGCAGAAGCTCGTACAGCGACGGCCGGCGCAAGGCAAAGCCGGCGATCAGGAGAAGGACCATCAATTCGAACGGACGCAGGTACGGCTGGTGGAAGTCGGGCGAGAACCATTCGACGATGAGCCTCTGCTGCGCATCGCTGGCGACCGTCTGGAACGGATATAGGTAGAGGCTGAACCCATGCGGCGTCGCGAGAACCGCGACCGCCGACGCCGCGGTGATGATCGCCAGAAAGCGGACGTGTGCGCGGTGGGCCGGATTGGAAGGCTCCCACACCCAGCCGATCAGCTCCGCGACAAGCGCAACGCCCAGCCATACAAACCCGATCACCCAGCCGCCGTGGAGGTTGGCCCACAGCGCCATCACCAGCGGAAAGAACTGCAGCCAGCGGCTGCGCCCGCTCAGATAGCCCTGCAGCCAGTAGAGCTCGAGGCAGGTGAGGGCGAAAGTGATCATCTGCGCGCGCGGTCCCCAGATCGGAGCCCCGGCGACCGCGCCCAGCGCGAGCCCGAGGGCCACGATGACGAACGGCCGGCGCCGCACCTGCCTGTACATCAGGTAAAAGCCCGCGTAGGTGATCAGGCCGAAGAAGACGCTGATCCCGAACGCGCCCACCTTCGAGTAGATGAGCCACATGAGCACCTCGGTCAGGTACTCGTGGTCTGTCCAGACGTGGCCTTGGGCGGTGTAAGTGAAGATGTCGGTGGACGGCAGGCGGCTGTTCTCGACCATCCACTGTCCGATTCGTAGGTGCCACCAGAAGTCGGGGTCCTGCACCGATCCCACGAACAGCGCGGCTATGACGATCATCACGCCGCCCAGGAGCAGCGTGCGCGCGCTCAGCCTCTCGGCGATGGCGGTCAGCTGCGGGACCTGAGCGGATTGGGCACGTATCGCGGAACGCGGCCGGCGTAATCCGGGTATTCGCCCGGGAACGCGCGCGAGAGCACGCCCTCCTCCCAGCGGATGCGCATCAGCTCGCAGGCGATGAAGTAGACGATGGCGAGGGCGCCGAGCCAACCGGCGGTGGCCAGGTTGATCCCGATTGCGGTGATGACCTCACCCAGGTAGACGGGGTGGCGGCTCAGTGCATACGGGCCGCCGGTCACCAGGCGACGCGCCTCCGGGATGATCGAGAACGAGCGGCGCAGGTAGGCGAGTCCCCAGACCGAGTAGGCCAGGCCGATGGTGGCGATGATGTCAGCCGGCAGGACCAGCCATTCGCGTCGCGTACCCCCCGGCAGGAAGCCGGCCACGATCGCCGAGAACGTCCCTGTGAAGGCGATGAGGACAACGCCCAGCCGGCGGTCGGTGCCGCGCTTGGGCAGCCGGACGCTGTAGAGGACGACGAGCATCGTGAAGTAGGCGAGCGCCAGGCACTGCTGAGCCAGGAAGAGGTAGTCGCCCGGCCTGCTCAGCGACTGCAGGCCACCCCAGACGAACAGGAGTTGGCGGGCCAGGAAGAAGCTGAAGAACAGGGCGGGCACGACCCGGCTGAAGACGAGGTCGCGCCAGTAGGCGGCGCTGCGCTTGCCCGTTTTCTCTTCGACGGCGGTGACGGCCATTTCCCGGCTCAGGACACTAACAGCCGGTACGGGCGGGTTCTCCCCCTAAAGCCACCGGCCCGCGATTTTGGCTGGGCCTCGCCAGGGCAAGACGAACATTGAATGAATGCCAGGTGGAGCCTGAGGCCGGATTCATTCCGGCCGTCCCCCGACCGTCCACCACCCAAAAGCCACCAAAACGTGGCCGAGGAGAGGGGAGGGTCCGCGGGGGGACAGCTGTCGCCTACGCGATTTCTGGCTTATTGAATTGACCTGTCTCGGACGCGCGAGTAGGATCACCGCCGCGGCAGAGACCGGGAGCGCAAGAATCCGGTCACCGAGCCGTCAGTTCGGATTGACACGGTACTTCGAAAAAAGGAGGTGAATCGCAGATGTTGAGCCTTTACATGAAGCTTCGCAGCCTTACGTCTCGTCAGGAAGGCCAGGGCATGGTTGAGTACGCCCTGATCCTCGTGCTCGTTTCAATCGTGGTCATCGTCATCCTTCTTACGATGGGCAACCAGATCAAGAACGTGTTCTCGAACGTCGTA
>DASPYG010000114.1:0-6097 GCA_035636885.1 Candidatus Nitrosopolaris sp.
GTCGAGCTGTTCATGCTCCAGCACTTCCTCCTCGACGACCGCGATGCGCTCGAACTGCTCGCGTCCGACGTGATCCCCGCCGTGGCTTAAGGTAGGGGCATGGACTTCGAGCTCAGCGGGCCTGAGAAGAAGTTTCGCGACGAGGTCCGTGCCTGGCTCGAGGCCAACAAGCCCCTCGGTGACGGCGCGGCCGAAGAGGGCCAGAAGGACTTCATCGAGAGTCGCCGGCGCTGGCAGAAGAAGATGTACGACGCCGGCTATGTCGGCATCACCTGGCCCAAGGAGTACGGCGGGCGGGGAGCCGGCTTCATGGAGCAGCTCATCTTCAACGACGAGATGATCCAGGCACAGGCGCCCGAGCCCATCAACGTGATCGGCCTGGGCATGGGCGGCCCGGTCGTCATCGCCCACGGCACCGAGGAGCAGAAGAAGCGCTACCTGGCGCCGCTGCTCTCAGCCGAGGAGATCTGGTGCCAGGGTTTCAGCGAGCCCAACGCGGGCAGCGACCTCTCGGGCTTGCAGACGCGGGCCGAGGACAAGGGCGACCACTACCTGGTCAACGGGCAGAAGGTGTGGACGACGCTGGCACACGTCGCCAAGTGGTGCATGTTGGTCACCCGCGAGCGCAAGGAGGCGAATCCGCGCGACGGCCTCACCTACCTGCTCGTCGACATGGAGAGCCCGGGCATCGAGGTACGGCCGCTCGCCCAGATCACGGGCGATGCGGAGTTCAACGAGATCTTCTTCAAGGACGTCACGGTGCCGAAGTCGCAGATCCTCGGCGAGGCTGGCAACGGCTGGGCCGTGGCCATGACGACGCTGCTGCACGAGCGCGGCACCCTCGGCATGGCGCTGGCTACCCGCGCACAGATCACTGCCGCCGAGCTCGCCGATCATGCGCGCAAGCTCGGCCGAGGCTCGGACCCGCTGGTGCGGCAGAAGATCGCCAAGTACACCATCGAGGCGCGAGCGCTGCAGCTGAACGGCTACCGAGCGGTGACGGCCGTCAAGCGCAACGGGATTCCGGGCCCCGAGGGCTCGATCCTCAAGCTCATGTGGTCTGAGCTCAACCAGCAGATGGCGGAGACGGCGGTCGACATCGCGGGGGCGGCAGGCCAGGTTGGCGACGGCGAGGGCTGGACGTACCAGTTCCTGCGCTCACGCGCTAATACGATCGAGGCCGGCACCTCCGAGGTCCTGCGCAACATCCTGGCCGAGCGGGTGCTGGGGCTTCCTCGCAGCCGCTGATTCCCCGTCATGGGAAGCTTTCGTCTCAGCAAATAGTTTACGATTCCGTAACTATGTCTACCCCGACAATCGATGAGGCTTTGGCCGGCTATAAGAAGGTGCACCGCGCGCTTCTGACCTCGACGGCTGGCCGCTGGCGAGACCTCGAGATCTCCATGCAGCAGCTCCGCGCGCTGTTCGTGCTGCGCGACGAAGAGGAGGCTTCTGTCGGGCGCCTCGCCGAGTTTTTCGACATGGGCCTCCCCGGCGCGAGCCTGCTGGCCGATCGGCTGGTCCGATCGGGTTTCGTCGAGCGACGTGGCGATCCCGACGACCGCAGGCGAGTCCTGCTGAGGCTCACCCGTGCCGGCGACCGCCTCGTCGGCGATCTCCGGGAGGGCAGCAACACGCTGCTCCGGCGGTGGATGGCGTCGCTGTCGCCTCAGGACCTCGCGGCCCTCAGCCAGGGGTGGCGTGCGCTGGCCGAGGTCGCCTCGCGTCACGGCCACGTGCTGGAGAACAGCGCGTTATGACCGCGGTCGCCACGCGCAGCTCCACAACCACGCCGGAGAAGAAAACCGGCATCGATCGAGGCGTGATGGCTGTTTTCGCGGGCCTGATGCTGGGGTCGCTGATCGCCTCGCTGAACATGACGCTGGTCGCGCCCGCTCTGCCCACGATCGTGGCTGAGCTGGGCGGGATCGCCGACTACAGCTGGATCCCGATCTCAGCGATGCTGGCCTCGACCATCGTCGTTCCGGTCGCCGGCAAGCTCTCAGACATCTACGGGCGCAAGCCGCTCTACATGACGGGGATCGTTGTTTTCGCGGTCGGTTCCACGCTGTCCGGGTTGGCGCCCAACTTCTGGTTCCTCGTGTTCGCACGATTCATCCAGGGCGCCGGGATGGGCTTCATCATGCCGCTCTCCCAGGCCATCATCGGCGACATCATCTCGCCGCGCGAGCGGGGCAAATACCAGGGCATGCTCGGTGCGTCGTTCGGGCTCGCATCGATCATCGGTCCGGCCGCCGGCGGCTTCATCACCGACCACTCCTCGTGGCGATGGCTCTTTTTCGTCAACCTGCCGTTCGCGGTGCTGACGCTCGTGGTGGTCGCGCTGTACATGCACGTTCCCAACGAGAAGCGCAAGCACTCCATCGATATCGCCGGCAGCGTGACGCTGTCTCTCGGCATCACCTTCGCGCTGCTCGCAACCGTTTGGGGCGGCGGACAGTACGCGTGGAACTCTTGGCAGATCATTGGCCTCTACGGCGCGGCTGCGGTGCTTCTGACCTCGTTCGTGTGGGTCGAGCGGCGCGCAGCAGAGCCAGTCCTCCCGCTGCACCTGTTCAAGAGCAGCATCTTCACGTTCTCGAACATCGCCGGCGTGGGTGTCGCGATGACGATGTTCGGCGCGATCTTCTTTCTGCCGGTGTTCGTGCAGGGCGTCATCGGCAACAGCGTCACCAACTCCGGCGCGATCCTCGTGCCCATGCTGCTGGCGATGGTCGTGAGCAGCATCGGCAGCGGCCAGCTCATCTCGCGCACGGGCCGCTACAAGGCGCCGCTGCTGGCGGGCTTGGTGATTATGGGAGCGGGCTACTTCATGATCGCGACCTTCGACATCAGCACGACGAACCAGACCGTGGTCGAAGCCATGATCCTGATCGGGCTAGGGCTTGGCGTGACGATGCAGACCTACACGCTGGTGGTGCAGAACTCCGTCAGCCGGGCCGACATGGCGGTGGCGACATCGGCGACTCAGCTTTCGCGGTCGATCGGATCGGCGCTGGGCCTTGCCATCATGGGCACGATCCTCACGCAGGGCATGGTCTCGTCGATGGCCAAATACATACCCGCCGACGTGCTGCAGAAGTTCCAAGCGTCTGGACACGCGGCCACCGCAGGCGCGGTGTTCGACCCCACGCAGCTTGTTCACCTGCCTCCGGTGATTGCCATGGGCATCCGCCACGGCCTCTCCGATGCGCTGCATCCGGTGTTCGTCGCCGGCCTGTTGATGATCGTGCTGTCGTTCGTCGCCACCCTCTTCATCAGGGAAGTTCCGCTGCGCCAGACCGCGCACGTGACCGCAGGCCGAAGTTCGGCGAACGCGGCCAAGAATGGAGAGTCAGCCGTCTAAACTGACCGACCGTGACCGGCGCCGACCCCGTGCTCGGGGTCATCATCCCCGCGTACAACGAAGAGCGCTCGCTCGAGCTCGTCGTGCGCAGGGTTCTCCAGGAATCGAGCGTTCAGCAGGTCGTGATCGTGGACGACTGTTCGACCGACGGCACGCTCGCCGCCGCTCGCCGCTGCGCCGCCGATCCACGGGTTATGGTCAAGAATCACCCCGCCAACCAGGGCAAGGGCGCGGCCATCCGCACGGGTCTCGACGCGATCACGGCGCCCCTGGTGATCATCCAGGATGCCGACCTCGAATACGACCCGGCCGACTACGGCAAGCTGATCTCCCCTATCCAGCGCGGGCGCGCCGACGTGGTTTATGGAGTGCGCGGCTTCGCGGGGCACAGCGCCTACTCGTACTGGTTCGTGGTCGGCAACCGCATGGTCACAACCGCCACCAACATCTTGTTCAACTGCTACATCCAGGACATGGAGACCGGCTTCAAAGTCATGCGCACATCGCTGATGCGCCGTCTGGGCCTCCGCGGCAATCGCTTCGATGTCGAACCCGAGATCACGGGGCGCGTTCTGCGGCTGGGCTATCGGATATATGAGGTGCCCATCGATTACGCCGCTCGCACTCGCGCGCAGGGCAAGAAGCTGACGTGGCGCGACGGGGTCGCGGCGTTTTTCGTGTTGATGCGCATCCGGCTCTCGAGCGATCGGAGCCTCTTCGGCCAACCCGACCCATACCACGCAGAGCGTATTCAGCAGCTGTCCGCATCAATGCTCGGCGGTGCCAAAGACCCAGAAAACGATCAGCGCCCGGTTGAAGGAGGCTAGATTCCGCACGTGGAACAGAACGTCGAAAGAGACCAGCGCATCATGTGGGCCTTCTGGATTGCCGCCGCCCTGGCGGCGATCGGCGCCCTGGCGCCGCTCGCGTTCACCGTTGGCGCCCACAGCCGCATCGGAGGTGTCGCCATCCCGTTCGGCGTCGCCGCCGTGGCGCTCGCCATCAATGCCGTCATCTACCACCAGGGCCGAACGGTCGCTGTCGCCCTGTATTTCGTCGCCGGGCTGGCGATCGTGTACGGCATCCTCGCGATGCTGGCGGTGCCCCTTCGACTCGCCGTCGTCGGCACCTGCCCGCCCGCGCCGGCTCACTGCCCGATCGGGTTCGAGCCGCAGCTGACCAGCGGCGAGAACAGCGGCCTAGGGACGGCCACGTTCTGCGGCATCCTGGCCATCTTCGTCGGCTTCTACGGGCTCGTGATGCTCTATCGGCGCAGCCGGACCGCCAGGACCGGGCCCGAGCCCAAGGCGTGGCCGGCCCAGTCGCCGGTCCAGCCGGCCCCGGCCGTGGAAGCGGCGGCAGCACCTGTTGCGGTTGCCGAAGCGGCACCGAGTGCGGTTGCGGAAGCTGCACCCAGTGCGGTTGCGGAACCCGCACCGGCCGCGGTCATGGAACCTGAACCGGCAGCGCCTGCGGAGCCTGAGCCCGCCGCGATTGCCGAACCCACAACGGTTTCGCCGCCGGCTCCCAAACCGGCGCGAAAGCCGGTCGCCAGGAGAGCCGCACCCAAGCCGCCTCCACCTGTCGAGGAGGAGCTCAAAGAGCTGCCGGCTCCCGAGGAGCCGAAGGAGCTGCCCCCGCCCGCCTGACGGCCGGTCTTACTATTCGAGACCGCAATGGACTTTGCTTTTTCCGAAGAGCAGGAGATGCTCCGGCGCTCCGCGCGCGATTTCCTCGCCAAGGAGTGCCCGCCGAAGGTTGTGCGCAAGCTCATGGAAAGCTCCGATGCCTACGACCCGGCGCTGTGGTCGAAGATCGCGGGTCTTGGCTGGACGGCTCTCGGAATCCCCGAGCAATACGGAGGAGTCGGCAGCTTCCTCGACCTCATCGTCGTTCTCGAAGAGGCCGGACGGGCTTTGATGCCGGGTCCGTTTTTCGCAACGATGGGACTGGCCGTGCCTGCTCTCATCGAGGCAGGCACTGAGGCGCAGAAGAAGACGGTGCTGGGCGCCGTCGCCTCCGGGGACGCGCGGGCCACGCTCGCCTTCACCGAACCTTCCGCGCGATGGGATGCGGGCGGTGTCGCGCTCCAGGCGACCCAGAGCGGCGGCGGATGGAAGGTTGACGGGGTCAAGCTGTTCGTTCCCGACGCGGGCAGCGCGGACTACATGGTCGTGGCGGCGCGCACTCGTGGCGAAGGTGAGGATGGCATCTCACTGTTCCTTGTCGAAGGCAAGCCCAAGGGCATGTCGGTGCACGAGCTCCAGACACTGGACATGACCAGGCGATGGAGCGAGGTGCGCTTCGAAGGTGTCGAGCTCAACGCGGACTCGCTCATGGGCCCGCCGCACAAGGCATGGCCTGTGTTGAAGCGGGCTCTCGAGTGGGCGACGGCTGCCCTCTGCGCGGAGATGATCGGGGGCGCTCAGAAGGTCCTCGAGACCTCCACCGACTATGCGAAGACAAGACATCAGTTCGGCAAACCGATCGGCATTTACCAGGCCGTCTCGCACAAGCTCGCGGACATGCTCGTGCTCTCCGAAAGCGGGCGGTCGGCGACGTACTACGCTGCGTGGGCGGTGGACGCCGATGCGCCCGATCGATCCCTAGCCTCGTCGATGGCGAAAGCCTACGTGTCAGATGCGTACCGCAAGGTGGCCGGTGACGGCATCCAGGTGCACGGCGGCATCGGCTTCACGTGGGAGCACGACATGCACCTGTACTTCAAGC
>DASPYG010000115.1:0-28827 GCA_035636885.1 Candidatus Nitrosopolaris sp.
CCATGAACTCTCCTCGGCCGACCATCTCTCGAGACCTCCTGCTGCAACGTGAACTGCTTCAGCAGGAACCTCGCACACCCGGGCTCGGGTGGGGAATTTCAGACCGGCGCTATCTGGGGAGTTTCACACCGGCGCTGACAAGCGTGACTGAGTTCGAAGACACCCAGATAGTGCCCGACGTCGTAATCAGTCATTGAGCTTGTCGGTACTCCCGTGCGCAGTACTCCACCTGCGCTCATGTATCTAGAGAGGCCGCGATCAGATGTCACCGCCGGCCCCGGGATTCGTGTCTAAGGAGGACGCCTCGATGAGGTCGCGGAAGACGTTCTCAGTGCCACGACCTCTGCGGGACGCTCCGCCACGTGATCGTGGACCTCTACACGGTGCTGCAGTTCGGTGTAGTTATCGATAGCGGGGGCTTATCGTCACCAAACGCCGGCCCGCCGCACCAGCAACCGGCTGGCCACACTAATAAGATGACGCGCGCGATGCGAGGCTCCTGATAGCCAACCCCAGAAGTTTGACCTCCCTCTAAGTGTGCTGACGCGTCGTGTACAAGCTAAGCCAATGTAGACGTGCCGCGCGAGGCAACTTGTGGCTCGAGAGTTTGCCTTGGATGATGGCCAAGGACGACTTGCTCCCTCATAGGTGCGGTCTGTTTCACGATGTATAGATTCCGTCGAAATATTTGAGATGACAAGGATCGTCGTCGCCGCTTAACAGGGTTGGGCTTAACCTTGGCCGGCAAGGGGACGGGGAGGGGACAGGGACGGGCGTCGGGGCCGCGGTTCGCGTGTCAGACACGAGGATTGGGGAGGGGGCGTCAGTCCCTATCGTTCTCAGACGTGGCGCCTATGGCAGTCGAGTTGTCTGCCGTAGATGTTCATCCAGTGACGGAGACACGACAGCGTATATGAGCGCTTGCTCGAAGCTCTGGTCTGCCTAGCTACAAGCCTTGCCTTTGCCATGCTGCATCACCGGTCGGAAGCCGAGGACGCCTTCCAGTAATCGGCCCTGCGAGCATCGCGGCGCCTCGCTCGCCCTTCCGGATCACCCCGACAACGCGAACGATCGGGAACCAGGAGGGGTTGTGGGCGCGTCTTACTTGGAGATGGAGTCGCCGCCGTCTGTTCACGGTCACAACCGTATGAGGAGTCGCGAATGAAGACGCTTACGAGACGGAGCCTGCGGCTGGCAGTTTTGACGGTGGGATTGGCAGGACTGTTTGTCGCCGTAAACTGGTGATCGACGCTTCGCACATGCCCGCGACCTCTGCCGCGGATCTGGCGGAGCTCATTGCCATCCTCGCGTCGATGATCATCGATCGCGGCTAATGATCACGCCCTTCTCTTCTTCGTTTCTGGAAGTTCGCGAGGCTTCACGCAAACGGGGCGTCTTTGAGGCCGAGTTGCCGGCCGAGCATGAGTGCGCGCTCCTCGATTTCCACGGCTTGAGCCGTGCGGCCCAGCGCCCGCAACGCCTTCGCCCGGTCGCACAGTGCGCGAGCAAGCGCCGGCCGTGCATCCATCTCTTCGAAGAGCCGGACCGCGTTCTCAAAGTCCGCCAGGGCCGCCGCCCAGTCCGGCGGCGAGTGGAGCGCCAAGGTACGGCCGCGCGTCCATAGCACCCGCGCCTCGCCGTAGTGGTCGTTCATGCCACGCGCGCCGTTCAGGGCCTCGTTCCAGCCGGCCACGCCGCTGGGCAGATCTCCGAGCTGCGCGTGGATTGAAGCCAGGAGACCTTTGGTCAGCGTGCGGAACGGCGCCATGTTGGTCACCATGGCGAGTTCGTCGCCGCGCTCGAGCGGGAGTTTCGCCGAGGAGGCGTCGTCCTTTGCCATAGTCGCCGAGCCGAACATCACGTTGGCCGCGACCACGCACGCATATGCGCCAAGGCCCTCGGCACGCGCCGAGCACTGGAACGCCTGCTCCGCTGCTCTGTCGAGCTCGCCGCGTTCGTAGTTGACGGCGGATTGCGTGATGTCGATGTCGACGCGCGAGATCTCATCGGCTCGAGCGGCCTGCTGCGTGCCGCGGGCAACGATCTCCTCGGCGGCATCGAACTCGCCGAGTCGCGCGTACGTCATGGCGAGGAAGTCGGCGATCATCGCATTCGAATGCGGATCGGTGTTCTGGTCCATGTCGTTGAGCGCGGCCTGCATCTCGCGCGCCCCTTCGCGCAGCCGGCCTGTAAAGGCGGCCCCGGCGCCCATCATCGCCCGCGGCAATGCCGACGCCCGCGCGTCCGTTAGTGACCCTGCGATCGTGATGGCGCGCTCCGTCGCGCGCTCGAGCTCCGGGCTCGTCTCGGGGACCTCGCCGCGCTGGCGGCGGAGGTAGGCGATCCAGAAGTAGGCCTCGCCAAGGAGCTTGGGCTCGGCGTTCTCGCCGGAAGCCACCGCCAGCTCCAGCTCATCGACCTCACGCCCGCTCGTCCTGAATCCCCACGAAGCCTTGGCCCCGCCTATGGCCGCTCGCAGCCGTAGCTCGCCCTGCGATTCCTCCGCCAGGCCGCTCGCGCGGCTGAAGAAGCCGATCGCCTCGCGGTTGGCGAAGCGCTCGAGTGCGTGATCCCCCGCCATCACCAGGTACTCCGCGGTGCGGGCGTTCTCGCCGGCATGCTCGAAGTGCAGCGCGAGCACGCTCGCCAGCTCGCGCTCGCGGTCGGGATGCTGTGCGAGGATGGCTTCCGCCGCGGCGCGGTGTAGGGCGCGGCGGTCCTGCTTGAGCAGAGAGGCGTACGCGGCCTCCTGCACGAGGGCGTGGCGGAAAAGATACTCGAGCTCGGGCTGCAGGGCGGCGACCTGGATGAGGCCGCTAGCCTCCAGACGGCTTAGGTCCTCGCGCGCGTTCATTGCATCTTCGATCGTAGAAGTCTTTCGAGGATTGTGACGCCGAACTGGCGGCCGATCACCGAGGCGACGCGCAGAGTACGCCGGCTCTCGGCGGGCAGACGGTCGATGCGCGCAAGCAGCAGACCGTGGAGCGTGTCGGGGATTTCGATTCCGGCAACTTTATCGGTAGCGACCCAGCGGTCACCCTCGCGGACGATCGCGCCGCGGTCGATCAGCATGCGGATGACCTCCTCGACGAAGAAGGGATTGCCCTCGGCCCTGGCGAGAATCAGGTCGCGCGTCTCATCGGCCAGCGATTCGATGGTGAGCAGGTTGCTGACCAGGGTGCGGCTGTCGTCGATGGACAGGGGGTCGAGGCGCATCTCAGTGAGGGCGTCGCCGTAGATCTCGCGCGCGCCCGCGATGAGCCGCCAGCCGGCTGCGGTGCGCTCCTGACGCGAGCTCAAAATGAAGAGGATCGGGAGGCCGGCCACCGTGGGCAGCAGGGTGAGGAGCGAGTCGGTGGAGGCGGAGTCGGCCCAGTGCAGGTCGTCGCACACGATTGCCACTGGGCCGGACGAGGCGGCCCCGCGGACGATCTGGATGGCGGCCGCATTGTAGCGCTTGATGGTCTCGACCTCGAGGTTGGAGATGCGGCCTCGCGCGTCGGGGGTGAGCTTCAAGGAGAGCAGGTGGCCGAGGTAGGCAAAGTGCTCGCGCCAGTCCTCAGCGGCATTGGACTGTAGGAAGGATTCGAGCGCGTCGGCCACCTGGGGCTCGTCCGTGGACTCGGTCACGCCGATGAGGGAGCGGACGAGGTCCAGCAGCAGGTGGTAGGGCATGGTCTCGCCGTACGAGAGGCAGCGGCCCTCGATCCAGCGTGGGGGATTGTCTTGGCCCTCTAGGCTCATGCGGAGCTCGGCCAGCAGGCGGCTCTTCCCCATCCCAGGCTCACCGAGGATGCAGGCGACGCGACCCTGCCCGGCCTTGACTACCTGGAACAGCTTCTCGAGCTGGCGAAGTTGCGAGTCGCGGCCGACCATCGGCGAGCTGACACCGGCGAGGCCGCGGGTGTGCACCGCGCCCTCCTTCAGGCTGGTGATCTGGTAGGCACGGACAGTTGCCGATTTGCCCTTGAGCTCGAGTTGACCGACGTCGACGGCCTCGACGAGCCCGCTGACGAAGCGGTGGGTGGCCGCGGTGATGAGAACGCTGCCGGGGCGCGCGGAGGCCTGCATGCGGGCGGCCACGTTGACCGTGTCACCCATCGCGGTGTACTCGGAGGCTGCCTCGGTGCCAACGATGCCAACCACAACCGGGCCGGTGTTGATGCCAACCCTCACCCGAAGCTTGTCAGCCTCTGAAACGTGCTTGCTCGCGTCGAGCTCGTCGATGGCGCGAACCAGGTCGAGGCCGCAACGCACGGCGCGCTCGGGGTCGTCCTCGTGGGCGGTTGGGGCTCCGAAGAAGGCCAGGACTCCGTCGCCCATGAGGCGGGCAATGGTGCCGCCGTAGCGCTCGATGGTCCCGTTCATGCGCTGGAAAGCCTCGCCAACGAGTGTCGTCCAGTCCTCGGGATCGAGCCTCTCCGCGATTGAGGTCGACCCCGCGATGTCGGCAAACAGAACCGTAATCGGGCGTCGCTCGCTGACTCCAGCTCCACGCGCTCGATCGTCAGCACCTGAAATGGCCATCCGGTGAAATGCTAAGGCCGACGCTGTGCAAGATCTGCAAGCCAGCGCCAAGCCTGGAATTCGATCTCGCGCCGGCCGTGAACAGTGGCCGTCGATGGCTCTCTTGTCGCCAGCACCTAGGCGGCCTGACGTGACCTTCCCCTCGGCGAAGCGGTCACGCGCGGTCACGTTCGAAACGTGGCTGAAGCGAGAGAGTGTGAACCAATGCCGGGGATGCCTACCAGTCGGCTGCGCGAAGTAAGCGGGCCGCTCGGCATTTCCGCCAATTCAGCTCAAAGATGTAACGGGCTGGGGAGCGGTCCGCTATGGCCACCATACGCCTCGTTGTTCAGTGCGTCCGACCGACAATAAGTAGCCCGACCGTCACAGATGCGATCAGACTGGCGGATGTGGGATGCCCCGCCTTTAGGGGCATCGTCGGCCGCAGGGCCCAAAAGGCCCGGGCCCTAGCGGAGGTGGGAGATTTCGGAGGTGGAAAGTCATGTCTGTCTACGAGTTCGAGTGCAAGGCGTGCGGCAAGCACTTTGAGGTAAGCGTCCCGATCAGTGAACACGACCGACTGAAGAAACGGCCGCCAAAGTGCCCCGAATGCGGCAGGTCGCGGGTGCAGCAGCTGGTCTCGAACTTCAGCACCAAAGCGCCAAGCAAGTACTGACTCGCTCGCTCAGACGACGGGCCGCGCGACTGACGTTTCGAGGCCGTGCATTTAGCCGGCTCACTAACAAAGAAGATGGAGGTTGCAGATGAACGCAGAGGACTTTCCCGCGCCGAAGGTAGGTTTCGTCATCACCCATTTTCTAGTCGTTTCCGATCAGGACCGATCACGAGATTTCTATCGGACGCTATTCGAAGGGCAGGTTCTGCTGGAGCGCGACCCGGTGATCATGAAGGTGGCCAACACGTGGCTGATCCTCAATGTGGGCGGCGGCCCTACGGACGACAAGCCCACCGTCACTCTCGCCACCCCGCCCGACCCAAACCGCACAAGCGCATTCCTCAACATTCGCGTCGCTGATATCGACAAGATCTACAAGGAATGGTCGGCGAAGGGCGCCGAGTTCCTCACCGAGCCGAAGAAACATGAACGCGAGATCCGCGCGTATGTCCGGGACCCCGACGGCCACCTGATCGAGGTCGGTCAAGCCACTGGCACACTCACCTGACCCGGATAACTTCCCGCCCGTTTGCGCAAGGTCGAGGAGGGATTGACCACCAGGTTCGCCGCCCTGTAAGCTCAACCAAATGGTTGAATATCCGCCTGAGCGGCTTGACGGGGTGTATGCAGCCCTTGCGCATCCCGTTCGACGCACTTTGCTTGAGCACCTCCGGCTCCGGGAGGCGCGGGTAACCGAGCTCGCTGTCCCGTTCGCCATCTCGCTGGAAGCTGTTTCGAAGCACATTCGCGTTCTGGAATCAGCGGGGCTGGTGCGACGAACAATCCATGGTCGGGAACATCAGCTGGCGCTGGAACCTACTCCCTTGATAGGCGCAGCCACCTGGCTGGACCGTTATCGAAGCTTTTGGGAGACCAGGCTGGACCTTCTGGAGGCCAAATTGCGATCTGAGGGAAGACCATGAGTGGCCCAGGCGCGCTGGAAATCCGGCGCAAGTTGCCGGCAGGAGCGGCTGAGGTCTTCGAATGGTGGACGGACGCCGATCGGTTACGGCAGTGGATGTCGCCGGTCGGCGCGGTAGAAGCCGAGGTGGACCTGCGGGTCGGAGGAGCTTTGCGAATCGTGATGAGGCACGAAGGCACCGTGATCGAACACCTCGGTAAGTACCTCGAGATCGAACCGCCGCGGCGTCTGGTGTTCACCTGGGCATCGCCCTTCACCGGCCCGGACCCCAGCCTTGTCACGGTTGAACTAGAGCCGGACGGCCCGATGGCTACCAACCTCCGCATCATCCACACCGACCTGCCTGAATCGGTCGCGACTTCCCATCGGGACGGCTGGGGAGCAATGCTCGATCGCTTGTCCGGCTGCTTGCTCGCTGCAGCCGCTCGATGATCCAGCTGTTGGAACATCACGAGACACGAGGAGGCTCAGAACAACTTTGGCTGTAGACGTGCTGACGGAAATCGTGATAAACCGCCCGCGAGACGTAGTCGCCGTTTACGCGGCTAATCCGACTAACGCGCCAGAGTGGTACGTGAACATCGATTCGGTCGAATGGAAGACTGCACCTCCCGTCCAGGTCGGTTCGCGGATGGCATTTGTGGCCCGATTTCTTGGGCGCCGCTTGGCCTACACGTACGAAATCATCGACTTAGTTCCTGGTGAGCGACTCGTAATGCGCACCGCACAAGGGCCATTTCCAATGGAAACGACGTACACATGGGAGGACGTCGGCGATAGCTTCACGCGGATGACACTTCGAAACCGCGGCGAGCCAAGCGGATTCTCAAAGGTCAGCGCTCCGCTGATGGCGGCTGCCATGCGCCGTGCGAATCGCAAAGACCTCGTTGCCTTAAAGCGGCTGATGGAACGGACCTGATCAGCCGGTTGCCGCTTCGGCGTGCAGCAGTCGCTAGCGCCTCACATTCGGCGGTGCTCAAGCATGCTTGTGCGCCCGAATTGAGTTGCCGAGGGTACTCAACCGTGAACGCGGGCACGATGGACCGATCACCTTCTTCTAAGGTCCATGTGATCCGCCACACGAGCCATGGCACCAGCGAGGACGACAATCGCGGCGCGCTCGCTGTACGAGAGTCTCGGCTTCACATCAGCAAGAACCTGAGTGGTCGGATCAGAGGTCGCGCTCGTTGGGCGACCTCTATGGTGCCGACGGCGGACCCGAACCCCGCCGGTAGCCGAATCCGGCCACGTGGGGATTACACCCATGCACACCTAAAAGAAGGCAGGTCAGGAGGTAGCCCCACGAGCCCGAAAAGGTCCTCCACGTTATCGAATGAAAGGGCGGGCGACTACCGCCCGCCCTTGATTGCGCCTAAGAAACCGACGCGCTGAAAACGTCCGTCGGATTCGTGTTGCTCGTCGACGTGGTGTTGCTGCTCGCCGGAGCGCACAGCGGATTGCTCGTCGGGTAGGGAGCGTCGCAGTTGGTCTTGACGAAGACCGCCAGGAAGCCCGTCCCGCTCGGCTGCAGGCCCTCGTAGTCGCCGAGGAAGAAACCACGCGCGACCGGCGCGGTTCGGAGGTCGAACGAGCCTGCGATGTGCTGCTCGGGCCCCCATGTCGCACCTCCGTCGTTCGAAACCTGCGCCCAGTAATCGGTCGGCCAGTGGGCGGTGTCCCCCGGCGCCAGGTTACGGGTGTCGTAGTAGGTCACCGCGACCTTGCCGCCGTTCACCGCCAACGTTGGCGTAAAGGTCGGCAGGCCCGAGGCGAGGTTGTGCACCACGGATGGGCTCGCCCAGGTGGCGCCGCCATCGCTTGAGCTCGTGAGAAGGATCTCGTCATCCCATGCGCCGCTACTCTGCTTCAGCTGCTTCTGGTAGTTCGTGGAGCTCTCGTAGACCACGTAGAGCTTGCCGTTCGAAGGATCGATGGCGACCTCTTCCAGCCCGTCACCAACCCGCGCGGGCTCCCCGGTGTTGGGGTCGCGAACGCCAAGGCTGTTGAACGGGGCGATGACCTGCGGCTGCGTCCAGGTGTCGCCGCCGTCCGTCGACTTGACGAACGCGAGGAACGCGTTGCTGCGCGTTCCCTGGAACGGCGTGTTCGGCGAAACGATCAGGTCGGTGAAGTCGTATAGCGTGCCGTTGCGCGGGTCGACGACGATGATGTTGCCGATCGTCTGGGTGCGGTTCTTGGTGTCGATGATGATCTGGGCCTGGCTCCACGTCCTCCCACCGTCGGTCGTCTTGGAGAAGTACGCCGGTCCGGTGTAGGCCTGCGTGTGGGGGTTGTCGTCAGGGTTGTCGGTCGCTAGGAGCAGCGTGTCCCAGGTGGTATACGCGGTGCCGGCCTTGACGGGGTCCGCCGTGGTCGAGTTCTTGTCGGTGCTCTTGTCGTTGGTGTCGAAGAACCCGCCGGGAATCCGCTGGATGTGGTCCCAGGTGGCGCCTCCGTCCACGGAGCGCGCGGCCACGACGGCATTGGCCCCGTTGGGCACCTGGATGTTGAACGAGAGCGCCGAAAAGTAGGCGGTGCCGTCAGGACCGATGGACACCCACGGGTCCGAGGCCCTGAAGTAGCCGGCAAGGGACGGATCAACGGGAGCAGGCCCACATGCGTTCAGCGAAATGGTGGTCTCGCTCCACGTGTTGCCGCCGTTGGTCGAGAAGCCGATTCCGATCCCGTGCGCGCCACCGTTCGACTTCCGGTCCTCGTGCCACGCGGCGATCGCGTTGCTCCCGTGGACGGCCACCTGCGGTTCCACCTCCGCGTTGTTGAACGTCCTGCCGGTCAGCGAGTTGTCGTGCGACGAGCAGGCCGCCGCATACGGTGACGGCCCGCTGATGAGCACTGGCGGACCGGCGGCCAGCGCTGTGCTCGACGCGATGAGCGCGAGTGCGCTCGAAAGGGCAAAAATCCAGACGGCTCTACCAAGCAATTTCACAATCCCCCTTTGTGAGCATTAACCCCAGCCTGCAACCCTTCAAGTTAATCCCTGCCCATCAGGAAGTGCAACTTGGTCCTTCCACCTAGAGGAAGACGCACCAACGTCACTAAAGCTCGCCTACCCTCTGGCTGTGAACTGCATTTCGCCGCCATGGCCGTCATGCCTCAGGCGCTCGCCTTGTCGAGCCGTTGTAGCAGCTCGTGTGCGGCTAGCTCGATCTCCTTGTGACGCCACTCCGCAGCCCGGTACTGACAGGCGATCAGGCCGGTTCGATGAACCCGCCGAAAGTCACCATAGACGAACGCGTACCGGCTCTTGGTCTCGTCAGTCGCTTCCTCGTTAAGGCCGAGGTGCCATTCGCCGTACTCATTCCAGGTGTGTCCTTTAAGGAACGCGTTCTCATCGTGCGCTCCAGGCTGAACTTCGCCCCAGTTGCTGTCGAGCACGTACTGGCGAGCGTCGATTAGACGGCGAGCGTGCACGATGGCGCGGTCATTGACCAAGTACGTAGCCATGTCATCAGTATGAGAAGGCCTCAGGACTTAGCCCGATGACCAAGACGGTTCCTGTTCCCGACCATGATCCGCTGAGAACCGGGACTCCCCGGCGCGAAGCAAAGGTTTGGGGCAAAGCGGGATCAGCCGCAAAAAGCCTGGCTAGTCCAGGGTGCCACCATCGAGACCGGCATCGAGCCACCGCGCTCGAGCACCTGTGCGACCCCAAGTGGGAACGTCGGAGAGGTGCTGCCAGCGGCCGAGATCATGAACCGATTGGCGGGCGAGGCCCTGGAGGACTAGCAGCAGCCTGTCGGCGTTGACCCGTCGCGTCAACCGCAGGGATCGCAATGCTTAGGAGTTGGTCGCGCTCATCTCAAAACTATGGTCGATGTCGGCAAAGTTGAGGCTCTGCCTGCTGCCGATACGCGAACGATTCCTTCGAGTGAGTTTTGAGCCGGCCGACCACGTGACCCCCTCGAACGCAAGGAAACCCCAGAACCAATCGTTGCACTGAGTGAACGGTTGAGCGAGAGAGTCAATCGGGTAATGGGCGAGCTGGTTGAGCTAGGCGCTGTTCGACCCCGCCTACTCGCCGACGACACTATCGAGTTGCGTCCTTGGCCAGCATCGCCCGAACTCTCGCAGAAAGTCAGTGAGATTTTCGAGCTAGCGGGAGTGGAAGAGCTGCGGCCATGGGTGTGGGGAGTTTTGAAGGCAGACGATGTAACTCGGCGGCGGTCGTCTCGGGCCGTCCGTATGCGCACGTTAGCCGCGCTGGCGCTGGTTGGCGCTTTGGTTGGCGCTTTGGTTGGCGTCCTCGAGTTCCGACGAGCGAGGTTGAGCGACTAAGCAAACACTGAGCAGTCGAAGCCAATCTTTGGCCGGTGGATCCGCCTGGACCTTTTGCAGATCAGCCGCGAAAGTTCTTCAGATAGTCAATCGTCGTGGAAATGTCTTATTCAGGTTGCACCTGCGCGCAGGCTCGACCGGGTTCCGTTTTCTATTAAGCCATGTCCACTCGAAGCCATGGATTCAACTCCCTAGAAATCGAGCGAAGGCGACTCGCAACACAACGATCTCATCGATCTCAACCGAGATCAAGAGGAACTCAAGCTCACGGTCCCCGTGATCTAGTTTGGGCATCAGCGCTCCGACGATGAAGCGCAGGCAGTCGTAAACGCAGGCAAGGAGCAAGACCGCCAGGCACGGTAACCGACGACTCGCTCAAGCCGCTGGTAACGGCGGCGTGATAATTGCATCCCACACCTTGGATTGTCGCGACCTTGGGAAGAAGCCCCGGCATACTTACTCAGTGCTTGACAGCACCAACATCCGCGAGCAGCGAGAAGCAACGGTCCGCGAACACATGGAGGCCGAGAACGCGCACGACTTCGACCGGTGCATCGCCGCCTTCGCACATCCGCGTTACGAGATAGTTGCCACTGGAGAGATCTGGGACGGCCACTCCGGCGTAAATGCTCTCCTCCTGGAGAACAAGAAAGGGTTCCCAGATTTCCAGTTTCACCCAGAGTCATTCCATCACGCGCCCGACGCAGTGATCGTGGAGGGTCGGTTCACCGGCACCCAGCGTGGAAATTGGCGCGGCCTGCCACCGACCGGCCGCAAGGTCGACTTCCGCCTGATCATCGTCTTCGTTTTCAATGGTGACCAGATGATTTGCGAGAGGACCTATTTCGACATCGGCACCCCTCTGACGCAACTGGGCGTGGCCCGGGACCCCAATTCCCACGCTGGTAAGATCGCGACTGCGCTCAATCATCCGGTCGTCATCGGCAAGGCAGTCATCCGATTGATGCTGCGACGGCAGCCGGCGTGATCAAGATCGGGACCGTAATCGAGAGCCCTCAGACAGGCGAACGCCTCGTGTTTCGATCGACGGCCGAGTCTTCCGACGGGGAGTTGTTTCGGGCCGAGCTAACTACGCAGCCTGGCCCGTATGTCGTCAGGTCGCACCTGCACCCGAGCCAGGAGGAGCGCTTTGTGGTACTCGAAGGCGCTTATGGGTACAAGATCGGCAATCGGACAGGGAGTGGCGGTCCGGGTGAGGTCATCGTTTGCCCTGTCGGCGTCCCCCACAGTCAGTGGAATGCCGGGCCGGGCGTGATGCGGATCTACTACGAGCACCGTCCGGCGCTCGAGTCGGCAGAACTGTTCTTCGAGACATACTTTGGACTAAGCCGTGATGGAAAGCTTCTCCCTTCGGGCGACATGCATCTTCTGCAAGCAACCGTGCTCCTGACCGTGGTCGCCGATTTCATACGGATCGCGAACCCACCGCTGTTCGTGCAACATCTCGCGTTTCCCGCGCTCGCGATGATCGGCAGAGCTCGCGGCTACCGCGCGCGGTATCCCGAATACGCGAGTTCGCGCACGACCGCGGGCTAGTCAGGTCGTGCACTCGCAGCCTCACATCAACGAGATCGAGTAGCAGCCGAAGCCAGGAGTACGCCAGAGCGAAGAGCATCGGCGGTCGAAATCCTATCGGTCAGACGACCCTACTTTGAGATGTGACCCCCATAGGCTCTGCGCAAGTTCAAGATGGCTAGACTTGCCGGCGATGACTGAGCCGGAAGGTGAGCGCCAGGGCCCTAAGCAGGTATCACCGGAGCCGTGGCGCGCGGGCATCGACACCGACCGCCGCAAGCGTCGCCGCAGGATCACCAACCAGCGCGCGGCCCTCCGCCAGCTGACCGTTGGCGCCGCCGTGGCGGCGACGGCGCTCAACGCGGTCCTCTTCGTGCAGACCGGTCTTGATCAGTCGGGCGCAGCCGCGGTCCAGAACGCGATCCTGTCGGTGGTGAATGCTGTCTCTACGTCAGGTACAAACACCGACGCGAACCGGTGACATTGCTGGTCGCCGGACCCGACGTCCAGGTCATCGCCGAAGACGGCTCAGGCCTCCGTCAGCTGACCCTCGACGCACACCGGAATTACCAGCCTGGGGAGCGGGTGGCGGACTCTACGATGTCCTGAGACAGGCTCCACGATGACGTGAGACATCAGTTTGGCTCCGGACCAGGGATTCGAACCCTGAACCTTGCGGTTAACAGCCGC
The DNA here is from genome assembly GCA_035636885.1 of Candidatus Nitrosopolaris sp. Classification (GTDB taxonomy): domain Bacteria; phylum Chloroflexota; class Dormibacteria; order Dormibacterales; family Dormibacteraceae; genus UBA10449. The sequence goes on from DASPYG010000115.1 coordinate 12,627, forward strand.
CTGCTCTACCGTTGAGCTAGTCCGGAACGGCTCGTTGAATTCTAGGCCCTGACCTTCACGAGCCGCCCAGTCCTACGCCTGTCGCGCGATCTCCTGCTCGAGCTCCGCGAGCTGCCCGTCGACCTCGTCATTCCCATCGACATCAGGCACGCTCGGGCCAACGCGCATTGGTTCCAGCAGCCCTTCACGGACGAGGCGATCGATGGCGCTCACGCGCGCTTCCATACCTTCCGTCTTCTCCTCGGCTTCCGTGAGGGCGGCGGTCAGCTCGTTGAACTCGCGGGACACGCCCGTCACCGCCTCCTTGATCTGGATCTGCGCCTCGGCCGCGTTGTAGCGCGCGACGATCAACTCTTGGCGAGCCAAGAACTCGTCGACCTGGCTCGCCAGCCGGCGCTCCAGCACCCTCAAGTTCGTCTCGTCCTGCTCCACCTCGGCCACCTGCGCCTCGAGCGCCGCCAGCTCTAGCACCACCACATGTCGCCTCTGCAGGCGAATCCGGGCCGCGTCAGTGTTGCCGCCGACGAGCTCTGCACGCGCCTCCTCGAGCATCTGCGGTAGCCGCGCCCTGTCCTCCAGCACCCGCGCCTGCATCCGCTCCTTGGAAGCAGTGACGTGGTTAATCGCCACCCGCACCTGCGCGAGGAGCGCTTGCTGTTTCTGGTGCGCGTTTACGTATGTCGTACGCGGGTCCACCGCAGGCGCAAGCGCGGCGTCGAGGCCCGCCTTCAGGCTGGCTGCGATCTGGCCGAGGAATCCCACCTGCCCTTCTCCCCCGATCGCCAGGTCACGAACGGATGGCACGACGCGGTGCGGGCGCGAGCTTCGACTTCAGCTCGTCGAGCGCCGACGGCGTCCCCTTCGACGCGCGCCGCAGTCGATCGCGCTGGATCCGGAAGTAGTAGTTGCCGAGGAAGCCCATCGCGGCCATCACGATCAGACGCATCATCAGCGTCTTCAAGTTCAGCGCGCCGTCGGCGAACAAGACGGAGCCACTCAGAACCAGACACGCTGTCGCATACGCGACTATCGCGAGCACCGTGTAAGCCGCCTCGATGACGCGTGGGAAGACCAGGGCGAACGCGAACACGACCGGGTAATAGAGGACGAAGAACTCGTTGTTGAGCCCAACGGCTCCCGGCCAGAAGACCACGATCGCCGTGATCAGCACCAGGTCGGCGACGCTCGCCGCCACCACCACCGTCCGATTCAGCGGGCTGCCCATCACGTATCGACCATGCAGGAAGAAGTTCATCGCCATCAGGACGAGGAAGAACGGGAACGTTCGCGTCAGCTGGGCGACGGTGGTGGACGTCCACAGCACCAGCACCGCACCGGCGAGGATGACGCTCCATCGCGCCCACAGGATCACCGACTGCCCGAAGAACACGTCTTCAAGCGCCGCCTGCTCGTGAGACCGGACCTCTCTCAAAGCCTTGGCTTCCATCTCTCTCCTTTCAGCCCACGCCTGCGGGCACAGGTTCCGGCCCTGGGACGGTGGACGGCAGCGTGACCTCGGCAGACGCGCTTTCGTGCACCGCCAGGGCCTCCGCGCGCCGGTGCGCCTCGCTTTGTGCAAAGAGCGCGCCGCAGACCGCGATCGCCGCGATCATCAGCAGCCGCGTGAACACCGCGGGGTACTCAGCGCTGTCGGCAGTGCTTACACAGACGATGCCGTAGACGACCACGACAGCCGCGGTGTACAGAGCCGTCAGCACAGCTGGAAACGCGACCGAAAGGCCGAGCACGGCCGCGAAGTAGAAGACGAAGACGGGCGAGCTGTAACCGTTCTGGGAGATGACCAGCGTGGTCACGACCGCAAGATCCGCCGCGCTAGCCGCGTAAACGACCCGATCGATGGCCGGGCGGCCGCGAAGCAGCTGCACATGCAGATAGAAGTTGCCGAACGCCAGCGCGATGATGGCGGCCAGCTGGATCTGCAGCAGCCCGAGGCTCTGTGGCTCCCAGAACGACAGCACGAGACCAGTCGCGATCAGAATCCAGCGCGCCCAGACGATGACCGCCTGGCCGAAGAACAGATCCTCGGACGTCGCGCCGCCCGCCCAAGAGCTCAAGCCTTGGCTCGACGCCGGCGGGGGTTGAACCGGCGCCGGAGCCAGGGCTGAGCTCTTGTTGAGGTGTGAGGCGGTCCAGTTGAAGCCATCCCAGAACCACCTGCCGTCGGGCGACAGGTGCGGCTTCGAATCGACCGCCGGGGCGGCGGCCTCATCCCAAGGGGCTCGGTCCGGAATCGATATCGCCAAATCCGTATATGCGGCCCTGGCCGCGGTGGCGGCAGTGGCGAAGCCGGCGCCTGTCCGCTGCACGGCGTCGGCCGCGCGCGCAGCCGCTCGTGCGCGAGGCTCGTCGCCGCCGAGCGCGGACATCGCCCACGCAAACCACTGGTCTTCGCGCTCACGGTCGACGTCACTTGGCATCGTTGCCATCTCCCGTCGCCGCCAATCGCGGCGCACCAATCTCGGCCTTCAGGCGCTCGAGCTCGTCATCGATCTCAGCCCCGCTGGTCAGCCGCCGCAGCTCGGTCTCGACGTAATCGCCGCCGCCGGCAGGCTGCAGAGCTCCGATGTCCACCAGGGAGTCGAGCGCCCTTGCGCGGGCCTGAAGGCGGTCGGCCTTCTCCTCGGCTCGGCCCACCGCCATCCCCAGCTCGGCCAGCTCGCCGGACACGCCGGACAGCGCTTCTTTGACCTTCACCTCGGCCTCTGACGCGCTGTAGCGCGCCGAGACCACGTCGCGGTGCACGCGGAACTCCTCGATGCGGAACTGGAGGGACCGCTCCTGGCCGGCAAGCCGCTTCTCCTCGACGTCGACCTCCGCGATCTGCACAGTCAAGCCTTCGACCTCAGCGAGAGCGGTGCGCTTGCGCTCCAAAGCGATGCGCGCGAGGTCGTCGCGGCCGGCGACCAGAGCTCGCCTGGCCTGCTCGTCCAATTGTGGGACGCGAGATTCCAGCTTCTTGGACTGGCGCTCGAGCTGCTGCTTCGAGGTCGCCACCTCGACCAGGCCTTGGCGCAGCTTCACCAGGAGGAGCTGCTGCTGCCCGTAGGCGTAGTCGAGGACCTGACGAGGGTCCTCGACGCGGTCCATAGCGCTCGAGGCCTTGGTCGAAAAGATCAGCTTGAAGCGGGACCACAAGCCCATCAGCACTCGCCTCCAGACAACTTCGCCGCCGGAACACTACGCATGACGGCAGGCTAGGCGAGGCAGAAGGGCGTGTCGTCCGTAAGGCTACTGAAGTATTAGAGAGTCTCTTGGGGACCGGCGGGGCCGGGCGGCCTGAGGCTGGCATGATTCACGCGTGGCCGCGACCCGGGTCGAGGAGCTGGTGACCCCGGCCCTCGTCGTGGACGCGAACGCTTTCGAGCAGAACCTCTCGGTAATGGCCGCGGCCTTGCCAGGGCCCCGACTGCGCCCGCACGTGAAGGCCCACAAGTGCACCGCCCTCGCGCGGCGCCAGCTCGCGGCGGGCCATCAAACGTTCACGTGCGCCACCATTCGGGAGGTCGAGGGCATGGCCGCCGCCGGCCTGGGCGAGGACCTCCTGCTCGCCAATGAGGTGCTCGACGCCTCCAGGCTCGGCCGGCTCGACGCCAGGGTCACGGTCGCAGTCGATTCGCTGCAGACGATCGAGGCCGCGGCCAAAAGTGGCATCAAGGAGGTGTTGATCGACGTCAACGTGGGGCTTCCGCGGTGCGGCTGCGCGCCTGAGAACGCCGGCACGCTGGCTGAGATGGCCCGCTCCAAGGGGCTGACCGTACGAGGGGTGATGGGCTACGAAGGCCACGCCGTCGGGTTGGACGATCGCTCTCTGCGGCAGGACCTCACGGCGCAGGCGATGGAGCTGCTGGTGAGGGCACACGAAGACGTCGGAGGCGACGTGATCTCGGCCGGCGGCACCGGCACGTACGACCTCAACACGTGGGCCAACGAGATCCAGGCCGGGTCATACGCGCTCATGGATACCGCCTATGCGAAGCTCGGCCTGCCCTTCAAGCAGGCGCTGAGCGTGCTCGCGACCGTGATCTCCACCTCGGCCTCCGGCTACGCCGTGGCCAACTGCGGCCTCAAGGCGCTGGGCATGGACCACGGCAAACCCGACGTCGACGGAGGCGGCGACGTGATGATCGTGTCGGACGAGCACCTGACGTTCGTCCCGGGGGATGGTGTCGCTGTGGGCGACCTGATCCGGGTGATGCCGGCTCACTGCGACCCTACCGTCGCCCTGCACGAGCGCATGCACCTCGTGCGCGACGGTGAGGTGCTCGAGACCTGGGCGGTCGACCTTCGCGGATGGTGAGCGCGGCTCGCCTGACGTGGACGAACTGGAGCGGGACCTACACGTGCAGCCCGGCGCGAGTCGAGTCACCTTCCTCTGAGGAGGAGATCGCTGGAATCGTGCGCGCGGCGGCGGAGCGGGGCGAGCACGTGAAGGTCGCCGGGAGCGGCCATTCGTTCACCGATATCGGCGTCACCGACGGCTGCCTGATCAAGCTCGGCAGCTGCAACAAGGTCCTCGAGGTCGATCGCGACGCCCGCACGATAACCGCCCAGGCGGGCATCACCATCCTCGAGCTCGGCGACGCCCTCGCCCATTTCGGCCTCGCCATGGAGAACATGGGCGACGTCGGCTACCAGACCATCAGCGGCGCCATCTCCACGGCGACGCATGGCACCGGCGAGCGCTTCGGCAACATCTCGAGCCAGGTGGTGGCTCTGTCGCTGGTCACTGCCGCCGGCGAGGTGGTGCACTGCTCCGCCGAACGAGAGCCCGAGACGTTCAAGGCCGCACAGGTCGGCCTGGGCGCGCTCGGGGTGATCTCCAGCGTGACCCTGCGGTGCGTGCCGGCCTACAACATCCATTCCATCCAGCAGCCACGAAAGCTAGACGACCTGCTGGAGGAGTTCGACGAGCTCTGCGCGAAGAACGACCACTTCGAGCTCTTCTGGTTCCCACACACGGAAGTGGCGCAGTCGATCGCCAACACCCGCACCGAGGACCCGCCGCATGAAAACCAGCGCCGGACCGGCGTCGGCGCGTACATCAACGACATCCTGCTGGAGAACCACCTCTTCGGCATGATCCAGCGCGCTGCGCAGGTGCGCCGGACGTGGATCCCCGGCCTCGCCGCCATCACCGCGAGAACCATGTCGCGCAAGGAGATGACCGACCGGAGCGATCGCATCTTCGCCAATACCCGCCTGGTGAGGTTCGCGGAGATGGAGTACGCGGTCCCGCGCTCAGAGCTCGTGGCGGCGATGCGCGACATCCGCTCCATGATCGAGCGCCAGGGCCTGCTGATCAGCTTCCCGGTCGAGGTACGCGTGGTCGCGGCCGACGACATCCCGCTGAGCCCCGCGTACGGTCGCGAGACCGGATACGTCGCCGTTCACGTCTACCACAAGTTCGAGTACGAGCCGTACTTCCGTGAGGTGGAGGCGATCATGAAAGCCCACGACGGCCGCCCGCACTGGGGGAAGCTCCACTTCCAGACCGCCGCCACGCTGCGTGCGCGCTACCCGCTGTGGGACCGGTTCATCGCCGTGCGCGATCGCCTCGATCCGAATCGCACGTTCGGCAACGCCTATCTCGAGCGGGTGCTCGGCGATAACACATAAGTAAAGGAAGGGGACAGCAAATGCCCGGGCCCTCGAGCACTGCAGACGAGGCCATCAACCAGTCCTTCGGCTACAAGCAGGAGCTGCGCAGGGCGCTCAGGCTCTTCTCCCTCTATGCGGTCGCCTTTTCGATCATCTCGATCACCACCGGGCTCTTCGCCAACTATGGCTTCGGCCTCGCCCACCTTGGCGCCGCGATGATCTGGCTGTGGCCGGTGGCCGCCGCCGGCCAGATGCTGGTGGCCCTGGTCGTCGCCGAGCTCGGTACACGCATCCCACTGGCCGGCTATTCCTACCAGTGGGGCGCGCGGCTGGTGAACACTACTTACGGCTGGTTCACGGGCTTCGTGGGCCTGTGCTACCTGGCGGTCGGCGCGGCCGGCATCAACTTCGTGGTCCTCGCCCCGCTCGTCGCCACCATCCTCGGCCTGGACTCCGGCAACCCGACCATCAACCTGGTCATCACCATCGTCATCTTCGCCGCGGTGCTGGCGATCAACATCATCTCGATCGCGCTGGCCGCCCGCATCAACAACGTGGCCGTGTTCACGGAGATCGTCGGCATGGTCGGATTCGGGGTGATCCTCTTCGTGCTGTGGGCAATCCACCCGAACCACTCGATCACCTTCCTCGGCGATACCGGCGGGGTTCACGGAGGCGACATCGTGCGCGCCCTCCCCTATGCGGCCCTGATGGGGATCTTCACCATCGTCGGCTTCGAGCTTGCCGCCGACCTTGGCGAGGAGGCCGTCGCGGCGCGGGTTACCGTCCCAAGAGCGGTCGTGTGGTCGGTCGCGAGCTCGGCGGTCCTCGGCATGGTGGCGCTGATCGGCTTTACCATCGCCATCCCGGACCTCGCCGCGGCCAAGGCGTCGCAGGTGCCGCTGGTCGACATCGTTGCGTACTGGATGGGTGACGTGGCCAAGGACGTCTTTGTCGTGATCGTCGTGTTCTCGATCTTCGCGCTCGACGTCGTCGGACTCGCCGCCACAGGCCGCCTGATCTTCTCGTTCGCGCGGGACAACATCATCCCGTTCTCGTCCTCGCTGAAGAAGGTGAACCCGCAGACGCAGACGCCGATCCGGGCGCTCGTCACGGCTTCGTCACTCGGGCTGGTCTTCGTCGCCTGGGGCTACATCAGCACGGTTACCGGTACCGGCGGCTCGGCGTTCCTGCTCCTGATCACCGCCACGGCCACGCTGCCGTTCGTCGTCTACTTCCTGACCGTGCTCGCATATGTGACCCGTCGGCACCGTATGGACAAGATGCCGGAAGCTTTCGACCTCGGCGTGTGGGCGACGCCAGTCATGTACGCCGCGCTCGCCTGGACGCTGATCGCCCTCGGCGCGTTGATGATCCCCAAAGACTTCTGGGGCGCCGACGTGATCGTCGGCATCGTGCTCGTGGTCGCCGCCGCGTGGTACTTCGCGGCCCTTCGCGGCCGGCTGGCTCGAGGCGAAGCGGGCGTGGAGCAAACCGCCACCTCCTGACCGCGTCCCAAGGATCAATATTTAACAGCCGCCTTCCAACGGCTTATCCACGCCACGCTCTCCCGACAACCAACATCGAATTCAATGGGCCGACGGGAGGCTGCGAAACCTTCTGGCAGTGCGGGGTTTTTGGAGGTGCGCATGGACGAGCGAATTCTCGATCGGCCGATCAGCCGTCGCGGCCTGCTGAAAGTCGCCAGGCTCGCTCGGGATCGCGGGCCTGGCGACTCCCTGGTTGGGAGCGGTCCAGGCAGCGTCGACCCCCAGGGGGAGCAAGCCGCGAACCATCCCGATCAAACACGTCGTCGTCGACATGCAGGAGAACAGGTCCTTCGACCACTACTACGGCTTCGCTCCGTTCGCCGGGCGGTACGGAGTGCCTGCGGGCTACTCACAGCCTGATGGGAACGGCGGGTCGGTGACTCCTTACCACTTCACCAGCCTTTCGACGCCGGATATCGGGCATGGCTGGAACGCGACTCATGCCGAATACGACGCCGGCAAGATGGATGGCTTCTACACCACCGACGGCATCAACTGCATGGGGTACTACACCGGATCCGACCTGGCGTTCTACTACAGCCTATTCAACGATTTCACGCTGTGCACCAACTACTTCTGCTCGTTGATGGGGCCGACGTGGCCGAACCGCTTCTACCTCGCGGCCGGAACGTCCGGCGGGATCACGACCAACGGCATCTGGGGCTACGGCGTCTTCGACTACCCGATCATCCTCGACCTCCTCGAGGCCGCCGGCGTGAGCTGGAAGATCTACAACATAGGCTGGGACACCGTTCCGTTCGGCAACACGGACAATGTCTTCGTCTTCTGGAAGAGATGGGCGCACGATCAGCGCACCCTTGGAAGCAAAGGCGATTACCTCAACGATCTGCAGCTGAGCCGGCTGCCGCAGGTGTCGTTCGTGATCCCGAGCTTCGCCAGAGGCTGGGACGAGCACCCGCCGGCGGACGTGTCGGTCGGGATGGGGATCCAGAACGAGCTGATCACCGCGCTGATGCAATCGTCCGCCTGGGACAGCTCCGTTTACATCGTCACGTACGACGAAGCGGGCGGCTACTTCGATCACGTGCGGCCGCCCCAGCTCGATTCATTTGGCCTTGGCATCAGGGTGCCGACGTGGATCATCTCGCCGTGGGCCAGGCCGAGCCACCTCGAGCCGACGCTGTATGAGCACACCTCGATCCTCAAGTTCATCGAGGCCGTGTTCGGGCTGCCGACGCTAGCCTCGGTGAATCACACGTTCGACGCCGCGACGCCGGTGGGATCCAACTACCAGGCGGCGGCGGGAGGCGCGACCGCCGGGCCTCCGGCTGCGCCTCGGGACGGCCGGTCTGACATCGGAAATCTCCTGGAGTGCTTCACCTTCTAGGTCGGCAATTGGGCGAGGGCGACCATATCGGGCAAAGTCATGTGCTCGCCCTCAGCCCAGGCTCGCTCGAAGCTGTCTGGCGCGAGCGCGGCCTCGGCCGCCGACCGCGTCGTCTCGAAGTGTGGCTTCTCATCGGGCGGCCACGCCGTGCCCATCCGTTCCATCATTCCGGCGGCCGCGCCCAGCAGTGTTGCCGCGCGGGCGAAGTCCTTCTTGGCGGCGGCAATGCCCGCGAGCGCGTTCAGCTGATAGGGGAGCATCCATTCGTCGCCCCGTTGTTCCGAGAGCGCCAGCGACTCCAGCGCGAGCTGGGTTGCGCGCTCCATGTTGCCCAGCTGCCTTTCCACAACACTCAGGTTGCCGGCCTCGGAAGCAACTGAAGCCAGGTGATTGAGCTCGCGCGCCAGCTGCAGACGGCGGTTCATGAACTGCGCAGCTTCGTGAAGGTCTCCTCGCATCTGCGCAGTTACTCCCAGCACGTGAAGGGCATTCGAACGTCCGAGCTTGTCAGCGCTTCCCTCGACTCGCTCGAGGGCCTGTTCGCATAGACCTCGGGCTCGGTCGAGGTCTCCCTCGCGCAGCGCGACTCTCGCCATCCCGCACAGGGCGACGGCCTCGCCCGTCGCGTCGTTCAGGCTGCTGGCGGCATCGAGGCTGCGCGCCAGGAGCGATCGCGAAATGTCGTCGTCACCCTGCCAGAAAGCGAGCAGCGCGTTCTCATAGAGGGCACGCGGCAGCGTGGCGTCGTCGGGATCAGCAGCCGCACATGCCCGGTCAAGCCAGGCTCTGCCCTCCGGGATGCGGCTGGTGAGCGTCCAGAAGCCCACAACGCCCGTAGCCATTTGCAGGGCTGCAGAGCGATCTTCGTCGAGGAGCACCTCGAACGCGGAGCGGAGGTCGTCGAGGCTGCCCTCGAGGCGATCGCGCCACGACCTGGCATCCAGGCCTTTGAGCCCGGCATCCGCGGCCTTGGCCACGGCCCCGAGCGCCACTGCTTCATGGGTGTCCATGACCTCGTCCTACTATGTGCTGATGGCCACCGCCCTGTCCCTGTCGCACATCGGCTCGCTGATGCGCGGTGTGCGCAGCGTCGATGAGGTGGGGGCCGACGAGCGGGCGGCGTCGCTGGCCAAGCGTTCGATCAAGAAGTCGTCGAAGCTGTGGGCGCTCGATCTCGCCATCCGGTGCATCGACCTGACCACTCTCGAAGGCGCCGACACCCCCGGAAAGGTGGCGGCCCTGTGCGCCAAGGGAATCCGCCCCAAGCCGGGTGACTCCACGATCCCCTCGGTGGCGGCCATCTGCATCTACCCGGCCCGCGTCGCAGACGCCAAAGCCCACCTGCGCGGCAGCACGGTGCGGGTGGCCTCGGTTGCCACAGCGTTCCCGTCCGGCCAGAGCTTCACGTCGATCAAGATCGCCGAGGCCAGAGAAGCGGTCGCCGCGGGCGCCGACGAGGTGGACATGGTGATCGACCGCGGCGCGTTCCTCTCCGGCGACCACGAGAAGGTCTACGACGAGATCATCGCCATCAAGGAGGCATGCGGCACAGCCCACCTGAAGGTGATCCTCGAGACCGGCGAGCTCGGCACCTATGACAACGTGCGCCGCGCGAGCATCCTCGCCATGGCCGCGGGCGCCGACTTCATCAAGACGTCCACAGGCAAGGTGCAGCCGGCGGCGACCTTGCCCGTGAGCCTGGTGATGATGGAGGCGATCCGCGATTTCGTGCGCGAGACGGGCCGGCCCGTCGGCTTCAAGCCCGCCGGCGGTATCCGCACCTCCAAGCAGGCGATCGCCTACCTGGTCGTGCTGTACGAGACGCTCGGGGCGGAGTGGATGACGCCGGAACGCTTCCGGCTCGGCGCGTCCACGCTTCTCAACGACGTGCTCATGCAGATCGAGAAGGAACGCACCGGTGTGTACCAGTCGGGCGACTACTTCACCATCGACTGACATGGCGATAGCGAAGCGGCCGCTGCGGGCACACGCCCCTCTCCCTAACCCTCCCCCCGATGGAGCGAGAGCCCTCGCGAAGCAGACATTCGAGTACGCGCCCGCGCCCGAGTCCACCGAGTTCGTCAAGATCCAGCCGCGCTACAACCTTTTCATCGGCGGCAAGATGGTCGCGGCTCACAGCAACAAGACCTTCCCGACCATCAATCCCGCCACCGAGCAGAAGCTGTCCGAGGTGGTCGAGGCCGACGAGGTGGACGTCGACCGCGCGGTAAAGGCGGCTGACAAGGCCTTCGATTCCTGGTCGCGTATGGCGGCCTCACGGCGGGCGCGCTACATCTTCCGCATCTCCCGCATCCTCCAGGAGCGGGCGCGCGAGCTGGCCGTGGTAGAGACGATGGACGGCGGCAAGCCGATCAAGGAATCGCGCGACGTCGACATCCCCCTCGCGGCCGCCCACTTCTTCTACTACGCCGGGTGGGCCGACAAGCTCGAGTGGGCGTTCCCCAACCGTAAGCCGCGCCCGCTTGGGGTGGCGGGCCAGGTCATACCGTGGAACTTCCCGCTGCTCATGCTCGCGTGGAAGATCGCGCCCGCGCTGGCCGCCGGTAATACGGTCGTGTTGAAGCCCGCCGAGACCACACCGCTTTCCGCCCTGCTGTTCGCCGACATCTGCATGCAGGCCGAGCTGCCGCCTGGCGTCGTCAACATCCTCACGGGCGGCGGCAAGACCGGATCGCTGGTGGTGACGCACCCCGGGGTGAAGAAGGTCGCGTTCACCGGCTCGACCGAGGTCGGCAAGCTCATCCAGCGGTCGCTGGCTGGGACGGGCAAGCGGTTGACCCTCGAGCTCGGCGGCAAGGCGGCCAACATCGTCTTCGACGATGCGCCGCTCGACCAGGCGGTAGAAGGCATCGTGAACGGCATCTATTTCAACCAGGGCCACGTGTGCTGCGCCGGCAGCCGCCTGCTGGTGCAGGAGTCGATCGCAGAGCCGCTGCTCGAAAAGCTGAAGCTGCGGCTCGGCACGCTTCGGCTCGGCGATCCGCTCGACAAGAACACCGACATAGGCGCCATCAACTCCAAAGCCCAGCTGGAGAAGATCGAAGAGCTGGTCGAATCCGGCATCGAAGAGGGCGCTGAGATTTTCCAGCCGGAATGCAAGCTGCCGGAGCGAGGCTACTGGTTTCCGCCCACGCTGTTCACCAACGTGTCGCAGTCGTACCGCATCGCACGCGAAGAGATCTTCGGCCCGGTGCTGTCGGTGCTCACATTCCGCACCCCGGCCGAGGCGGTAGAAAAGGCGAACAACACGCCCTACGGCCTATCGGCCGGCGTGTGGACGGACAAGGGCTCGCGCATCCTGTGGATGGCGGAGCGGATGCGCGCCGGCGTCGTGTGGGCGAACACCTTCAACCGCTTCGACCCCACCTCACCTTTCGGCGGGTACAAGGAATCGGGGTTCGGCCGCGAGGGCGGCCGGCACGGCCTGCTGCCGTACCTGGAGCTCGTCTAGATGCCCACCGCTAAGAACGGAGCCGGCGGCCGCATCGATGTCCGCAAGACTTACAAGATGTTCATAGCGGGCGAGTTCGTGCGATCGGAGTCGGGTCGGGCGTATCGGTTCGATGGCAGCATTAACGTCCCTCGCGGCTCGCGCAAGGACCTACGTGATGCGGTGCGAGCCGCGCGGGGAGCGGTGGCGGGATGGTCCGCACGGACGGCCGTGAATCGCGGCCAGATCCTGTACCGCGCCGCCGAGATGCTGGACGGCCGGCGCGCGCAGTTCGTCGAGCTTTTGGGTTCCGGCAGGGCCGCGAACAAGGAGGTCGACGACGCGGTCGAGGCGCTGGTCTGGTACGCGGGGTGGACTGACAAGCTCGCGCAGGTCATTGGGGGCACCAACCCGGTGTCCGGCCCGTACTTCAACTTCACGATTCCAGAGCCGACGGGTGTGGTTGGGATCGTCGCGCCGGAGGAGCCCGCGCTCGTGGGCCTGGTGCGGCGCGTGGCCCCGGCCCTGTGCGGCGGCAACGCGGTGGTCGTGCTCGCCCCGCAGGAGAACCCGCTGCCGGCGCTGACCCTCGCCGAGGTGCTGGCCACGAGCGACCTGCCGGTCGGCGTCGCGAACGTGCTGAGCGGGTTTCGCAAAGAGCTGCTGCCCTGGCTCGCGGCGCACATGGACGTCAACGCGATCGATGTCGCCGGCTGCACCCCCGACGAGGTGACCGAGATCGAGAAGGCCGCCGCAGACAACGTCAAGCGGGTGGTGAAGCTCGCCCCGGGCGAGCTGAGCCCGTACCTCATCACCGCCTTCATGGAGATGAAGACCGTGTGGCACCCCGTCGGCGTTTAGGCGAGTTCATATTCGATTTTCACCTCCTAAGTCGATTTCTCCGCTTCACCCCAGTCCCTTCCGCAGCGAAGGCAGCGATGCTCGGTACGTCCCAGTTGCGTCTGAGGCCCCCACGGGGCGTTAGGCCCGACGTCTGGGCGAACTTTGGGCGCGACGATGAGCGCGTCGTCTGTTGGTGCAGTCATGACGTACTCGGTTTCCCACCCGGTTGGGCGTAAGGACCCAAGTCCTCTTTGACCGAGGGCACAGGAACCGACGGATCGTCGTGCTGCGAGGGTTGTTCACGGTGAGGCGGCGTCCACCCGATCTCCGAATCGCGTGATCCTGGCACAGGTTTCATCTCTGGGCGGTTGCTCAAGTCATCTCTCCTGGGACAGTAGCAAACGGGTTCGCCGCTTCGACCTTCGACTTCTTGAGCCCGAGGCGAACTTCGTCAGAAGGCAAAATCCCAAACGATGCCATGAACCCGCGCAGGTTCCTCGACGCCTCTTCGACTACACCGATGGCGGGATGCCGCCCTTTGTCGGGATCGTGACCGAGCACGCCTTGAGTGCGGATGATCCGAGTCGCTTGCATCATTCGGGCGTAGCACTCGGCCATTGCAATCCGGCCAGCGAAGTTGGCCTCTCCAACCAGTTCCAGACGCTCGAGTTCAGGCACCACCTTGTCCCAAAACTCAGAAGCATCAGTCGATAGGTCGCTAGGTTTCTGAACGCCTCCCTTGGCGAAGGGTGGTGGAATCTTGATCGCATGTCCACCGCGGTCGAACCCGGGCGCAGACGAAGTAAGAATTTTCAACTTGTAGGGAACTGGTTTTCGACCTCGCATCGAATTTCATTTTTGAGGCCGCTAGACAGTCCTGCAACCTTTCGACCGCAGCATGGCTCAGTCTCTGTTGCTTCTCGCCACCCGGATGAAGCGACAAGCGAGGAGGGGCGGTCTGTAGGCGACCGTCCCTCCCCGGTAAAGCTCTAGCCGCAGGTTGGCTTGTCGAAGAAGAGGGTGATGCCAGAGGCGGACATCGACATGTGGAAGACGTCGTGGAACGTCAAGGAGGAGCCGTCCGAACCGGTCCCGTGCACGACCAGGATGCCAGTCGCGGCAAAGTTCTGAAGGTTGACGTTTTGGCCATCCCAATTAGTGAACCGGCCGCTGAAGTTAACCCCGTCGCTACCGACAAAGGTGAACGTCCCGGTTGCGGTGAAGGTGAACCAACCGGTTCCAGCACCCACCCCCGAGGTCAGGAACGTGGAATGCGCGACGCCGTTGTAAGTGAGCGTCAGCGTCCCCGGTATACCAGTGCACGGCTGGACGGCAGTCGGATCCGGGGGCACGAACTGCTGAGTGGCGTTATGGAACGTCTGGGTAACACTGATGGCGCCCGCCCCGCTCGCTTGGGCAGTCACCGCCATCAGTAGCACCGCGCCGAGTGCGACGAAGCTGGAAATGAGTCTCTTCATCTGACCTCCTCCAATTAGCAAGATGGGGGCGCAGCAAAGCCCTCTGGAGCCGCCAGCCTACCGCTGGACAGGTCGAAGTCAATAGGACCTTTCGCCCAGGAAGCTGTCCCCGAAACGGCTCCGATGCTTCGTGAGCCGATTTTGGCGCGTCAACCACTCCCACCCGGGCACAGTTTTGATGACGAGCGAGGAAGGTCGTGGCGCCTGGGGAGTAGGGGTGCCGAAGTTTTGGGACCACCCGGGGTGTAACTAAGAACGACTTCAGTGATTGGAGGAGCGTTCATCTCGACGCCCGCACCCTTGTGGCACCGTCGAGACGACACCCATAATTACAGCCGTCTCGCATCTGTATCGAGGGCACCTTGCTGGGGCGCCTTCGGTTTGTCATGCGGAGCCTGCCTTCGCTTTGCAGCTTCCGCCGTTCAAACGACGTGTTCGCACCATGGTCGCTTCTGGGATCATGGAGATGAAGACCGTCTGGCATCCCGTCGGGGTTTGAATTTGAGCAAGAGTGAGTCCCCCCACCCGGCCGCGCTTCGCGCGACCGACCTCCCCACGTTGTGGGGAGGTGAGAAGGCCGACCTCCCCACAACTGGGGAGGCGAAAGCCAAGCCGGCGCGGGCGATGATCAGCTCGCAGCGCATCCGCCGTCGCGTGCGCGAGCTGGGCAAGCAGATCTCCGAGGTCTACTCCGATATCGAGACGCCGCTGGTGATGATCGTCATCCTCAAAGGCGCCACCGTCTTCGCCGCCGACCTGCTGCGGAGCCTCGCCATCCCGGCCGAGCTCGAGTTCGTGAGCGCGGCCAGCTACGGCTCGGGCACGTCGAGCAGCGGCCACGTGAGGCTCGCGCATATGGTCGAGGGCCCATTGGTCGGCCGCCACGTGCTGCTCGTCGAGGACATCATCGACTCGGGACGTACCGTCGACGTGATCGCCAAGCGGCTGCGCCGCCTAGGTCCCGCCTCACTCAGGCTCGCGGCCCTGCTCGACAGGCCCGCGCGCCGCGAGGTGGAGGTGAAAATCGACTTCACAGGCTTCGTGATCCCTGACAAGTTCGTCATCGGCTATGGGCTCGACTACGCCGGGCTGTATCGCGAGCTGCCTGGAATCTACTCGCTCTCCTAGAAGCTATTTCAGGAGACGTCTTCGTAGTCGGACCGCCGCGATGGTGACACCGGCTATCCCCATCAAAACCAGGTACGCCACGTCGACAAACTGTCCCACGCCGACCGCGCCAGTCGTGAGGCCGCGGATCAGGTCGATGCCGCGATAGAGCGGGGTGACCTCGACCAGCATCTGCAGCGCGGGCGGATAGACGGTGATGGGAAAGAAGGTGGCCGAGAACAGGAACATGGGCTGCAGGCCGAGCTGGACTCCGTCGAAATCCTGCCAGCTGCGCATGAACGTGGTGATGACGGAGCCCAGGGCGGCAAACGCGAAACCCACGAGAATCGCGGCCGGGATCGCGAGAATCGCCCATGGTGAGGCCACCAATCCGAGAGCGAGCATCAAGACGAGGAAGCCTACCGAATAGAGGCTGCCTCGCCCAACCGCCCAGATGATCTCGCCCACCGTCGCATCCTCGATGCCGACCGGCGTGGCGATGATGGCGTCGAAGCTCCTGACGTAACGAAGCTTGTAGAAGAGGTTGAACGTCGATTCGTAGATGGCCCCGTTCATCGCCGATGACGCCATGAGGGCCGGGGCCACGAACATCGCGTAGCTGATCACCTGGCCGTGGCCGATGGGGACGTTTCGCACCAGCGAACCGATGCCAAAACCGATCCCCAGCAGGTAGAGCACCGGCTCGACGAACCCGGTGAGCAGGACGATCCAGTGGTGGCGATACGCCATGACGTTGCGCTCGAGCATGTGAATAGCTCGCGTGGGCAGGCGCCTCGAGGCGACG
>DASPYG010000116.1:0-49414 GCA_035636885.1 Candidatus Nitrosopolaris sp.
CGGGCGACTTCGCTTTCATGATCCTTTCCACTTATGAGCGCGGCACCTCGACCGATCTCGCGAGCTGGGTGAGGACCAACCTTACGCAGGCATCAGGACTGGAGACGATCTCCTGGGGGAACTCGGTCGAGGCGGTCCGCCTGCCGGACGGCCGGCGAATCGCGCTCACGCCGCATCACGTCGTGATCATGGATCTTCACTCAGGCCTGCTCGATCTCGAGTCCGAGATGTCGACCCGGCTGGCCACCTGGAAGTTCAGCTTCTAGGCGCTTTTAGTTCGGCCTCCGGAACATCGACTGCATCTTGATCGCGAGCCCCATGTCGCCTTTGATCTTCAGCTTGCCCTGCATGAAGGCGGCGGTCGCGTCCATCTGACCGGTCATGATCTTGACCCAGTCATGGGCGTCCGCCAGCAGGGTCAGGTTGGCGGGCTCGCCCGGGTCGCCCTTGCCAGACTCGGCCTTGCCGTCGTGGATCCGGACCCACCACTTGCCGCCCCCGTCACCGCTGAGGTCGAACTGGATGGTCGCTTTGGTCGTCGCCGCCTTCTCAGGGATCAGGTAGTCGGGCATGGCGTCGACGATCTGGTCGGGGGTCATCTGGACTTCAGACATCGGCTCCTCCAATGCGTCAATTGGGTTCGTTTTAGTACGTTCGAGTACAGTCCGCTACTCATCTTAGCCCGCTCCAGGACAATGCCGGGGTGGCCATCGAACGGGGCGTCACGCCGCCGCTGTTCCTCGCATCTTCGCGGCCTGGGCGGCCGGGCGCCTACGGCGCTCAAGCCTGCGTCAAGGGGCCCGGCGCCGCGTCGTCACGCATCTGGCGATGCGCTCCTCCTAGCGCCACCCTTTCCTTGGCTCCGGCCGCCGATGCCGCGAAATATGCGGCGGACCTCCGAGTCCGAACACCTACGATTCCCGCCGTGAAGCACCCTACATTCCTGCTGGCGGTCGCCATCCTCGTGGCCGGTTGCGGAGGCCAGGGATCGGCCGCCCGCACCAGCCCATCGGCGAACCCGACCGCATCTGCCGCCACCGCCTCCCCCGCTTCCGATACGTCGCCCTCAGCGGCGTCCTCGCCTGCGGCGTCACCCGTTCCCATCACCGGCTCGTTTGCCGTGCTGGCGACCCCGACCTCGGGCGACACCTACACCGTGAGCATCGTCGCCATCAACGGCAAGGTCGTCGGCTCGGCGACCGCCAGCACGCCGACCCCGGTCTCGTGCGGCGACGCGGCCGCGGCTGTGGTGCCGATACCCGTCAGCACAAGCGACGACCGTGCCTACTACATGGATGCGCAAGGGGTCGTGCGGTTCATGACCGTTCAGGGAGAGACCGGCCGCGCCACAACTGTCCCCACGGGAGGCGGCCGCCGCAGCATGTTCTCGGTCAGCCCCGACGACCAGCGAATCGCGGTCGTCGTGAGCGATTACATGGCCACCGGTGTTTCAGTGCGCCTCTACGTCGAAGATCTCAACGGGAGCACCAACCACGTGGACATCTTCAGCTCGTCCAGCGCGTTCGGACTCTGGCCGATCGGCTGGCGTGGGAGCACCAGCCTGGTGCTGGCGAAGGTGCCGGCCTGCACCCAGGGCGGCGGGCCATTCTCGGCAGGGCCGCTGGAGCTCCATGTCGTCGATCCGGCCACTGCGTCGCGAAGGTTCACGATCGGCGGCAACAACTGCGTGATCGTGGGGTCGCCTTCGCCCGCGGGCGCTGTTTGCGAGAACACGAGCGGTACCCAGGCCAGTGTCGTCGACTGGACCGCGGTGACCAGGCGTTCGTTCGCGATCAAAGGGGCAGGTCCCGCATATTTGTCGCCTGACGGTACCGCCGTCGCCGTGCCGACGAGCTCCACGACAACGATCGAGGGCGTTGGCAGGACGCTGAACATGCTTGTTTGCGGCTGGTTGGATGCCACGCACGTGATCTCGGGTGGCGACATCCAGCAGCAGCCGCGCATCGGCAACGTCACCACCGGCGCCGTGATCCCTGTCGCGGCACAGGGGATCTGCGCAGGTCGGTTGCCCGGAGGCCTCTGAACGGCGGCCCAGCCCGCGACCCGCCACATCGCGTTTTGAAGCAAGAAAAGGTCCAAGACTTCCGGGACGATCGACGTCGGCGTCAGAGACGACCACGCGGAGTACACGGTTCACCTTTATAGCTGAGAAGGCGAAAATACCCGGATGGCTGCGCAGCCACCGGTCCAGCCCGGCCAGCTGTCACCCGACGGCATGTGGCGATGGGATGGCGCGCGCTGGGTGCCGGCGTCCGCACCGGCATACCCGCAGGCGGCCCGACGGAGCTCGCACACGTGGATCTGGTGGGTCGCTGGTGGGTGCGCGGTGCTGCTCGTGATTGGGTTGGTCGGCGCCGGCGTCGGGGTCTACAACCTGGTCAACTCGTTCCAGCACGGGGGCTTCAGCTGCCTGCCGTCAGACTTCCCCAGCTATCCCGGCGCAACGGTCGCGAGCGAGAACACGTACGTCGGGACCGGGCTGACGCCTGGCGATTCGAAACAGTGCCGGATCGTCCTCGAGTCGAATGACGATTCAACCACCGTCTCGGCCTTCTACAACGAGAAGCTCAGCAGCGGCGACTGGAAGGTGACCGCCTATATCGCGTCCATTGGACAGATTCAATTTCAGCGCGTCTCACGACCGCAGACAATCGGGACGGTGGATTTCCTCGGTCGAGGCCGGCAGACGGAGATCCATATCCAGCTGGACAGCTAGGGCACTACCGGCGTCGCTCCGCGACCTCCTCAGCGACGCGATGCACGAATGCCTCGAGGACCTCGTCAGTCTGGCCACCTGAGCGGTCGCGGACATTGACGTGCCCGGTCTCCGCTTCGCGCCCCCCGACGATGGCCATGTAAGGGACCTTGCGGGCCTGCGCGTCGCGGATCTTGCGCTGCATTCGCTCTGAGCGGTCGTCGACTTCAACTCGCAACTTTGCCTTGCGAAGCGTTTCAACAACGCGCCTGGCATAGTCCCGCTCGGCGTCGGTGATCGGGATCACCACCACCTGCACCGGATGCAGCCAGGTCGGAAAGGCGCCGGCGTAGCGCTCGATCAGGTAGCTGAAGAGCCGTTCCATCGAGCCGGCGGCGCCGCGGTGGACCATGACCGGACGCTGGCGAGATCCGTCCTCGGCGACGAACTCGAGATCGAAACGCTCAGGAAGCTGGAAGTCCACCTGCACGGTCGAGTTGGTGAACTCTCGGCGATGCGCGTCGCGCACCTGGAAGTCGATCTTGGGGCCGTAGAACGCGGCTTCCCCCAGTCCCCGCTCGTACTTCTGGCCCATCGACTCCAGCGCCTCGCTGAGCGCCGCCTCGGCGATCTGCCACTGCTCCTCCGTGCCCAGCCACTTCTCCTTCGCGTCGTCGCGGGTCGACAGCCGGTACGAGAACTCGTCGATCCCTAGCACGTTCGAGAAGTAGAGCGCAAGGTCGATGGATCCCTTGACCTCGTCCATCAGCTGGTCAGGAGTGCAGAAGATGTGCGCATCGTTGAGGGCGAACATGCGCACACGGTTGAGCCCGATCAGGGTGCCGGATCGCTCATAGCGCCAGTTGTTGCCGATCTCTGCGATGCGAACAGGAAGGTCGCGATAGCTGCGCAGCTCCGACTGGTAGATGACGATGTGGTGCGGGCAGTTGACGGGCCGGAGCTCGAGCTCCTCGCCGTCCTCGAACCGTATCGGCGGATACATGTACTCGGCGTACAGCTTCGCGTGGCCGCTCTGCCGGTAGAGGTCGAGGCGGGCGACGTCGGGCGTGCGCACATGAACGTAGCCGCGCGCGAGCTCCTCGTCGACGATGAATCGCTCGAGCTCTCTGCGCACCGTGGCTCCGGCCGGCAGCCAGAGGGGAAGGCCAGGGCCGACGCGTTCGTCGACCATGAAGAGCTTCAGGTCCTTGCCCAGCTTCTTGTGATCCCGCTTCTCGGCGTCCTCGAGGAACTTCAGATGCTCCTCGAGCTCCTTCGCTGATGGCCACGCGGTTCCGTAGATCCGGGTTAGCTGGTGCTGGTTCTCGTCTCCACGCCAGTACGCCCCGGCGACGCGCAGAAGCTTGAAAGCCTTGAGCTCTTTTGTGGAGCGCACGTGAGGGCCGCGACAAAGGTCGAGGAAGTCGCCCGTCCGATACACAGACACCTCGTCGCCTTCGACCTTGTCGTTGATCAGCTCGACTTTGTAGTCCTGGCCCCGCTTGCGAAACTCGTCGAGCGCTTGCTGCCGGGTCATGACCTCTTTGACGAACGGCCGATCCTCCTGGGCGATCCGCCGCATGCGCGACTCGATCGCGCCCAGGTCCGACTCGGAGATCGGCTTGGTGAAGGCGAAGTCGTAGTAGAAGCCGTCCTGCACCGGTGGTCCGATGCCGTACTTGGCGTCGGGGTAGAGCTCCATCACAGCGGCGGCGAGCAGGTGCGCGGTCGAGTGCCGAAGGATGTGGAGCGGGTCTTCGCTCGACTCGTGATCGCCGTAATCCGCCATGAGGCCGTCAGTATATGAGCGCTTTGAGAGAGCTCCGTTCACTCCGGCGGCGCTGCGGGTGCCATCACCCCCACCCGGGCCCTTCGGGCCCGACCTCCCCACAAGTGGGGAGGTGAATTCATGAGTCCTACCTCAATAGTCGACGCCATCGGCTACCCGGCGGCCGGACTTGGCATCCTCATCGAGAGCGCCGGCATCCCTTTCCCCGGTGAGGTCATGCTCCTGGCGGCGGCCGCATGGTCGGCGGCGAGGGACCAGAGCATCGTGCTGGTCATCCTGTTCGGCTTTCTTGGCTCGGTCGTCGGCGCCGACATCGGCTACTACCTCGGCTATCGCGGCGGCCGGCCATTCGTCGAACGGTTTGGCAATCTGTTCCGCATCGGCCCGGCCCACATCGCTCACGCCGAGCTGTTCTTCGCCCGCCACGGCGACAAGGCCGTTCTCGCCGCGCGGTTCATCCTCGGCCTCCGCACCTGGGGTTCGATGCTCGCGGGTATGGCCCACATGCCCTTCTGGCGCTTCCAGGTTTTCAGCGCGCTCGGCGGCCTGGCCTGGGCCGTCGCCGTCGGCGTGGCCGGCTACGTGCTGGGCAGCAACCTGTCGCTGATCGCCGGCGTCATCCGGGCGATCGGCATCGGCGGCCTCCTCGTGGTCGTCCTTGTCGTCGTCATTGCGGTCCTGGCGCGATGGCGCGCCGCCCGACTGTGAGGATCGCGACGGCGGTGGCGATCAAGAGGCCGCCCAACCCACCGATCACGTGCGCTGTGCCGATGAGGTCGGACAGCGCCGCGGCGGCCAGCACCGGGACTGCCGTGACGCCGTTGATCACCATGTAGAGGAGGGCGAAGATCCGGCCGCGGATCTCGTCGCTCGTGCTCTCCATGAGGTACGTGATCGCAGGGATCATGATCGCCCCGAACTCGATGCCGAGCAGAAGGCTGAACACCGCGCCCGTGAGCCGGGCGTGGACGTGCAGGTCGGGCACCTGCTCCATGGCTTGAGGTATTGCTGCCAGCGCCAGCAGGGTCACTCCGTTCGCGATCAATGAGCCGACCAGGACCTTGGATCGGTCGATGTTGCGCAGGAACTGACCCAGCAGCACGGCGCTGAGGATGGCGCCGCCGGTGGCGGGCCCGAGGATCACGTATGAGTCCTGCGCGGCGATGCCGATGACATGGCTCACGTATGCCGGGGCGAGGGTGAACAGCATGAAGAGGACGAGCACCGCAATGCTCACCTGGCCGAATGCGAGCATCAGGCCCCGGGATGCCCGCAAAGCATCGAGGCCTTCCTTGATGTCCACCATCATCAGGTGGAAGCGGTTGCGCGACTCCGTAACGGGCGGCTCGTGGGTTCGCTCCAGCGGGGGGATGTCGGACGCAAAGATCAAAGCGCCCGCAATCGTGAGAAGCACGGCAGCCATCCAGTAGGGCGTGTACAGGTCGATGCGCGACAGGATCGGGGCCAAGGCGCCACCGACGACAAGGGTGAGCACCATCGTCAGCAGCGCCATCGAGTTGGCGGTGATCAACGCGGATCGCGGAAGGATGGTCGGGATGACCGCCGCTTCGGCCGGCGCGAACAGCTGGCCCACCGACGAGAAGATGAGCGTGATAAGAAGCAGATGTAGGAAGTCGTTGCTCAGACCCGGGACGAGCGCAGCCAGCGGGATCAATGCCACTGCCGCAGCACGGCCGAAGTTCGACCACATCATGATCTGCTTGCGATTCATGCGATCGGCGATGACTCCTGCGGGCGGCGCGAACAGCACCGATGGCACGGTGTAGGTCAGGATCACGATCGCGACCGGCGTGCTGCCACCGGAGATCTTGAAGGCGAGGACGATCAGCGAGAAAAGGAGGAACTTATCCGCCAGCTGCGCGGCGAGCTGTGCGAACCAGATGTTTCTGAAGGCCGTAAACCGCAGGACGGCCCGAAAGCCGCCCGGCGTCTCGACCGGAAACCGGATTGGCGCTTCCACCGGGGTCAGAGCTTAGCGACCCGGTTCGCGGTTGAACGCCCGGTAGAGGATCTCCCATTCGCCAAGATCGAGTGTCTGTGCTCGTCTCTCCGGATCGATTCCAGCCTCGCGTAGACGTGCTCCGGCGCGCGTGCTGCCGATACCAGTGATCCGGCCCAACGCTCCGCCCAGCTGCTTCCGGCGGAACTGGAATACGGCCTCGACCAGTCGAAAAAAGGCATCGAGGTCTGTGATATCGACGGCTGGGCGCTTCCGCACCTCGAGCACGACGCAGGCGGAATCCACACCGGGCGGCGGCATGAACGCCGAGGCGGGGATCGTGAAGAGCAGGCGCGCCGTCGCGAACACTTGCACCGCGACCGTGGCCAGGCTTGCGCCGACGGTCGCCGTCCATCGCTCCGCGACCTCCTTCTGCACGACGAGCGACAGGCGACGTGGTCTTGGCTCGCGGTCCAGGACTTTGCGAATCAAAGCCCCGGTCAGGTTGTACGGGATGTTGCCCGCCACGACATGGCCGCCGCGCGGAAACGCAGGTGATGGATCGAACTTGAGGATGTCGGACTCGATGACGTCGACGTTCTCGAGGCCCGAGGACACCTCCTTCAGGACTGGGATCAACCGGTGGTCGAGCTCTACGGCTGTGACACGCCGGGCCCGGCTCGCGAGAGCAACCGTCAGTCCTCCGGCGCCCGCCCCCACCTCCAGGACATCGTCTTCCGGAGTGAGGCCGGCGGCGTCCGCGATGCGGTCTCGAATGCCGGCATCGACGATGAAGTTCTGACCAAGCGAATGCTTGAGGTCGACGCGGTGACGGCGCAGCAGCCGCGCGAGCTGGTCGGGGTCGGCGGGATCCATCAAGTCATCTTTCGGAAGAGGGCGAACGCATTGTCGCGCTCGATTTGCGCCAGCTCGTCGAGGCTGCAGCCCCTCAGCTCGGCGACGAGCGTCGCGGTGTCGAGCAGGTACGCGGGCCGGTTCGGAACTCCCATGCGTTTGTGCGCCTGGCCGTATGGCGAATCGGTCTCCAGGAGGAGCCGATCCGCGGGACACTGCTTGACCACGTCACGCAGAGCGTTCCTGCTCGGCCGGGTGACCAGGCCCGCGAACGACAGATAGAAGCGAAGGTCGAGAAAGCGCTCAGCCCAATCCCACTCGAGCGCGAAATAATGCATGGCTCCCCGCAGCCCGGGATGCGCGGTGATTGCAGCTGCGACTTCCGCGGCGGCGCCGCGATTGTGGATCGACACGGGCAGGTCCAACTCGACCGCGAGCGCGAACAGCTCATCAAGCCGTGACATCTGCACGTCACGGTCTGGCGCGTGCGCGTCCTGGAAATCGAGCCCCACCTCCCCGATTGCGACGACACGTCGGTCGGACGCAAGCGTTCGCAGCGCGGCGATGTCAGGCGCCGCCGGTTCGGTGGGGTAGTGCCCGACGCCGGCGAAAACCTCGGGGTGGCGTTGAGCGAGCTCCAGCGCCCGCAGGCTGTGCTCGAGGTCGACGCCGACCGCGACGATTCGAGTGACGCCGGCGGCAACCGCCTGCTTCACCACCTCGTCGGCATCACCGAGCTCCTCGAGGTGGCAATGCGTGTCTACGAAGATGCGGGCAGCTCCTCTTCGTCGGCCGCGTTCGCGGGTGTTACGTCATCGAGCCTCTTGAAAAGCGCCTGGGGAGGCTTCAGGGCGCGCCCTGGCTCGAGCGCCGACGGTTGCCATCGATCGACGCTTTCATAGGTGCCGGTGAGCACCAGATGCGAATCGCCGTCCTCAGAAAACTCGTGCACGTCCGGCTGCGGGGCGATCACGTCGTCGTAGCCAAGCATCTGATGGAGACGCTGCGAGGAAAAGGGAAGGAATGGAGTGAGCATGGTCTTCACGTTGTCGACACAGCGCAGAGCGACGTAAAGCACTGTGCCTGCCCTCGCGCGGTCGGTCTTGATCGTGTGCCACGGCTGCTCGGTGCCGAGGTAGACATTGACCTTGGCCGCCATCGTCATCGCATGGCGCAGAGCGATCTGAAAACGTGCCTGGCCCAGCTCGAGCGCAACCCGGTCGAGGCCCGCTTCGACGTCCTTGATGAGGACTTCGTCCGCCTCACTGAGCTTCTCCGGCTGCGGCACAGCGCCGAAGTTGCGCTGGGCGGGGACGAGTGTGCGCTGGACGAGGTTCCCCCACGTGCCGACGAGCTCGTCGTTGTTCCGGCGCACGAACTCAGCCCACGTGAAGTCGGTGTCCTGGTTCTCTGGTCCCGCGATCATCAGGTAGTAGCGCAAGGCGTCGGGGTCGTATCGCTCGAGCACGTCGCGCACATAGATGACCTGCCCGCGGCTGGTCGACAGCTTCTTGCCGGCCATGTTCAGGTACTCGCTGGCGACGATCTCGTCGGGCAGCTTGAGGTTGCCGACCCCCATCAGGATCGCCGGCCAGAGCACGGTGTGAAACGTGATGTTGTCCTTGCCCATCACGTAGTAGTGCCAGGCCCCATCGTTCTGCCACCACTCCTTCCATGCGTCCGGATCACCTTTCTGTGCCGCCCACTCGATGGACGCCGACAGATAGCCGATGACGGCATCGAACCAGACGTAGATCTTCTTGTGTGGGTTGTCCTCCCAGCCTGGGAGCGGCACCGGCACGCCCCAATCGAGGTCGCGCGTGATGGCTCGCGGCTTCAGGTTGCGGACGAATTCGAGCGAGTACTTGCGGACGTTCGGGCGCCAGTTGTCGTGATGCCCGATCCATTCCTTCAGCTGGTCGCCGAGCGCCGGCAGGTCGAAGAAGAAGTGCTCGGTCTCCTTGAACTCGACTGGCGCGTTGCTGCCGCGCTGGTGAGGATTGATCAGGTCGATGGGGTCGAGCTGATTGCCGCAGTTCTCGCACTGGTCGCCTCGCGCCGAGTCGAAGCCGCAGATCGGGCACTTGCCTTCGATGTAGCGGTCGGGCAGCGTTCGGCCGCTGACCGGGTCGAACGCGCCCATCTGCGTCTTCTTGACCAGGTAGCCCTTCTCGTACAGCTTCAGAAACATGTCCTGGGTGACGCGGTAGTGGTTGCGCGTCGTGGTCCGCGTGAAGATGTCGTACGTCATCCCCAGGCGCCGAAGGTCTTCGACGATCAGTGCGTTGTTGCGGTCGACGAATTCTCTTGGGGCCACGCCCAGCTTGTCGGCCTCATAGGTGATTGGCGTGCCGTGCTCATCGGTTCCGCTCGCCATCAGCACGCGCGAACCTCGCAGACGTTCGAACCTCGCGAGCACGTCGGCGGGCACGGCGAAGCCGGCCACGTGGCCGATGTGGCGAGGGCCGTTGGCGTAAGGCCACGCCGGCGCAACCAGGACTGTTCTTTGATCAGGCACCGGAGATCACAAGCGTAAACTCGCCGCGCGTTCGCTCACCGAGGGCAGCCAGCACCTCGGCCGCGGTGCCGCGCAGGACCTCCTCGTGGACTTTCGTGAGCTCGCGGGTGAGAGTGAGGCTTCTCTCGGGGAGCGTTTCCGCGATCACCGCCAGAGATTTGCGGATGCGGAACGGCGAATCGAACGCCACCGTCGGCCGGCGATCGCCGGCGATCGACTCCAGGAACCGGCGCATCTCGCCCGGCTTGCGAGGCAGGTAGCCGACAAAGGTGAAACCGAGACCCCCATACCCGGCGATCGAAAGCGCCGCGGTGACCGAGCTCGGGCCGGGGATTGGAACCACGGTGTGGCCCGCCGCCCACGCGGCCGTGACCAGGGTCTGGCCGGGGTCCGACAGCGTGGGCGTACCCGCATCGCTCACGAGCGCGACGTCGCCCTCATCGAGCGCGCCCATGACACGAGGCAGGCCGCGGCGCTCGACCGGTGCGCGGTAGCTGATCATCGGCTTGCGGATGCTGTGGCGCGCGAGTAGCCTCGCCGTGACGCGGGTGTCCTCGGCCGCGATCGCCCGCACCTCTCCCAATACACGTACCGCCCGAGCGCTCACGTCTTCAAGGTTCCCAATCGGTGTCGCCACCACGAACAATCGGCTCACCAGCTAGTCGGCAGAATGTTGCCCCCCACCCCGCAGAGGCTCGTAAGCCGAGCCGGTCGGGACCTCCCCGCGTGGCGGGGAGGATTCCAGCCAGGCACCCACCCGTTCGGAGATCTCGGCCGATGGGCCCACGTAACGCGAGGCGGGTGGGAGCACGTCGAGAAATGCCTTGCCGTAGTCGCGCCCGAGGATCCGGTTGTCGAGGATGACGACCGCGCCGCGGTCGCTCGACCTTCGAATCAGACGCCCGAAGCCTTGCTTGAGGCGCAGCGCCGCTTGCGGAAGCGCGAGCTGCGTGAAGGCGTCGCGGACGAGCTCGGCACGAGCGGCGTAAACCGGATCTGTTGGCACCGGAAACGGAAGCCTGACCATCACGACGCAGCTGAGGCGTTCGCCCGGGACGTCGATTCCTTCCCAGAAGCTCGACGTGCCGAGCAACAGCGGCCGGTCCGCCTCCTCGAACGCCTTCAACAACGGCCGCCGCTGGCCGTCGATGCCCTGGGCGAGGATGAGCACGTCGTCGAGATCGACCCTCTGCTTGAGCGCCGCGTGCACATCACGGAGCTGCCGGTGCGATGTGAAGAGGACGAGGGTACGGCCACCGACCTTTCGTGCCAGGGCCGCCACGATCTCCTCCACGCCGATGTCAAAGTCCACGTGGTCTGGCCCGGGCAGATCGGTCGGCAGGCACACGAGAGCCTGGTGGAGGAAGTCGAAGGGCGAGGGAAGGATCAGCTCCTCGGCCTGAGGGCCCAGACCGATCCGCGATCGGAAGTAGTCGAAGGTCCCCCCCACCGCAAGTGTCGCGGACGTGAAGACGGTCGAACGGCGCTCCGAGTAAACGCGCTCGCGAAGGAGGGTGCCCACGTTGATGGGCGCAGCGCGCAGGACGAGGTTTTCGCTGCGGGCCGCGAGCATGAACCAGTAGACACGGTTGGGATCTGGCGCGAGCAGCGCCTCGCTCAGCAGCGTGTTCGCGGCTTGCAGGCGGCCGCGGATTATCTCCAGCTCGCGGACGCCCTGGTCGGGCTCGGTTCCACCGAGCCACTCGCGCGCTCCTCCCACGGCGCGTCGCATCGCCGCATCCAGAGCCGCCAGCGAGGTCGTCGCGTTCTCTCCGGCCAGGCGCACGCTCTCCCAGCCTTCGTCATCGCGCACCTGCTGCGTGATGCGCAAGGAGTCTTCGCGCCTCTCGGCATCGTTGAGACGGCTCGCGACCCAACCGACGGCCAGCCCGAAGAGCTCTCGCACGCGCTCGCCCGCCACCAGTGCGTGAGGCGCCGCCTCGGCGAACGCGTCGTCCGAGGCCCCGAGGTGAGGCTGCCGGCGCAGCTCAGAAAGCAACCCAGGCTGACCTTGCGCGCCCAACCTTTCGATGAGGGCCTGCAGACCCGGCCCGTCCACCTCCTGGCGCAGGCCACGTGTGGCTGCTTCCTCGAGATGGTGGGCTTCGTCGATGACCAGGTGGTCGTACTCCGGTAGCAGCCCGCCACCGATCTCGGCGTCAGCCAGCAGCAGGGCGTGATTGACCACCACGATGTCCGACACCTCAGCTTCAGCACGAGCCCTGTGCACGTAGCAGTCCTCTTTGGTGCAGTGGATGCCGACACAGTCCAGGGGGTCGGACGCGATGCGCGCCCAGAACACCTCTTCCCGACCGTGCAGCCGAAGCTCTGAGCGATCGCCGCTTTCGGTGCTGTGCAGCCAGACGAGAACTTTGAGCTTGAAGCGCAGCTCGTCGGAGTCGTGGCAGGGCTCGGCCAGATAACGGCGCCATCGGCGCAGCGACACATAGTTGGAGCGGCCCTTGAGCAGGCACGCCTTGAAGTCCCACGGCAGCCACTCGCGCAGCCTCGGGAGATCCTTGCCCATCAGCTGCTCCTGGAGCGTGTGGGTGTCCGTCGAGACCACCACCCGTTCGCTGTGCCGGACAGCCCTCGCGATCGATGGCACCAGGTACGCGAGGCTCTTGCCCGTGCCGGTGCCGGCCTCGACGAGCAGGTTGCCGCCTCGACCCTGGATCTGGGCGACCGCGAGGAGCATCTGCATCTGCGGTTCGCGGTGCTCGTAGCCGGGCAGGAGACCGGCGAGCGGACCTTCGGGACCGAGAAGCGCCGCCATGACGCCGGGGTCGTCGGGCGGAAGCCCGGCGGGCTTCGCCTCGTGCTGTGCATGCGCGCGCACGGCTGACGCCGGCAAGGGGTCCGGGTTGGGCGCTGTGAGCGAGTCGGCGAAGAACCGCGCAAGGGGCCACGGATAGGGTGCGACCAGCGCGAGCATCGATTCTTTCAGCCCTTCCTCGAGCGCGACGGCCTCCTCACGCAGGCGCAACAGGAGCTGCCTCGTCGCGTCTGCGTCATCGAACGCGCGATGCGGACGTGGCTGTCCGAAGCCGAGCTCGGTCGCCAACAGCGGCAAGCTGTGACTCGCCGCGGCCGGCATCAGGATCCTGGCCACGTCGAGCGTATCGAGTATCTCGGCCGACTCGTCCCAATGGCCGGCGGCGACCAGGAAGTCGACATCGAGCCGCGCGCCGTGGCCAACGGGCTGCCGGCCGCGGAGAAATGCCCCCAGCTCGGCCAGGGCGGCCTCTTCGGTCGCGGCTCCGCGCAGCTCTTCCGGCTTGATGCCCGTCAGCCTCAGCACTGGTTCGGGCACGGATCGGCCCGGGTCGACCAGGCGCTCCATGGAACCAGTCACACGATCGGGCGTGAAAGCGACCGCGCCCACCTCGATGACTCGGTCGCGGCCCGGGTCGAGACCGGTCGTCTCGAGGTCAAGGGCAGCGTATTCCGGCACGGGTGCTGTGGATTTTACGAGCGCAGCCCCCCTGCTATCAGGAATGGCATCCGAGCGGCGATTGGTATATTTGCGCGGCGATGCAGACAGGCGCGATCGAAGCCCCCAAGAGAATCGAGGATTTACACGTCAGAAGGGACCTCGTCGCGAGTCTCTTGCTGCGCACGTTGGCCTTTGCGGACCAGCTGAGCGGGGCCGCGGTCGAGACCAGGTTGGGGCTCCCGTTCGAAACCCTGCAGCCGCTCATCGAGGAATTCCAGAAGACCCAGCTCATGGACACCATGGGCTTCTCCAACGAACCAGGCCTCGAGGGGCGCCCGATTCCCGTACGCATGAACTACACGGTTTCGAGCGCCGGCCGCCAGCGCGCCGCCGAGATGTCCGCGGTGCAGACGCGGTACCTCGGCCCTTGCCCCATCAACTTCGAGGATTACCTGACGCTGATTCGCTCGCAGGTCACGGGCAAGGCCAACGTCAATGACGCGTCGTTGAAGAAGGCGCTGGGGACGCTGGAGCTCGAGCAGCACGTCATCGACCAGATCGGCGGCGCCATGGTGTCCCGAGCGTCGCTGTTCATCTTCGGGGCCCCAGGCAACGGCAAGAGCACGATCACGGAGCGCATGGCGCTCTTGATGGGCGCGGCGGTCGAGATCCCCCACGCCGTCGCGATCGGTGACGAGATCATCCGCGTGATCGACCCCGTCTACCACAAGATCGCCGACGGGGCGCAGCCCATCGACCGCAGGTTGGTCAAGGTCGAGCGGCCGGTGGTCGTTGCAGGTGGCGAGCTCAAGCTGCAGCAGCTGGACCTCACCTACGACGCGCAGAACCGCTATTACGAGGCGCCTCTGCAGTGGAAGGCGAACGCGGGCGTTTTCGTCATCGACGACTTCGGCCGCCAGGAGGTGCCGCCGATGCGCCTCCTGAACCGTTTCATCGTGCCCATGGAGAAGAAGGTCGACTACCTCGACCTCTCCGCCTCCGGACGAAAGATCGAGCTGCCGTTCCTCTGCCAGGTCGTCTTCTCGACCAACCTGTCCCCCACCGAACTCGTCGACGAGGCCTTCCTCCGCCGCATGGCATACAAGATCGGCGTCAGCAACCCGTCGCCCGAAGCATTCGGTCGCATCCTTCGCTACGAGTGCGACCGGCAGGGTGTGGCGTTCGACGAGAAGGCCATCGGATATCTCCTCAACAACCTCTACGGCAAGAAGCCGCTGCGGGGATCGCATCCGAGGGCCCTCATCGCCCGTCTGGTCGACCTCGCGAACTACCGCCAGGAGCCGCCGCGCCTGACGCCGCAGACACTGAAGGAGGCATTCGACGCCTGCTTCAACCCCGCCCTTGGCAGCCTCACCGAAGAGGATTGGGCCCGCCCGGCGATTACGTAACCCCTACGGGCTCGGTTACTCCCCCCAGTCGCTTTCGCCACGAATCCAGATCTATGAACTCGCCCCGCTGATATTCGGGCAGCAGCTCGGCGATCTCCAGCATGATCGCGTCGGCCGCCTCCTGGTGCGTGACCTTGGTTCCATCGGCGCGCCGGGAGAGGACGTGGAAGGGCTTGCCGAACGTGATGCTGACGTGAGTGCGGCGCGGCCAGCGAGCGCCTTTCGGAAGGCAGTCGCGCGTTCCGGTGAGGCCGACTGGAACAACGGGGCAAGCTGCCTTCTGGGCGATGAAGCCCGCGCCGGGCTCCGGCCGGGCAAGCACGCCGGACTCCACACGGGTGCCTTCCGGATAAATGATCAGCGCCTGGCCCGACTTCAGGATGTCGAAGGCCCTGCGCAGCGCGGTTCGATCGGCGGTGTGCCTCACCACCGGAAATGCGTGGTACTGGCGAAAGATCCACGTGGTCAGCGGGCGCCTGAAATATTCGGACTTGGCCATGCTCCACGTGTCGCCGCGGGCAACGAATGCCGGCACCATAGGAGGGTCGAGCGTCGCCGAATGATTCGGACAGATGATCAAGGGTCCGCTGCTCGGCACGTTCTTCGTGCCGATGACATCGAAGAGGCCGACGAGATACGTGCGAGTCATCGTGCGCATCAGCCAGCGCATGAAGGCGTACATCACCGTGTCTGCCTGCCCCCCCCGACGTGCACGACGATGAGGTCCACCACCTGGTCGACGTCGAGGTTGTCGGTGCTGATGACAACCGCGTCCGGCGCCGGACGTAGAGGAGCTATGGCTCTCTCGGTGTCGACGCGATCCCTGGCCTCAACTTCGCGCCGCATCGCCTCGGCGTCGACGCGCTCTCCGCGGCGCTCGAACTGAGCCGCGCGGCGCCGCACCTTCTCGTCCAGGCTCGCAGTCAGGAAGAACTTGTAGTCCGCGTTCGGAAACACGACCGTCCCGATGTCGCGACCCGCCATAACGACGCCATCGCGCGCGGCCTCCCTCTGCTGTTCGACCAGCGCTTCGCGGACGCCCGGCATGGCGGATATCCGTGGCAGCGCTTCGGCAAAGTCCGCGTCGTAGATGCCGTCGGTCAGCTCCACCCCATCCGCCCATACTCGATCGCCTTCCACAGTCACATGAACCGACCGGGCAAGCTCGGTGACCGCTGCCTCGTCGGCGGGGTCGATCCCGCGCTCCGCGGCCAGCCTTGTGATGGCGCGGTACATCAGGCCGCTGTCGATGAAGGGCAGCTCGAGACGCTCAGCGACACGCTTGCCCACGGCTGACTTGCCGGACGCGACGCCGCCGTCGATCGCGATGATCATCTAGGCTCGATGCGCACCGCGCGGTGCAGCGCCTCGATCTCACCTTCGCCCAGGACGCGCCACCCGCCGACCTTCAGCCTCCCAAGCTTGAGCGGGCCGAAGCCCGTGCGCCGCAACGACTGGACCCGGTGACCGACGGCCTGCAGCATCCGGCGGACCTGACGATGGCGTCCCTCGCGGATGACCACGCGCACCTCGGAGCGACCCGCACCCGGTGCCGCGTCGAAGCCGACGACCTCCACCTCGGCCGGCGCAGTCCTACCGTCGTCCAGGTCGACGCCGGTGCGAAGCGCCTCGATGTCTTTCTCGCTTGGGCTGCCGGCCACGACCGCCATGTACTCCTTGGCGACCTTGTAGCGCGGATGCGTGAGGCGGAAGGCGAGCTCGCCGTCGTCGGTCAACACCAGGAGGCCGGTCGTATCCGCGTCCAGGCGGCCAACCGGAAAAAGGCGGTGACCGGCAAGCCCCTCGTCACCTACCGCGTCGAGGACTGTCGTGCGCGAAGCTTCGTCTTTCGCTGTGGTGATGACGCCAAGCGGCTTGTTGAGCATCAGGTAGCGATGCCGGGTTCGGGGTTTGACGGACTGGCCGTCGACCGTAACCTCGTCCATGTCCGGGTCGACGAGGATGCCCGAGGGCGGCACCGCCTTCCCGTTGACGCGAACCGACCCGGAAGCGATCAGCTCATCAGCGGCACGCCGGCTCGCCACACCCGATCGCGCCAGATAGCGGTTCAGCCTTTCCAATCACGTCGCTGCCGCGTGGCCGTCAGCCTCCGACGGAAGGCTTGGGCAGATGATCGAGCGACTCCAGGCCCATCACCTGCAGAAAGCGCATCGTCGTGCCGTAGAGCTTCGGCTGCCCCGGACCGGACCCGCGGCCTACCTCGGCGATCAGATCGCGCAGCTCGAGGTTCGTGAGCACGCTCTCGCAGTTGACCCCGCGGACCTCTTCGATCCGCGCCCGCGGGACTGGCTGCTGGTACGCGACGATCGCCAGCGTCTCGTACGCGGCCGCAGACAGCTTGCCCGAGACCTCCGGGCGAAGCGCGCGCCGCACCGCCGCTGCAAAGACGGGGCGCGTGGCGAGGTGGAGCTCGTCGTGGTGGCGCATGAGCATCACGCCCCGCCCGTCGAGGGATTCGCGCAGCTCGCCCAATGCCCTCTCGACCGCGGTGCGATCGCTGTCCGTGGCCTGCTGCAGCTCGCGCAGAGTGAGGGGGCGGTTCGAGCTGAAGAGGATCGCTTCGATTGCGGCCGGCAGCGTGCTCAAGCGCTGCGCCTCGCTTCGATGTGGATCGGGCCGAACCGCTCTTTCTGCCGCACGCTGATCAGCGAGCGGCGCAGAAGCTCGAGCACAGCGACGAAAGTGACCACGGCCTCCAACCGATCCTCGGATTCCAGGATGAGCGCGACCAGCTCGATCGGCCCCTCGCTGAGCCTCTCGGAGATGATGTCGAGCTTCTCTTCGAGCGTCCACGTTCGCCCGGTGACGACGACCGGGCGCGGCGGGATTCTCGCGAGAACGCTGTTGAAGGCGACGACCAGGAGACCGATCTCGAGTGGTTCCTCTTGCCCAGCGGCGACAACCGGGCGCGCCGGCGGCGGGAAGGAGAACGAGTCCTGGTCCGCCCGCTCCATCAGGCCCTCGGCCATCTGCTTGTACGCGCGGTACTCCTCGAGCCGCTTGCGGACCTCTTCCTCCCATCCGAGCAGGTCCGTCTCCTCCTCGGTCGGCGGCTCGCCCGGCAGCAGCCGGATCGACTTGAGGAGCAGGAGCCGCGCCGCCATCCAGAGGAACTCGGCCATTTCCTGGGGGTCGGCCACCTCGCGCGTCGCGATCTCCGTGAGATACCCGTCGGTGACGCGCGCCAGCGAGACCTGAAAGATGTCGACCTCATCGCGTTCCGCGAGTGCAAGAAGCAGCTCGAGCGGGCCTTCGAAAACGGGTGTCTTGACGTCGAGGCGCGCTCCGGCGATCGGCGGTTCCACGGTGGGTAAGGCTATCGCAGGTCGACCTGGTGGAACCTCTCGGCGCGGGCGCTGTAGCGCCAGCGGCGGCGAAGGCCCGCCGGGCTTCCGGTCTGGCTCGCGTGAGCCAGTCTCGCCTCGATCTTCTCTTCGAGCACTTCGCTGACGTCGACCTCTAGCGTGGGGCGCTCCCCGGCAAAGCACCACACCTCCTTCGTCTCGTGAGGGGCTCCGGCCTTCGGGTACGTCAGCGGGTCTCGGGCGCACGGCCACGCGGCATCGATCGCCACCCTTCCGACGACGCGATGGTCGGGATGGTAGCGATAGCCCACAGTGGGATCGAAGGTGAGCAGCACGTCAGGCTTGGACTCACGGATCTCGCGCACGAATTCCTCGCGCAGCTCCAGGTTCTCGACGAGCTCTGCGTCCGGGTGCCGCAAGAACGCGACGCGCTTGACGCCCATGACGTAAGCGGCCGCCTCTTGCTCGCGCTCGCGGATGCGTGCCACCTTGGCGCGCGACTTCGATGCGTCGCGGGTTCCCTTGTCACCCGAGGTGGCGAGGACGAAGTCGACGAGAACACCGCGCGACGTCATCTTCAGCACCGTGCCGCCGCAGTAGAACTCGATGTCGTCTGGGTGCGCGACGATGCAGAGCGCGCGTTTGATGCGGCGATCATCGGGTCCAGTGAAGAGCTTGCGCGCCGCCATCTACTTCCTGGCTCGGGCCTCGTCGAGCAGCTCGCGCGCCCGAGCCAGAGCCTTGGCGGTGACCCCGCCGCTCATCATCCTGGCCAGCTCTGCCGCTCGCTCGTCGTCGGAGTGCAGCTCACGTACCGAAACGACGTTGCGACCATCGGAGCCGGGCGCTTTCTCCACGACGAGATGGTGATCCGCAAACGACGCGATCTGCGCGAGGTGCGTCACCACGAGCACCTGGCGTTTGGTCCCCAGGGCCTTGAGGCGAACGCCGACCTGTATCGCGGCCTCTCCGCCAATACCCGCGTCGACCTCGTCGAAGACGAGCGTGGGCAGGCGGTCGATGTCAGCGCCGACGGTCTTGATCGCCAGCATCAAGCGCGCCAGCTCGCCCCCGGAGGCGACTCTTGCCAAAGGCGCCAGGGGCTCGCCTGGATTGGCCGAGAACATCATCTCGGCTGCCTCCGCGCCATCGGGCCCGATCTCAGGCCGGGTGCGCAGCGCAACCTCGAACCGAGCGCCTT
Source organism: Candidatus Nitrosopolaris sp. (assembly GCA_035636885.1). Classification (GTDB taxonomy): domain Bacteria; phylum Chloroflexota; class Dormibacteria; order Dormibacterales; family Dormibacteraceae; genus UBA10449. The sequence continues at coordinate 19,211 of DASPYG010000116.1, forward strand.
CCAGCCGTAGACCCTGCAGCTCCGAGGCGACCGCACTCTGCATCTTCCGCGCCCCGTCCCCGCGCGCCCTGGTCAGCCGCGAGGCCGTGGCTTCGAGGGCAGCGCGGGCGATGGTCCGCTCTTTTTCCGCCGCAGCAATCGCGCCGTCGAGGTCCTCGGTGGCCCCGAGCTGGCGTTCCAGGCGATCCCTCTCCCCGATCGCGGCCTCGACGCTGCCACCATGCTTGCGCTTGAGGGCGTCGAGGAGCGCCAGCCTGGCCTCGATCGCCTCCAGCCGGCCTGGGTCGGCATCGAGAGTCTCGGCATAGCGCCTCAGCTCGGCAGCCACATCAGCCACCTCTTCCTCCATGGCGGCCAGGCGATCGGCTTGTGAGGCCAACCGCGGATCGAGCGCGGCGGCGGCGCGAACGGATGCCGACGCACGCCCGATCCCATCCTCGTGCAGCGCGCCGAGCGACTCCTGGCCGAGCTCGGCGAGGCGAGCAGCGTTGCGCACGGCGGCGCGCTCGGCGGCGAGCTCCGAATCCTCTCCGGGTCTGAGGTTCGCGTTCCTCAGCTCACCGAGCTGCCAGCGGAGATACTCCTGCTCTCGCCGGCCCCGCGAGCGCATCGCCTCCAACTCTGTCAACGACGCGGTGGCTGCCGTCCATGCCGAATGCGCGGCGACCACCGTCGCCCGCAAGTCGACCGCGCCGGCGTAGCCGTCGAGCAGGTCGGTCTGCGTGTCCGTATCCAGCAGTGCGTGGTGCTCGTGCTGTCCGTGGACCGCCACGAGGTTGCGGCCGAGATCGCGCAGCTGGGCCGGGCTGGCCGCCCGTCCGTCGATCCTCGCCGAGCCGCGTTTGCCGAGCTCCCGCTCGAGGACCAGGGCCGAGCCGCCCGACTCGAACACGCCCTCGACGGTGGCCCGCTGGGCGCCGTGGCGGACCTGGTCAACACCGCCCCGGGCGCCGAGCGTGAGGCCGAGCGCATCGACGATGAGCGACTTGCCGCTGCCGGTTTCACCTGTGAGCAGGTTGAGCCCTGAGCCGAAACGTACCCTCGACTCGGCGACCAGCGCGAGGTCGCGAACCTTGAGCTCCTTAAGCACCTTCGAATCCAGGGACGATCATTTCATCGGCACCAGCGGCCGGCCCCACCCGAGCTTTTCGGCGAGCCGCAAATAAAAGCTCTCGGGCGGGCTGAACCGCACCACCTTGAGCGGGTTTGGATGTGAGCCGCACCGCAGGGTATCGCCGGCCTGGAGCATGCGACCCCTGCGCCCGCCGTCGATGCGAAGCTCCGCGGGCCCACGAAGCACCGACAAGCTGATGACCTGCCCCGGCGGAAAGACGATGGGCCGCACCGTGAGAGCAAATGGATTCAGTGGCACCAATACGAGGTCGCGCAAGGTGGGCTCGAGAATGGGGCCCCCGCTCGCAAGCGCGTACGCAGTCGACCCGGTGGCGGTCGCCACCATGGCGCCGTCGGCATCGATGACACCGACTCTCTGGCCACCGACGTCGATTTCCACTCGCAGCATCCGCGCCTCGCCGGCCCGGTTGATCACTGCTTCGTTCAGCCCGATGCCCTGAGCGAACTTCTTTCGTGATCTCGTCAACGTGCTCTGGAGGACGTTGCGTTCCTCGATGCGGTAGTCGCCCTTGAAAAACCGCGCCAGGCCTTCCTCCAGCTCGTCGGCATCGATCTCGGTGAGAAAACCGAGCCGGCCGAGGTTGACTCCCAGCTGCGGTATTCCGCGTGGCGCGGCGAGTCGAGCACCGGCCAGGAACGTGCCATCGCCGCCCAGCGTGACGACGAGGCCGGTGTCCTTGAGCCGGCTCGTGATCGCATTGACGGGGCCGTCCCGATCACCCTCCCAGGCCTCGGCGCCGTGGGCTTTCAACGCCTTGAATGCGCGCTGGACCACCGCCTTCGCAGCGTTCGGTCCGTGGAGGATGCAGACCTTCACTGCGGCAAGAGGTGCAGGAAGATCTCCTGGTTGCCTTCGGCACCGGGAAGTGCGGAGGGAGCCTCGGCGCGCACGTCATAGCCGTTGACGGCGCACCACTCGCGCAGCCGTCGAAGCGCTGCCTCGACCGCTTCCGGATCGCGGACGATCCCACCTTTTCCGACCTCGCCTCGCGCGACCTGGAACTGTGGCTTGAACAGCGCCACCACTTCCGCCTCCGGCGCCGCATGTCGGAGAGCGGGCAGCACCTTCTCCAGGCCGATGAACGACACGTCGACGACGACCAGCGACACCGATTCGGGAAACGACTCGAGCTCGCGGGCGTTGACTCGCTCGATCACGACCACGCGCGGATCCTGGCGCAGCCGCCAGTGCAGCAGCCCGCGACCGACATCGAGTGCATACACGCGTGCCGCCCCGCGACGCAAGAGGACGTCGGTGAACCCTCCGGTCGACGCCCCGATGTCGGCGCATACGCGGCCCGCAGGATCGACGCCGAAACCATCGAGGGCAGGAGCGAGCTTGAGGGCGCCTCGGCTCGCGTAGTCGGGTCCGGCCTCCACCGAAATGGCGGCATCCTCGCTCACCGAGCGGTCGGGCCGGCGCACCGTCTCGCCCGCCACGCGGACCTTACCCGCGAGGATGAGCGCCTGCGCGCGCTCACGTGACTCCGCGAGACCGCTTTTCGTCACGAGCACGTCCAGCCTCGGCACCTAGTGGTGCGCCAGGGAATAAGCTCGCCAAGGCGCGGCCTCGGCGGCCGGAGCCAAGGAGGCGACGAGCACGTGAGGGAGCGCATCGTGTAGATGCGTGACCGAGCGCGCGCAGGAGCCGACGCCGGCTTCAGCGCCGCTGGCGCCCGGCCGACTAGGCCGATGAGTTGGTGAGCGCCTTCCCAGGTGCACCACTAAAGCAAGAGACCGACGCCGACGCCGATAACGGCACCGACGAGCACCTCGACCGGCGTGTGCCCCAGCAGCTCCCGGAGCATCGGCTCTTGCACACCGCGCATGTGGACGAGATCCTCGACGAGCCGGTTCAGGATCGCGGCCTGCCGGCCGGCTGCACGCCGCAGGCCGGCGGCGTCGTACATGACCACGAACGAGAAGATAAGCGCGATCGCAAACTGAGGGGAAGTGACGCCCGCATATTTACCGATCGACGTGGTCAGGCCCATCACGATTGCGCTGTGGCTGCTCGGCATTCCACCGGTCTCGGCAAGCACGCGCAGGTTGAGCCTTCGTTGGCGAACAGAGGTGAGCGTGACCTTGGCCGCCTGGCAGATGGTCCAGGCCACGATCGGTGCCAGAAGGTACTTCAAGTTACTGCCGCAATTGTGCGGAGAGGTCTTCGGCCTTGGCCTTCAAGGCCTCGAGGCGGGTTTGCGCCTCGATCAGCAGGCGGGCGGCACGCTCGTGCGCGGCGACCAGCTCGTCGAGCGGAGCCGTGCCATCGGCGAGCCGCCCGATCGTGTGCTCGAGGCTCGCCAACAGCTCCTCGAAGGTGGGCTCGGTTTGGGCGCTCAACTCACAGTCGCGGCGACGCGACCAAGGATGCCGTTTACGAAGCGCCCCGCGTCATCGCCCGAGAACGTCTTCGCCAGCTCGATCGACTCGTTGATCGCGGCTTTGGTTGGTACGCGCCTGTCGATCGTGATCTCGTAGACCGCGATACGCAACACGATGCGGTCCACCTTTGCCATCTGCTCTAGCTTCCAGTTGTCAGAAGCCTCGCTGAGGATTGCGTCGAGCTTCTCCTGGTTGGCGATGACTCCGCGCACGAGCTGGCCCGCGAAAGCCGCGACATCCGCTGTCGCCGAACCCTCGGCGGCGTGATAAGCCAGGACCTCCACCGGATCGTCATCCGAGGCCTCGAGTTGAAAAAGGACCTTCAGCGCCAGCTCCCTGGCCTGATGCCGCTTGCCCAAAGGCGCCTAGTTCGCGAAGGCGATGCTGGAGACGAAGACGTTGACCTCGCCGACCTCGAGGCCAAGCATCCGCTCGGTCGCCTCGACGACGTTGCCCTGGACCGCGCTCGCAACCTCCGCCAGCTTCGCCTCGGCGTCGACCGTGATGAACACCTCGAGGTGGATGGAGCGATCGGCCTCGACCTGCACGCGCACACCGCGGTGGGCCGTCTGTCGTCGAACCCAGTCTCCAAAGTGTCGCGCCGCTGCTTCATCCATTCCCGCCACGCCTTCCATTTCGCACGCGGCGAGTGCTGCGATGCTGGCGATGACTTCGTTGGCCACGCGTACTGCACCCATGGTGCCGTTGCTGCCCATAGAGCCGCATGCTACCCCCTGGCGCCCGGGCGGTGCTCGGCTTAGGCCCTCTCCATGTAGGTCTGACTGCGCGTGTCGACCCTGATCACGTCGCCCGTTTGAATGAAGAGTGGGACCTGGATGGTGGCGCCGGTTTCCAGCTTGGCCGGCTTCGTCGACCCTGAAACGGTGTCGCCGCGGAAACCCGGATCCGTCGCGACCACGCGCAGCTCGACGTTGATCGGAAGCTCGACGCCGATGAGCTTGCCTTCGTATGTCAGCAGGTACGCCGGGCTGCCCTCTTTGAGCAGAGGCAGCACTGACTCGAGAAGGTCCTCGTCGACAGGGACCTGGTCGTACGTGCGCGTGTCCATGAAGTAGTGGTGGCTGCCATCGGCGTACAGGTAGGTCGCCTCAGACTTGTCGATGCGAACCGTGCGGAACTTGTCGCCGCTTCGGAAGCTCTGCTCGAAGATCGACCCGGTCAGCAGATTGCGCAGCTTGGCCTTGATGACCGCGCCGGCGCGAGCGAGCTTGATGTGCTCCACGCTGACGATCTCGAGCAGCTGCCCATCCATCTCGAACATCGTGCCGTTGCGAAAGTCGTTGGTCGAGATCATTCGGATTGCTCGGCCAGGAACTCGAGCGCGAGCAGGTAGCCCGCGAAGCCCAGTCCGGTGATGACACCGCGCGCCGCGCGTGCGGTGACGCTCTTGGAACGGAACTCTTCGCGCGCATGGATGTTGGAGAGGTGGACCTCGACCGTCGGCAGCGAGAGCGCCTGGAGGCAGTCGAAGAGTGCGAGCGAGTAATGCGACAGGGCACCTGGGTTGATGATGATTCCCGCCGCGCCAGGCGCCTCCTTCTGCAGGAAGTCGATGATCTCGCCGTCGCCGTTGCCCTGAAAGAAGCTCACCTGCAACTTCAGCTCGCCGGCCTTGACCCGAATCGCGTCCATCAACTCCGCCAACGTCCTCGATCCGTAGATGTGCGGCTCGCGCTTGCCGAGCAGGTTCAGGTTGGGACCATTGACGACCAGGATCCGCTTCACGCGAGCGCCTTGCGCACCATGCGGCGGACGACCCCGGACGGCACCACGTGACCCGGCTCCGCATGACCGAGACGGCGCGGCATCACCCAGGCGACACGGCCTCGACGGGCCTTCTTGTCGTGTTCGATGGCCGCGAGGACGCGTGCAGGATCAGCGGCTGGGCTTCGGTCCGGGAGACCGTACGCGGCCAGCAACTCGTCCTGGGCCTGGACCAGTCGCGGCCCGCACAGCTCGAGCTCGAGCGCGATCTTGGCCGCCACCCTCATGCCGAACGCCACCGCGCGACCATGAGACACGCGGAACCGGGTGGCCGATTCGAGCGCGTGGCCGGCCGTGTGACCGTAGTTGAGGATGGCGCGCGGACCGCGCTCTCGCTCATCCCTCGCGACCACGAGCGCCTTCGCCGTCACGCACCGAAACACGACGCGCTCGAGCGCGCGTGGGTCGCCCTCCAGCAGCTGCGGCCGCTGCTCCTTAAGCAGATCGAAGATCCCCCGGTCCATCGCGACGCCGTACTTTACAACCTCGGCGAATGCGTCCCGATAGCTGGTCGCGGGGAGCGTTTCCAGGCAGCCCATGTCGGCCACAACTGCCGACGGCGGCCAGAACGTGCCGATCGCGTTTTTCGAGCGGGTCCCGTTGATTCCGGTTTTGCCGCCGATGCTGGAGTCGACCATCGCCAGAAGAGTCGTTGGGACGGACACGAGCCGGATGCCGCGCAGCCAGACCGACGCGGCGAAGCCCGCGAGGTCGCCGACCGTGCCACCACCCACGGCGATGACAATGCCGGCGCGGTCGATGTTCCGCCGCTCGAAGAACGCGAGCACGTCGTGCAGCGCGCTCATCGATTTCGAGCGCTCGCCCGCTCGGACCACGTAGATCGAAGGCCGGACGCCCGTCGGCTTCACCGCCTTGGCCACCTTGTGAGCCCACGAGCGCACATTGGAATCGGCGACGATCACCGCCGAAGACGGATCCAACCGGCGCACGACGTTGCGGAGCTCGCGGTGGACGCCGGTGCCGATGATGACCGGGTAGCTGCCGCGCGCCGAGTCGACGATCAGGCGGACCAAAGGCTGAGCACCTCGGTGGCGATCGCGTCCAGCGTGCGATTGGCGTCGACGGTGTGGTCGGCTTCCTTGTACCGCGACCGCCGCGTGTCGAGGAGCGCGGCCAGCTGCGCCCGCGACCTGCCGGATACCAGCGGACGCGTGCCCCCCTCGCTGATGCGCGACCAGAGCGTGTCGAACGACGCCTCCAGGTAGACCGTCTCGGCGCGGCTTCGAATCAGATCCCAGTTCTTGTCGTCCATCGGAGTGCCACCTCCGAGAGCGACGACGGCGCCCGGCTCCAGGGCTTTGGGCAGGAGCTCGGCTTCGATGGTCCTGAAAACAGACTCGCTGCCCGTGGCGAAGAGGTCTGAGATGGCCATGCCCGCGTGGTCCTCGATCATCATGTCCAGGTCGTGGAAGGCGGACTGGGATCGCTGGGCCACGAGCGCACCGACAACCGTCTTCCCCGCACCCATGAAGCCGACGAGGGCGAGTGTTTGCAGCTGGCTAGACGCCGCTTGGATTCACCGGCGCCGGAGCGCTCGGTGCGCCGCCCCGCCGGCGCTCGGACTGCACGAAGACCTGGTCGCGAAACGTGCCTGGCTGCGGCAGATGGTCGAGCACCTCTGCGCCCTGCGCGCCGGCTGCGTCGACCTCCACCCGCCCGTACCCGAGCATCCGTCCAAAAAGCGTCTGCTTGGTGGTGCAGTCCTGGATGCGGTCGATGGGGATGATCTTCGAAGCCCGGCCGAACACGCCGGACTCGATCTTGATGCGCTGATCGGTCAGCGTGTACGCGACCGACTGCCACCTTATCCACACCACGATCAACCAGAGCAGTGCGATCGCGACCGCAGCCAGCGTGACGATGGTGCGGAAGTGAGGGATGCCGGTGCCCGACTTCACAGTGAAGTCGACGACGGCCGCGACGATCAGCACGACCACCGGGATCACCAGCGCCTTCACCAGCACGATCCAGTGCTGGTGGGTCTTGAGGACCAGGTTTTCCCCGGGTAGGAGCTCGGACATCGCGGCGCCTACGCTATCGCATTTGGAACAGGACGATCAGCGTGCCCGCTGCAAGATAGGGGCCGTACGCGATCGTCCCTTTCATCGAACGCCTCCAGATGATGATTGCGATCGACACCACCCCGGCGACGAACACCCCGTAGAACAGCGCCTGGATCGTCGGCAGAGGGCCGAGCAGGAGGCCCATGAACGCGGCGAACTTGACGTCGCCAAAACCGAGCGCTTCCGCCTTGAAGATGAGGGCTCCGGCCAGCGCCAGCAACAAGAACAGCAGGCCGGCCGCGACCCCGGTCGCGAGCCCGTACCACCACTGGTTCGGCGGATGCGTGAGGACGCTGTAGGCGAGGGCAAGACCCATGGAAGGAAAGATCACGCGGTCGAGGATCAACCGGTGCTCGAAGTCGAAGAAGATGACCTGCACCAGCACCAGCGCGAAAACGCTTCGCGCGACCAGCAGCCAGCCCGGTCCAAGCTCGAAACCGAAGGCGGCGAACACCAGCGCCGAAACGATCGGCGGGCCCCAGACCTGCCACCCCTTGTGGCCGGGCTCGAGCTCCTCCAGGATCGCCAGCTTGACCGAGCCCCAGCGCACGAGCCAGCCGCCGGCGAATCCGACCACGGCCGAGCCAATCGCCGTGAGCACGTGGTTCGTGTCGAAGACCAGATTCATTGCGGGAGAGTTTGGCGCATGGCCTCCAGCGGCGCGGGTTTTCCGGTCCAGATCTCAAACGAGCGAGCGCCCTGGGCGAGAAGGATCACCCACCCATCCGCGGTCGGCAGCCTGAGCGACCGGGCCTTGCGGACCAGCGGTGTGCCTCCCTTCACATAGACGAGGTCGATGACCGCTCCCTCGCGAGGCAGCGCATTCGGCCGCAGCGGCATCTCGTCGCGCCTTCCGAGGGGGGTTGCGTTCAGCAGCAGGTCGGCGGAACGGGCTTGCTTCGTCCAGGACGGATCGTCCCAGGCCACGACGCGGCCGGGCAAGTCGACTTCGCCGGGTCGCCTGGCCACGAACGTCATGTGGGCGCCATCCAGCGCGACCGCGGCAGCGCGCGCCGAGCCGCCGGCGCCGAGGATCACCACATCCGCTCCGCGCGGCTCGAGGCCAACATCCGTGATGGCCGCCTGGATACCGGCGACATCGGTGTTCGATCCGACCAGGCGGCCGCCATCGTTCGCGATCGTGTTGACCGCCTGCGCACGAAGGGCTTCGGGGTCGACGGAGTCGAGGTGGTCGATGACCGCGACCTTGTGGGGGATGGTGACGTTCGCGCCTGCGGCGTCGTCCGCGCGCAAGCGGCGGACAGCGGATGGAAGCTGGTCGGAGGGAACGTCCAGGAGCTCGTAGGTCCAGTCCATGCCGAGCTCGCGGAACGCGGCGTTGTGCATGGCAGGACTTGCGGAGTAGGAGATTCCGTGGCCGAGGAGAAAAACGCGGCGTCGTACGCCGGAAGTTCCTTGCATCTTCGCGTCCTAGGCGGCCGGGCGCGGCGGCTGGCGCCGCGGCGCTGAAGCCGGCGTCGATGGACCCGGCGCGGCGTCGTCACGCATCTGTCGATGCGCTCCTCCTAGCGCCACCCTCTCCTTGGCTCCGGCCGCCGATGCCGCGAATCTGCGTCGGACCTCCGTCGCACGACGCCTTCAGCAGCTCATGCCGTGGCTCTGCAGGTCGCGGCAGAAGTCGGCCTGGTTCGTCTCGAAGTGCGTGGTTCCCTGCGGATCAGTGAAGTAGTAGAGGTACTTGGTCTGTGGCGGGTTGATGCAGGCAAGCAGTGCCGCCTTGCCCGGATTGCTGATCGGCCCTGGCGGCAGGCCCGCGTGCTTGCGCGTGTTGTACGGACTGTTCAGCTGCAGCTCGGCATAGGTCGGCTCGGGTGTGAGCCTGCCCAGCGCATACAGGAGGGTCCCGTCCACGCCCAGTGGCATTCCGGCTTTCAATCGGTTGTAGTAGACGCTGCAGACGTTGCCACGGTCGGAATCCTTGTTGGCCTCGCGCTCGACCATCGAGGCGAGGATGACGATCGCTTCCACAGACTCCGCCGGCCGAGCGTCCGTGGGCTGCGACGCCTGCTGCCGCAACGCGGGCGTGAAGACATTGCCGAACTGGTCGAGCTGGGCTTTGACCAGCTCTTTCACGCCAACGTTCTTGTCGATGAGATACGTGTCCGGGAAAAGGTAGCCCTCGAGAGGAGGATCAGCGCCGGCGGGTCGCGACGCCAGGAAGTCATGCGAAGCGACGAGTGCGGGGTCCTTGGCGGCGGCGAGGTAGTCGGCGGCAGTGCCGATGCCTGACTTCTCGACGTATTGGGCCTGGAATTTGAGCGGGAAGCCCTCAGGGATCGTGACGACAACCTGGTCGGGCCGGCCGTGTTCGAGGGCGTCGATGATCTGCACCAGGGTCATGTTGCGGTTGAGGAGAAACGTTCCGGCCTCGAACTTCGGCCCCGCGTTCGTGAGCCTGACGTAGAGATCGAACGCGTTTCGGTCGCGTATGAGCCGCTGCGTGTAAAGGTCTTCGCTGATCTGGTTCGCAAGCTCGCCCTGATCGATATGGAAGACGACCTGCTGGCTGGACTGCGAGACCGGCGTGTTCAAGTTGTAATTCCACCAGTCGAGCGCACGGGAGGTCCCGAAGCCGATCAGAGCGATTACGACAAGGACCGACACCAGCTTTCTCACTCGACCGCGTCCTCTTCGAGGGCCGCGATCACGCGCTGGAACTCCTCCCCCTCGACGGCCTCGAGACCTTCTGCGGCTTCACGCAGCAGGAGAACCTCCGACGGATCGTCGACGTTCTCCACCAGGTAGTACGTGGCGCCCTCGTGGTCGAACGCGTCGTGGAGGTGGAACTGCCGCTCGCGGCCGGCCTCGTCGATCAAGGTTACGTGCTGTGGATGCGCTTCGTCTTCAGCCAGGATTCTGTCTCCGGCGGTGATCGAGGTGGCTCTGCAGCAACATCGTAGCCGCCACCCGGTCGAGGCCCGCTCTGCGCTGCTCGCGCTTGACACCGCCCGAAATGAGGGCACGCTCGGCTGCTGCGGTCGTCAGCCGCTCGTCCACGAGCTCGACCGGAAGGCCGGACTCATGCTCGATTTGTGAGGCGAGGCGCCTGGCGGCGGCGGCTTCCGGGCCGTGCGACCCATCGAGGCGCAGGGGGAGGCCGACGATGATCCGCGCGGCCTCGTGGGCGCGGGCGGCTTGCGCCAGCCGGTTTGCGAGGGTCGCCTCGGGTTCCGCCGCGACGGTGTCGAGAGGCTGCGCGATCGTCTCGGTCGGGTCGCTCAAGGCCAGGCCCACGCGCTTCGATCCGGGATCGACCGCCAGGATTCGCAACGCTACGGAGACGGTGACGGCGCTGGGCTCGGAGACGCGGTCGGCGTTGCAGATGGTGGCGGTGCGTTCGACTCGACCACATAGTGGATCGCTATGCGGCTCGAGAGGACCGGCATCAGCGGCAGAGTCATCGGCGACTCCTTGATGACCACCGACTTGACGCCCAGCTGCTGTAGGTAGAGCTTTGCCCCCTGCACCGGCCGGCCGACGATCTGCGAGCGGATCTTGGCCTCGTCGAGCTTGGCTGCGATGTACGCGGTGGCGCTGCCGACGAACGTGAGGTTCCCGCCCCTGCTCGCGCTGAGCAGCCGGTACGTGACCTGGATGCCGCTCTCAGTCAGCAACTGCTGGTCGTTGGGCACGCGCTGAGAGAGATAGTCCTGAAATGCCTTGGTCACATCGGCATCGACGTAGTAATCGCCCTCACCGACAACCGTCATCGTGCCGCTGAAGCTGGGCACCGTGTCGTTGGGCTGGTGGTCGGTGTTGAACTGGGGCGCGTTGTACACGATGCTCTCGCTGAGCTTCTCGCCCTTCTGCACGCCGGCGGCGAGCACCTGGGCGATCGCCTGATGGAGCTGCTGCTCCATCTGTGCGCGGGCGGCATCGAAGTCGGTCTCGGTCATCTGGGGAGTCGAGGAAGGATCGGAGCCCCCGCCAGTCGCCTGAGGATTGGTCACGAACATGCAGTCGAAGCTCGTCGGTTGGAATGTCGTGATTGTGTTGCTGCCAACATTCCCCGGTGTACCAGCTTGAACGGCCTGGACAACGACCCCAGAAACTGACTTCCCCCATGGGACCATGGTGTCGCCCGCCGTTTGAGCAAAAACGATTCCGTTGGTGTTGACCAGGCGCTGGCCTCGGTACACAAGAATTCCAGGGCTTGTGTGCCCTACCGCGCTGCATTTGTTGTCGTACGTCACCTGCCCAATGGACGGGGCCAGAGGCACCGACTTGACGCCCGTGGTCTTAAAACCCTGCGAGTCCGACCGGGAGATCACGCTGGCGCGGACGTGGACCGGCGCCTTGCCGGGCTGCGCCTGGATCTCGAAATCGCGCTGGGAGAAGGGCTGGGCCTGGGCGATCAGCGTGACCGACGCGGTCGGAACGAAGATGCCGAGACCCGCGAGGCCGACGAGCAGGACGGTCGCCGCGGCCACGTAGAGGATGAAGCGGCCCGGCTTGATCTCGGTCGCGGCCCTGGTGAGCAGCTTCGTCGGAGCGGCCACGCCCACATGCGTGACGGGGGCGGCCAACCTCCGCTGCCACCAACGTCGCGGCGGCGGCGGCCCCTCCGGCTCTGAAGCGATGCCCTCGCCAAACGGCCCTACGGCGCCATAAACCGCAAAGCCGCTCTCGGACGCCATCTTCTGGACAGCCGGGTCGTCGCACACGACCGTGACCCGCTTGCCCATGCGAGCGGCGTAGTTGCGCAGGAGCTGGAAGTTGAAGCGGCTCTGCCCGATCCGCGAACGCATCGGCAGCACGAGCATGGTTTCGTCTCCGCGATAGCGGCGAAGTCGCTCGACGACCTCCGGTATCTCTTCCTCTGTCTCGACGTAGATGGGATCGGTTGCCATGGCGTTTACAAGTCTCCTGGCGAGGCGGGATTCATACCTTTATACCGCTTAGGACCCGACGCATGACTGTGTTCATACGGGCGCGGTCCTCGGCTTCGGTCCTCAAAGCATGGTTGGCCAGGCCCATCGGGGCGATGTCCTGCGGGCTCGAAAGCTGGCCGGTGGAGTCGGTGAGGTTGCGCACGTCAGGCGGCACGAGGTGGCGGATGTGCGGCTCGCGCGGGAACGGCAGGCCCGCCGCCCAGTTGTTCTTGACCATCTCGAGCGTGAGCTCCGGCAGCAGGCTGCCGCCGCCACATAGATAGATGTTGTTCGGGAGCCGCTCGCCTCGCGAGAGCTCCTTGAGGCTGATGGCCAGGCCCTGGAGCAGCACCTCGGCGTCGGCGCTCAGCAGCTCGGACACCTGGCGATGCTGCTCGGCGGAGAGGAGTCCTTCCGAATGGCGGAGCTTCCGCGCTTCGGCCTCCTCATAGCTGAGGCCGAACGCGAGAGCGAGCCGGCGCGTGAAGGCTCGGCCGCCGAGGTTGAACATTCGCGTGCCCTCGACGCCGCCATCGCGCAGCAGTGCGACGTCGGTGGTGCCCCCGCCGACGTCGACGAAGATGCCGCCCTCTGCCCAGGTTTCCTCGCTCGCGCAGGCACGGGCCAGCGCGTAGGGCTGGGCGACCGCCGCCGCCAGCTCGAGGTCGAGCTCGCGGACCACGGTGTCGATGGCGTCGATGTGGGTCATCGGCGCGAACGTGTTGAAAACCGTGATCTCGAGGTTCTTGCCCGTGAAGCCCACCGGGTTGGTGACCGGGTAGCCGTCGACGCGGATGTTGGTGATCGCCGAGTGGACCAGGCGTGCCTCGAGCTGTCCGTAGCTCCGCTCGAGCTCCAGCAGGTGCTGCGCCTCGCGGAGCGCGCGGCGCTGGACCATCTGGAGCATGGCCGACACCTCGCCGCCCCGCACGCGGCCCTTGGAATCCTCTCTGGGGTAGGCGATCGTCGACGAGAAGCCCTTGATGAGCTCGCCCGCGATACCGACCACGACCTGGCCCGGGACCGTCTTGGCCATGTCCTCGGCGGCTTCGAGCGCGCGGTTGCAGGACTGGATCACGGACTCGAGGTCGGCGATGGCCCCGCCTGACATCGCGGCCGGCGCCTGGGGCTCGCGCCCGACGCCGAGAACCTCGCCGTCCAGCCCGTCGCGGCGAACGACCAGCACCTTGATGAGGTCGGTGCCGATGTCCAGCACCGTGAAGTGGCGGTAGTAGTCGCTGCGCTTGCGCAGGAACTTGAATTTGGTCATTTCAATGCTTCTTCGAGACGGTGAAACGCCTCTTCGGCGGTGCCGTTGAGGGTTCCGCGGGCGAGGTGCGGCCTGCCTCCACCCTTGCCCAGCAGCGACGCCAGGTGGGCGGCATCGTATTCAGGCGTCAGATCCTTGGACACCTTGATGACAAACTGGTTGCCGGCCACAACGGTTACGACGCCGGACTTCACCATCTCGAGGTACCGGTCGGCATACGCGGCCAGCTCGTCGGGGCTGGAGGCGTCCACGGTCTCGGTCACGAACGGCACTTTGCCACTCTTGACGGCAAGTCCGTTGCCGCCTTTAACCTTGGCCGAGCGGAGCTGCTCGGACAGCGCCTTGAGCCTGCGCTCCGCGTCTTTCAGCTGGGCGCGCAGGTTATGGACGCGCCCGGGCAGCTGGTCGGCCGGAGCGTTGAACGATCGCGCCAGCGACGAAATCAAGCTGCGCTGGCGATGGACGAGGTCTTCTGCGGCTTCGCCTGCCACCATGTCGATGCGACGCAGCCCCGAGCCGATGCTCGACTCAGAAACGATCACAACCGGCCCGATATCCGCCGTGTTCACAACGTGCGTCCCACCGCACAGTTCGCAGGTCCAGTCCCCGAAGCACACCACCCGGACCACGTCACCATACTTCTCATCGAACAGGTGCATGGCGCCCTGTGCCACCGCGTCCTTGTATGCCTTGCGACTCTCGTGGAACGGCAGGGCTTCGCGAACCTTTTCCATCACCCGCCCGTTGATGTGTTCGAGCTCGTCCTCTCTGATGGCGCGGCTCAAGGGGACGTCGAATGTCGTGTGCTCTGGCCCCACCCAAGAGCCTTTCTGGACGACCTGTTCGCCAAGCTCCTCCCGCAGCGCCTTGTGCAGCAGGTGCGTTGCGGAGTGATGCCGCGCTATCTGGCGCCGTCGCCAGGCGTCCACGCTCGCGGTCGCCTGCTCCGCTACCTTCACCTCGCCTGTGGTGACGGACCCGAGATGCGCGATCACGCCGTCGGCGGGCTTCTGGGTGTCCTCCACGCGCACGACTCCGCTCGGAGTTGTAATCGTGCCCGTGTCCCCGATCTGACCGCCCGACTCCGCATAGAAAGGTGTGCGCTGGAGGAACACCTCGACGTCGTCGCCTTCCGAGGCTCGGTCGACGGGTTTGCCATCCTTCCATATGCCGACGACTGACGTCTGCGTTTCGAGCTCCTCGTAACCGGTGAACTCTGACCTGGGTAAGTCCGCCGCGAGCTCCCAACGATTCGGCAGCTCCTTGCGCGACCGCTGCCTCTGCTCGGCCATCGCCGAGTTGAAACCGAATACGTCCACAGAGAGGCCACGCTCCGCAGCGAGCTCCAGGGTCAGATCAATGGGAAAGCCGTAGGTGTCGTGGAGTAGAAAGGCGTCAGCCCCCGAAATCACCTTCGGGTGCTTGGCGACGATTCGCTCGAATCGCTCCATTCCGTCCTTGAGAGTGCGCTGGAATCGAGCCGCCTCTTGGTCGATGCCAGCCCGAATCACATCGGCCCGGTTCTTAAGGTCGGGGTAGGGCTCGCTCATCACGGCGGCGACAGAGTCGACGAGCTGCCCGACCTCCGACCGCATGGCCAGGCGCTCGGCGTGAAGCGTGGCTCTGCGAATCAGCCGCCGCAGCACGTACCCTCGCCCTTCGTTGCTCGGCACGACGCCGTCGAGCATCACGAAGGCGGCGGCGCGCACGTGGTCAGCAACGATCCTTTCCGAGAACGTCGACTGCTTTTCGGAGAGCTCGCGAATGTGATCGATGATCGGCAGAAAAATATCCGTCTCGAAAACGTGGGTCTTGCCCTGGAGGATGTATGCGATCCGCTCGAGGCCCATGCCGGTGTCGATCGCGGGCCGCGCGAGTGGGACGAGGCTCCCGTCGGCCACCCCACGACGGACAGCCTCGCCGGAAGTGCCGGCGATCGGCCCGCGCTGGTCGTACTGCGGGAACACCAGGTTCCAGAATTCCGTGAAGCGATCGCAGTGGTCGGGGTCGCAGTCGTCGCGACCGCACCCCACCTCTTTGCCGCGGTCCCACCAGATCTCGGAGTCCGGCCCGCATGGACCGGAACCCAGCCCCCACCAGTTGTCCTCCAGCCGCGTGATGTGCTCTGCCTTCATCCCCGGCTGCTTCATCCAGATGTCGTGGGCTTCGTCGTCGGTCGGGTGAATGGTCACGCGCAGTCGTTCGGTGGGCATGTTGAAGCCCTTCGTCACGAGCTCCCACGCGAGCGGGATCGCCGTCTCCTTGAAGTAGTCGCCGGTGGGGGCGAAGTTGCCGAGCATCTCGAAGAATGTGTGGTGGCGGTCGGTCTTCCCCACCTCCTCGATGTCGCCAGTGCGAAGGCATTTCTGACACGTGGCGAGCCGGGGCGCGGGCGGTTGGCTCAAACCCAGGTAGTAAGGCTTGAGAGGCTGCATTCCGGCCGAGATGAAGAGCGTGCTCGGGTCTCCCTGCGGAACCAGCGGCGCGCTGGGAAGGACCAGATGCTCCCGACTCGCGAAATGCTCTAGAAAACGCCTGCGGATCTCGTTCCCGGTCATACGGGGCTGAATTAGCTTAAGGGGCGAGGCGCTCCAGCCGCCAACCGCCTCCGCGCCGGCGGACGTAGCGGAGACGATCGTGCAGGCGATCGGCGCGGTTCTCCCAGAACTCGATCCAGTCTGGCCGCAGCGCATAGCCGCCCCAGTCAGGCCCAAGCGGCACGGTGCCTGGGTATCGCCGGTCGAGGTCCGCCACCGCCTTCTCGAGCACCGCGCGTGAAGGCACGACACGACTCTGCCGCGACGCCAGGGCTGAGAGCTGCGCGCCGCGCGGACGGGAGTGGAAGTAAGCGGCAGACTCGGCGCGAGGCACACGGCGGACCCTGCCCGACACCCTGACCTGGTGGCGCACGACCGGCCAGTGGAAGACGGCGGCGGCGCGATTGTTGGCTGACAGGTCGCGCCCCTTGCGGCTCTCGTAGTTCGAGTAGAAGAGGAACCGATCATCGTCGAGACCCTTGAACAGCACCATGCGCACCGACGGTGCCCCGCGCTCGTCGGCCGTGGCCAGCGCCATGGCGTCCGGCTGCAGTGCGCCTTTGCGAGCGGCGTCGCGGAACCAGCGCCGAAATAAGATCACAGGATCGGCTGGCGCCCGTGACTCGATGAGTGCCAAGCGGTTACGCGCTTTCCTGAGGCACGTATTTGCGCAGCTGCTCGAGGGCCGCGCGCTGCAGCCGCGACACGTGCATCTGGCTGATACCCAGCCGTCGCGCGATCTCCGACTGCGACATCTGCTCGTAGAACCGCATGGCCATGATCGCGCGCTCGCGCGGAGTCAGGTGCTCCATGGCGCGGTTCAGCACATCGCGCATCTCGACGCGGTCGAGCTCCGGATCGGCTGAGCCGATCTGGTCGGCGATGGCACGCGCATCCTGGCCGTCGCTGGAGCCGATCGGCTGGTCGAGCGACAGCGGCACGTAGGCCGGGCCGATCTCGATCGCCTCTGTCACGTCGTCCGGCGTGACCCCCAATCGGTCGGCCAGCTCCGCGACAGTGGGCTCGCGGCCGAGCTGATTCTTCATCTCCTCGTTGATGCGGACGACAGACTGGTGAAGCTCCTGCAGGCGCCGAGGGAAACGGATCGCCGTGCCCTTGTCTCGGAAGTGGCGCTTGATCTCGCCGGCAACGGTGAGCGTGGCGAAGGTCGTGAACTCGAAGCCGAGGTCGGGGTCGAAGCGATCGATTGCCTTGATCAGCCCCAGGTAGCCCACCTGGACGATATCGTCGAGAGGCTCACCGCGGTTCTGAAACTTGCGCGCCAGGAAATAGACGAAGTCGCGATAGGCGTCAACGAGCTGCGCGCGAATGCGATCGCGCTCTGCGGGGTCCGTGGTCTCTTTGTAGCGACGGTGGAGCGCCCGCAGCTCCTCGCGGGACGGCCGCTGCTTGGCAGCCAATGGCTCTAGTTTGAGGCGCTCAGGAAGCCAGGTACTTGACCATGCGGAACCGGACGTGTCCGGTGAGTGGCTCGACCTCCGGCCGGAAGTCGTCCACGAAGCAGCGGATCATTTCGTAAGCGAGCCGCTGAAGCTCCGCGTCGACCTCGACCACCGGCCTCGCCGAGAGCGCCATCGCGTGGCCTTCCGCTGACACCAGGTCGACATCGACGACCAGGGCGCGGTTGGTCGCGAAGTAGTTCAGCTTGAGCTCGGCCGGCGCGTCGAGGTTGCGAGCGGCATTGATCGCGGAATCACAGGCCTGCGTCAACGCGATGGCCAGCTCGTCGAGGTCGACGAGGCTGAGGCCCAGCTGACCCCCGAGCGTGACCGCCACCCGCTTGGCGACCGGAATGAAAGCCGTCGAGGCTGGGATCTTCAGCTCCGCCAGATCGCGCTTTGCCACGTTCGCTTACTTGGATTCCTCGCCGTTGATCTGCTGCATCTTGCGGGTTGCCGCGGCCTCCAGCTCCTCGCGCTTGCGCTTCGCCGCCGCAACTCCGTCCTGGATCGCCTTGCCCACCGGGTGATCGGGGTCGGTGACCATCTGCCGCGCCTTTTGCGCCGCATCCTTCGCCCTCTGCACGGGCTCGCTGCCCGACAGCTCGATCGTCTTGCTTCTGAGAGTGTCGACCTGGCCGCGACCCGGGCCAGAGGCGATGTAAGCGCCCGCCACGAGACCGATGAGTCCGCCCAGCACGAACCAGCCGAAACCGCCGCCGCCGCCGCCGTTATTTCCTTCGGCCACAGCTAACCTCCTAATACTTGGCGAAATAAGCTCCTGCCCGCCACCCTCGCGCCGTATACGGCGGCCTTGATGCCACGACCCAACGCCGCAGCACCGCTCCCCGCCGTCCGGAGCCCGACGTTGACCCCGGCCGTGATGTCGTTGACGTTGCCGATCGTCTGTCGCACCTCTGGCAGCGTCTCCTTCATCTCTTCGTTCGTGGTCTCCAGCAGCTCTTCAACAGCACCCAGGGTTCGGCGCAGCCGCAGCAAGAGTGCGGCAAAGGCGAGCGCCACCACGAGGGCGGCGATCCCAAACGCCAACCACATGAAGTCCTGCACCTGCTGAATACCCCCTATGACGCGACCGCAAACACGCTATGCATCCGCAATCTTAAGTGCGCGGATGCTCGACGGCGTCCGAGGTTGCCGGCTCCTTGGGCTGGCGCTCGGGCCGCGGTACAAAACGAGCGAGCGGCTGCAGCAGCAGAGCGAAGACGAGGGCCGGAAGGATGTCGGCCTGGCCCATACGCAGCGAGGGAAGCCCGAGGTAGTCCCACAGCTGGCCAAGGCCGAATCCGATCGCGGTCATCAAGAGGATCGGCAGGTATGCACGGCGGCGGTAGGGCAGGAACGCATAGAAGAGCTGCGAGACGACGAGCACGGCCAGGACCGACACCACCAACCCTGGCGGCACATAGTTCAGGACCGTCGGCAAGAGGCTCCCTCCGGGACGCGGCGGTGGGTTGTCCTGAGCGAGCTCAGGTGGGTCCCCTGCCTTGGCTTTCCAAGTCCCGTCTGAGGGGCCCCCGCGAAATCGAAGACTTCGTGGGCTCTCGTGCGGGCATTTGGTCGGCTATCCGGACTCCGGGGTCCCTAATCTTCGTCTGTTGGGCAGCCAGCACGCGCACGCGCCCCGTTGGAAGCTCAATCATTCTACGGACGGACCGAAGCCGATAGAAAAGCGTCCTCTGGGTCCCCGCGACGCAGTCGCGGGAGGCACCGGCCGCGCCCCTTCGGGAAGCCAACCCACACTACCGATCCGATTTGTCGGGTGGCACGACCTTGATATGCAGCTCCTTCAACAGCTCGGGGTCGACCGGGCTCGGGGCGCCGAGCATGAGGTCCTGGTGACTCTGCGTCTTTGGAAACGGGACGACGTCGCGGATGTTGTCGGTGCGGTTCATGGCCATCATCAGGCGGTCGATGCCGGACGCGATGCCACCGTGCGGCGGAACCCCGTACTCGAAGGCATCGAGCAGGTGCCCGAACTGCTCCTGGATCCGCTCTCGGCTCATGCCCAGGATCTCGAACACGCGCTCCTGCAGCGCCCGCTGATGAATGCGGATGCTCCCGCCCGCGATCTCGACGCCGTTGAGAACGCAGTCGTACGCGCGAGCACGCACCGCGTATGGCTGCGTGTCGATCAGATGCATGTCCTGCGGCCATGGCGAGGTGAACGGATGGTGGCCGTACGTGAGCCTGCCCTGGTCGTCTTCTTCGAACAGGTACATGGGATAGATCCACGTGAACTTCCACTCGCCTTCACGGATCAGGTTGCGGCGCCGAGCTATCTCGCGGCGGAGAAGTCCCATCACCGTCTCGGCCTTGCGGCGGCGGTCGGCGACCATGAAGACGAGGTCCTGGTCCCCAGCCCCTGCCGATGTTCGAATCGCCGCCAGCTCGCCTTCGCTCAGGTGCCTGTCGAGCGGACCCGGCAGCCACGCGAGTCCTTTCGCGCCCGCTCCCCTTGCGATCAACGCAAGCTCGTCGAGCTCACGGCGCGACATGTCGCGGCCGCCGGGCACGGCGAGGCAGCGCACGACGCCGCCCTCCGCGAGCGCAGATCGAAGGATGGTCGCGTTGGTTTCGCGGAGGGCGTCGCTCACATCTGTGATCTCGAGCTCGTACCGGAGGTCTGGCTTGTCGGTCCCGTATCTCAGCAGCGACTCCTGCATGTCCAGCCGCGGGAGTGGAGCCGCGATGTCAACGCCCAGCACGTCCTTCCAGACCTGCACCCACAACCCCTCGATGAGCGTGAGCACGTCCTCTTCGGTGCAGAAGGACATCTCGACGTCGAGCTGCGTGATCTCGACCACGCGATCCGCGCGCAGGTCCTCGTCGCGCAGGCATCGAGCGATCTGGTAGTAGCGACCCACGCCCGCGACCATGAGCAGCTGCTTCAGCTGCTGCGGTGACTGAGGGAGGGCGAAGAAGTTTCCGGGATGCAGCCGGGACGGCACGATGAAGTCGCGAGAGCCCTCCGGCGTGCCCTTCAGCAGCATCGGCGTCTCGACCTCGACGAACTCGCGCTCGTCCATGTAGCGATGCATCGCTTTCACCACGCGATGGCGCATCTCCAGCATCCGCTGCATGCGCGGCCGCCGCAGATCCAGGTAGCGATACTTGAGGCGCGTCGCCTCATCGGCCTCGACCTCGTCTTCGATCTGGAACGGCGGCGTCTTCGCGGTGGACAAGACCTCGAGCTCCGAAGCGGTGACCTCGACCTCGCCGGTAGCCATTCGCGGGTTTTCGTTGCCTTGGGGCCTGCGGCCGACGGCGCCCTTGACTCGCACCACGAACTCCGAACGCAGCTCCGACGCGGCCTGGTGCGCCTGCGGCGCGGCGGTTGGATTGAACACCACCTGCACATCGCCCCAGCGGTCGCGAAGGTCGATGAAGATCAACCCGCCGTGGTCGCGGCGGCGCGCGACCCAGCCGTAGAGCTCTACCTCACGGCCCGCGTCGGTCGCCCGGATCGAGCCGCAATGCGGAGCCGTGAACCCGCTCATGCCAGGCGCTCGGGGAGCTGGTCCCATGCCACCTCGGCCTGCTCCCCGCTCGCCATGTCCCGCAGGCGGGCTACGCGTCGAGCGGCTTCGTCAGCGCTCAAAAGCAGCACCCACCGCGCGCCCAGCTTCGCCGCCGCGCGCATCTTGGCCGACAGGCTTTTCGCCTCATAGTCGACGGCGACGCTTCGCACGGTGCGGCAGATGCGCGCAACATTCGCGGCCTCGACGTCGAGGCCGGCATCCGCGAGCACCGCAACCTCCGCCGCCGGCGCCGCGACCACCTCCACCCCGCTCGCTGCCAAAACCTCGACCACCCGGTCGAACCCTCCCGCGAATCCCACGCCGGGAGTCGGCGGCCAGCCTTCGGCTTCGGCGAGTCCGTCGTAGCGGCCACCTGAAGCGAGTGCATCCTGCTGGCCTGACGCGCCGGCCGGATAGAACTCGAACACGGTGCGGGTGTAGTAGTCGAGGCCGCGCACGAGGTAGGGGCTGTGGATGTACTCGATGCCGGCCGCCTCGACGAGGCGCCGCACCTGGGCCCATGCCAGCGCACACGGATCGCACAGGTGGTCCGTGATCCGCGGCGCGGCGGCCTTGAGTGGCTGGCACTGCGGAACTTTGCAGTCGAGAAGTCGCAACGGGTTGGTCTCGAGCCGTCGCTGGCAATCAGGGTGCAGCTGCTCCTTCAGCGGCCGGTAGTACTCGCGTAGGCGATCGAGATAAGCCGGCCGGCAAACGCTGTCACCGATCGAGTTGAGCTCGAGCTTCAGCTCGGCTATCCCCGATTCGTGCAGCCAGCCGGCCGCGATCTCGATGACCTCGGCGTCGAGCGCCGCGCTTGCCGACCCGATCGCCTCGATGTCGAACTGATGGAACTGGCGATAGCGGCCCTTCTGCGGGCGGTCATACCGGAACATGGGACCGAACAGATACAGCCGCGCGGGCTGCGGGCCCTGGTTGAGACCGCCTTCGAAATAAGCGCGGACGACACCTGCGGTGGCCTCGGGTCGGAGCGCAAGCTGGCGGCCGCCGCGGTCCTCGAACCTGTACAGCTCTTTGGCGATGGCGTCGGTGTCCTCGCCGACCCGTTCGATGAGCTCGACACGCTCGATGATCGGGGTGACCATCTCCTGGTAAGCGAACCTTGTCGCCACCTCGGCTGCAGCGCGCTCGGCGGCGCGCCACAGCGGGCGATCGCGCGGAAGGATGTCGCGAACGCCGCGGACGGCCTTGATCGGCTCGGTGCGAGACATGGGTGTCGATTGTATGAAGACCCACGAGCTCACAGGCCGTGGCGCCAGAGCGAAGCGAGCCATGTCGGGGAATTCGTCTGGCCGCGCCGTTAGTATCTCTGGCGCAAATGCCGGCCGAAACTACAGCGTTGGTTCAGCTCGTCTCCCTGGTGCTCGCCGGGCTCGCCCTCATCATGGGCGCGTACCTGCTGATCATCGGGCGGCGGCCGTGGCGCGGCGAGGACAGCGCCAGCGTCGCCCCGCGGGTGCGGCTGCTGGGGCTCAGCTACATCCTGGTGTTCGGGTCGGCCATGATCCAGATAGTTCTCCAGCCGCGCGGCATCGAAGGCGAGATGCTGGGCGGCCTGATGGTCATCGGCGGAGTCATCGTGCTGGTGGTCGTCTTCCTCGAGGCCCGCGCCTCGCGGCGGGCCATCCGCGAAGACAGGTCTGATCGCCTCGACAGCCGCCTCGGCAACTAGAGCCGGAAACCGGCCCTACATACCTTTGGGAGTGGCGCGCCAGCCGGCGGCCGCGCTGAGCGTCTCCGACAGCTCGTCGAGGTGGATCGGCTTGCTCATGTAGTCGTCGAACCCCGCCCTGAGGCATCGATCCTGGTCGCCTGGGGCCGCCATCGCGGTGAGGGCGACGAGCCGCGGGCGGGTGCCGCGGGGCCAGCGGCGAACGATTGCCTCGGCCGCTTGCAGCCCGTCCATCTCCGGCATCAGAACATCCATGAGCACCGCGTCGTATTGCTCCCTTGCGACGGCCGCCACAGCCTCGCGGCCATTCGAGACGACGTCGACGTGATGGCCGAGCTTGCCGACCAGGCGCCGAAGCGTGTTCTGGTTCAGCGGATTGTCCTCCGCGACGAGCACCTTCAACACGCCTGGCGGGACCTCGGGGTGCGATTCGGGCGCGACCTCCTGGTGCGTTCCCACCTGGGACATGACGTCGTGCAGCTTGTGCGGGGGAACAGGCTTGGTGAGCGTCGCCTGCACGACCCCGCTGTCCGCGGCTCCAGCCTCCTCCGGACCGGGAGTCGCGGCGGTGATGAGGACGATCGGCAGCTGGGCCGGCGAGCGCAGCGAGCGCAGGGCGATCGAAAGCGACAGGCCGTCGATGGCGGGGCGGCGGTGCTCGACGATCGCGATGTCGAACGGCTGGCCCGCCTGCACCAGCGCCAGCGCGTCAGCGACGTTCGCGACCGTTGCCGGCGCTCCCCAGAGCTCGGTCTGGAGGGCCATCACGCGTCGTTCGGTCGCGTCCGCCGCGATCACCAGCACCCGCATCCCCTCCAACGTCCGCTGCGAGACGGCGACGGGCGCGTGCATGACCTGGGTCAGGATCGTGAATTCGAAAGTCGTGCCCGCATCCGGCCCCTTTTCGACGCCGCCCTGCTCGACCCGCAGCTCGCCATCCATCATCTCGACCAGCCGGCGGCAGATCGACAGGCTGACGATTGCCAGCGCGTCGCCGGGCACGTCAAGTTGCGCTTCCGAACCGATGTCACCGCCGAGACCGCTGCGAAGGATCCTGGCCGGTACGCCTCGACCAGTGTCGCGGACGCGGAAGCGAAGTTCGATCAGGTCGCCGCGTGAGTGGCAGCTGAGGTCGACGCCGATGCCGCCGCGCTCAGTCCGCTCGATTCCGCCATGAAGCAGCGCGAGCATCACCTGCTCGATGCGGCGCGAGTCGCCGATGATGACGCTGGGAACGTCAGGCTCGGCGCGGAACGAGAGCTCCAGGCTCTTGCCGCCTGCCTCCTCGACGACCATGCCGAGACACGACTCGACGCTGGCGCGAACGTCGAATGGATGCAGGGCCAGCTCGAATTCGCCGCTCTGAATTACCGCGGCGTCGAGGATGTCGTCAAGGAGCCTTGCGACGCGATTCGCCCCCGTCTCGACGATGGCCGAGAGCTCGCGCTGCTCGCTCGTGGTTGCGGTCGCGGACAGCATGCTCGCCGCACTGACGATCGCGTTGAGCTCATTGCGCAGCTGGTGGCCGAAATCCGCGAGCAGGTCTTCGCGGGCCACCGCGGACAGCAGCGGTTCTCCGTTCGGCATTGGAATGGGCTGCGCCGGCGGGTTTGGGTCGCCCGCCTCGTCCTTCAGGTCCATCTCAGTAGAGCTGCTCCGCGGGCGGCTGCGCCACCGGCACGAACATCTCCTCGGCGAGCTCGACGCCGTTGGAGCGGAAGTGATGCAGCTGAGCTGATCGCGCTCCGGTGGCGGTGTGATAGCCGACCGCCCGCCCGTCCGGCGTGATGCCCACCTGCCGGTATGCAAACAGCTCCTGAAGAGCGAGCTCGCCATCGACAAGGCCGAGCACCTCGGCGACGCTGACCACCTTGCGGGCGCCGCCGCGCAGCCTCTCGGTCTGCACGATGACGTTGATGGCGGACGCGATCTGGCTGCGAATCGCTCTCGACGGAAGCTCGGTGCCGGCAAGGAGCACGAGCGTCTCGAGCCGGTTCACCGCATCGCGTGGATTGTTTGCGTGCAGCGTGCTCATCGACCCGTCGTGGCCGGTGTTCATCGCCTGCAGCATGTCCAGCGCCTCCGGCCCACGGCACTCGCCGACCACGATGCGGTCGGGCCTCATGCGAAGGCAGTTCCGCACCAGGTCGCGGATCGAGATCGCGCCCCTGCCCTCGACGTTCTGCGGCTTCGACTCGAGGCTGATCACGTGGACCTGCCGGAGCCGCAGCTCGGCCGCATCCTCGCACGTGACGATGCGCTCGGTGGCGGGGATGAAACCCGACAGAACGTTCAGCAGCGTCGTCTTGCCCGAGCCAGTGCCGCCGGACACGATGATGTTCAAGCGCGTCTTCACGGCCGCGTCGAGGTAGCCCATGATCGCGGCGGTGGCGCCGCCTGTGCTGATGATCTGCTCGGGGCTCAGCACCTCGCGACCGAACTTGCGGATGGTCAGACAGGGGCCGTAGATCGCCACGGGTGGGATGACGACGTTGACGCGCGAACCGTCCTTGAGACGCGCGTCACACATCGGCTCCGATTCGTCGACGCGGCGGCCGATGGTGGAGACGATGCGGTCGATGACGCGGCGAAGGCTGCGCTCGTCTTCGAACGCCAATGTGGTCAGCTCGATCTTGCCCCGCCTCTCGACGAAGATCTGCTCCGGCCGGTTGACCATCACCTCGCTGACATCGGGGTCTCGAAGCAACGCCTCTAGCGGTCCGAGTCCGATGACCTCGTCGAAAAGGATCTCGACCAGGCGCTCCTTGTCCGCCGCGGTGACGACCGCCGCCGGTGGCTTGGAGCGGAAGTGTTCTTCGGTGAGCTGCAGAAGAAGGCGCCGGATGCCGGCGCGGTTGTTGATGTCGATCTGGGCGGTGTGATGTGAGAGAAGCTGCGCGTGGATCTCCGCCTTCGCGGCGGCGAGCGCCGGGCTCAGCGATGCCGCTTGCTCAGACAGGTCGGTCGGGACCGTGAGCACGTCCTCCCGAGGCGCAGGCGCCGCTGGTGCGACGGACGGAGGCGCGACGACTGGCGCGGCGGCGACGGGGGCGGGCGCGGGCGGCACCGTGCCGGTCATCGGCGACTGCTGGTAGCGGCGGTCGAACCGCTCGGAGAGCTTCATTCGGACCGTCGCCTCATCGAGGCACTGACGCGCATGCGGGCGCGTACCGCGGCCTTGCGGACGAGCTCGTCCGGATCGGTACCGAGCATGCGCATGGCATCCGCGCCCGCGGGGTCACCGATCATCGCCACGGCTCGGCAAGCGGCCACTCGTATCTGGATATCGCATTTGCGGTCCTGCGCCATTTTGACGAGAAGGGGCGTCCTCAGCGCATCTCCACGCAATCCACATGCCATCAAGACAGTCACGGTGGCCTTGGGGCTACCCGTTTCCCGGAGAAGCGACTCGAGATCGATGTCGGAAGCGGCCCTGGACAGCTCCTTGGCCACCCGATACTGCGGCAGGCGGTCGGCCCGTGATATCAGCGCCTCGACGACCCGCCTGCCCCCCGCCTGGCCGAGGGCGCGGACAGCCACATCGCGGACGGCCGAGCTCGGGTCGTCGAGCAGGTCCGCCAGCCAGGGCACGGCGTCGGGCAGGCGAAGCGCGCCGCAAATCCTGGCGCCGGCCATCCGGACGCCCGGACTGGGATCTGCGAGGGAGTTGACGAGGTCCGCCTCGAGACCGCTCCGGCGGAAGGCCTCCGTGATCGTGAGCTGAGCCGCAAGCCCCGTACCGGCGCGCTCGAGCGCCGCCGAGATCACCTGTGCCACCGATTCAGGGTCGGCGAGCATCTCCGAAGCCTTCACATCGAGCGTCACGCGGGGGTCGCCGCCCAGTGCGGTGGCGAGGACACGATCGATTTTTGACGCGAGGCGCGTGCGGGGAGGAGCGCTCCTGGAGGCGCCCATCCGCCGGCTCGACCGTCTCGAATCGGCGTCAGGCGGGGGTTTGCTGCTCAAGCCAGTGCTGAGAAGGAAGGGGCGATCTTGGGGGACGTTGCTACATTATCGGCGTTTTGAACGCCCGCGAGGTTCGCGAAGGTCGCGGGTTGGGGGATGCTGGAGAGCCGGTGGCTGCGAGCGGATCGCATGCGTCGGAGCCGCCGTCCGTCCTCCAGCTCCGCGTGCGCATCCTTGAAATGTCGTCGGTTTTCGCCGAGCTCCCCGACGGCGTCCTCCGAGCGCTGGCCCGACGGATGCAGCCGGTCCAGCTCGCCCCGAGCGACACCCTCCGGCTTGGCGGCCGGGGCGGCGATGTTGTGATCTTCCTCGCCACGGGGGTCGCCGAGCAGTCGATCACGGATGCCGCAGGCAAGCTGCTGCTGACCCGCCGGCCTGCCCCTGGCGACCTCCTCATCCTCCCCGTCCCCCGCACCGGCGACCGTTACGTGACCAGCATCCGCGGCCTGTCCCCGTCGACGCTGCTCACGCTCGATCGGGATGGGCTTCTCGAGGGGCTGGGTCCCGACGTCGAGAAGGTGGCGATCGCCCTCGACAAGCTGTGGGAGCAGCAGATGGCGGCCGCGGCAGCCACCGAAGCCCAGGCCGCGGCTCGGTCGTCGGCTCCGATCGTCGCGTTCTTCTCCGCCAAGGGCGGCTCCGGCGTCAGCACCCTGGCCGTGAACACCGCTGCTGCGCTGGCTTCCAAGTACCCCAAGCAGGTGCTGCTGATCGACCTTTCGGCGCCGTTCGGTCACGCGGCTCTGTTTGCCGATCTCGTGGCCACGGGTTCCATCGCCGGGGCGTCCAAGGCCGCGCCGGCCGACTTCGAGAAGAACCTGCGTGGCGCGATCGTGTACCACAAGATCGGCCTGGGGGTCCTCCCGGGGACGCTTCGGCCCGAGCAGGGCGACCTGATGAACGCCGAGCTGACCGGCCGCGCCCTGGACGTGGCGGCCGGGTGGCACCGCCTGGTTCTCGCCGACCTCGGCACTTCGCTTGCCGAGGCGGCCCTGGTCGTGATCGAGCGGGCGGAGCGCCTGATCGTGGTCGTGCCGCCCGAGATGGCCGCGATGGCGGATGCAAGGCGCGCGCTGGCGATCTTCCGCGACATCATGAACGTGCCCGACACCCGTCTCGAGCTGGTCCTCAACAACAGAGTGCCCGGGGCGCCGCTGAATCGAAGCGGAGTCGAGACAACTCTTGGCCACAAGATTTCGCTCATGGTCAACTACGACGACACCCGTCCCGAGGACGCGGCCTTGGCGGGCGGCCTGGTGCTGCAGCGCGACCCGTCTTCACAGGTTTCCCGCGGCTCGAACGAGCTTGCTCGCTTGATCGTTGGGAAGTTGAAGCTCGATGGCTAGCCCGCGGCGAGATCCCCTGGGAGTTCGGCTCTCGCCACACCCCGGCGCTGCGCGGGGGGACTCCCGCGCTGGCGCGCGGGGACCCCAGCGGTCGCTGGGGAGCGGGCAAGCGCTCGTCGAGTTCGCCGTCGCCCTCCCGATCCTCATCTTGCTGGTGGCCGGCGTCCTCGAGCTGGGGCGTGGTTACTCGTACGCCGTGGCCACCTCGGACGCCGCGCGGGATGGCGCCAGATATGTGTCTGGCAAGACCGCCACCACCAACGGCCCGGGGCTTGCGGCCATGTGCAACCTCGTGACCGCAGACCTCGCTGCTGTCTCCAGCAACATCGTCTGCCCAACCCAGGTCGGTCATGCGCCGCCTTTCGTGAAAGGCGTGGATTACACCGCACCCACCGGTGGTCAGGTCGTGGTCGCCGTCTACTGTGGCACCAGCGCGAACTGCACCGGCGCCGTCAACACGCTGTATCAGTCCGAGGTCGACGTCTACGTGTTCTACGGCTTCAACGACCTGAACCTGCTGGGCGGCCTCGTCACGATCTCGGGCTCGAGCAAGACGACCACGTCCTGGTGAAAAAGGCGAGCTCCCCACACCCGGGCGCTTCGCGGCCGGGAGCTCCCCACGTGGTGGGGAGCCTAGGCCAGGCTCTCGTCGAGTTCGCGCTGATCGCGCCGGTGCTGCTGCTCATCATCGGAGCGACCGTCGACATGGGTCGGGGCTTGCTTCTCTATTCGCTACTCGAAGGCGCATCGCGGGACACCGCCCGCCAGGCGGCCCTCGTGTACTACAGCGGCTCGAACACGCTGGCCCCTGACTGCACCGCGCTGGCCACCCCCTGCTCGTTGAGCCCGTTGATCAACAGCGCTCACCTACTCGACCCGCTCGGAGTGCAGGTCGTGTACCAGGACTCCACCGCGATCAGCACCGCTCCCGTCTATGGCTCCTACGCCGCGAACGCGGACCCGACCCAGCCGGGGACGATCGCGCTGGCTGCTGGCACCAACAACAACACCGTTTACGTGTTCATCTACGAGATCGATTCGACGGCCGGCAGTCCCAATCCCCGCTGGAGCTGCCCGACGTGCTCCGCCGTCGACGGGGCGTATGTGCGCACATCCGGGCATCAGCGCGTCGTGGTGGACCTCAAGTTGAAGTGGCAGCCGGTGCTGGCGCGCCTTCTCGGCCTGCCGTCGACGGTCACGTTCGACTCGCAGTCCGTCGTCCGGATGGAATTTTGATGCGCAACTCCCGGCAGTCGGGCCAGGTGATGGTTCTCGTCGCCGTCGCCCTGCTCGCCCTGATCGGCTCTGCGGCGCTGATCCTCCTCGCCGGCTCGGTCGAATGGCAGAAGAACCAGGTCCAGGAGCTGGCTGACGCGACCGCCCTCGACTCCGCGCTGAAGATCGGCATCGGTTGTGACGCGGCCAAATCCAACGCCGTCATCACGGAGGCGGACAACTTCCTCGCCTCGCGGCGGACACGCACCGGCGCCCTCAGCGTGGCGGCCGGCACCTGCGCGACGCCCTACAAGGGCACCGACACTTTCGCGGGCGGCCTGAGCGCCACCTACAACTATCCGTATCGCGCGCACCAGCAAGAGGTGGAGGTGATCCTCACCTTGAGCCTCCCCATCTCTTTCGGCGGCGAGCTCGGGGCGAGCAACACTACGGTGACCCGGCGTGCAGTGGCACAGCAGCTGGCGGGATCAGTACCCGCGATCTCCGCCACCACACTTTCATGCACGGGCGGGCAGGTCAACGTCGCCGGGAGCATCGTCGCGCAGAACCCGATCACTCGAAGCGGCGGCTGCGCCTTCTATGCACACACCCGTTTCGACGCCGCGTCGGGAACGTACTCCGATCTGGGCAACGTCCAGCTCTATACGGATGGCCAGAGTTGGGTCGGGGGCGGCGGCGCCTGTGCCGCGGGCCTGAACGCGGGCTCGAGCAACGCCATCTGTGCCGACGGCGCTGAAGTATCGGGTCATGTGACACCGGCCTGCGGCACCACCGGCACCAGCCAGTTCCTCTCGGCGGGCGATTCCGCCATCAACGCGAACCCATGCGCCGCGAGCGTGGCGCCCCTGCCGGTTCCGCCAGTCTCGACTCTCATGCC
>DASPYG010000117.1:0-4767 GCA_035636885.1 Candidatus Nitrosopolaris sp.
CTTGATTTTGAAACCGCCCCGGGCCCGTCGTGTGGCCGCCCTTCTAATCATCACGGCGTACCCGTTGATGCTTGTTGGGCTGGCCCAGGTGGGGAGCCTGCTCTCTCCCGATGCCCGCTTCGTGGTGATCAAGATCGCCGACTAAAACCGTGACCTATCGCGCCTGGGACCTCTTCTCAAGGGGAGACGCGTTCGTTAGTCTCCGCCACGGGCTATGACCATTCCCTGGCCGAAGCGAGCTACCGCTTAGATGATTCGAGATTACCGAGTGAGAAACGTCAAACCAGCTCCAACCGCGAGCTGGATGAGCAAGTCCCAGTCCGTACTCTGAGTAAGCGCCATCAACAGGCGACGTCTCGCGGGCGTAACCGCCTGGCCGAGAGCCGCGTCTTTGGATGAAGTCCGGCCAATTCGGCGGACATACTTTCGCTCAATTACTCGCCCAGCGTACTCAGCAATCAGGTAGCGCCATGCATGAATGCATAGACCAGCAAACGCGAACCACGAAACGCCTGCCCCGATCACAAGGCCGGTCTGCTCAGCGGAGGCACTGAGTGCCCGGCCTCCAACCGTGAGTACGAGCATGATCACCATGCCTAAGATGATGCTGCCACCCCAGACCATGGCCAGTCCCAACTCGTCAAAGGCTCGGCGGGCAAGGTAAAAGCTCGCTGGCTTGACCAGCCTCAAGGTTTCATCCGAGGAGGCCGGCACGATACAGTCAGATGCACCGACGAGCCACCGATTGATGGTGCTCATCGAGCACGCAACGGAGCTGCCTAGCCTGGGCATGCGTGGGTGTCTCGGCTCCGTCGGAATCCGTAAATTGCGGACGCTCCGGCGGCCGCACTAGGCACCAATAATAGAGTTTTGCGGCCGTTCCAAATTCAATTGTTCGATTAGTGTCCGCCACGGGCTACTCCCTCAAATACAGTCCCACGAGACGGGCTGGTAGTGCCGAGCGCCGACTCAGTCGCGGAGCTCGCGAAATCCGGCTGCGGTGAAATCGCCGTCAAAAGCGAGCGCTTCCCGGATTCGCAGCGATCGCATTAGAGCAAAGCTAGTAGCGTCCACAAAGGAATATTCGCGCTCGTCATGGCGACGCAGCCAACGAAGCGCCGCCGTCTCTAAATCCGCCGAGACAACAACCACTCGAAGTCGCGGCGACCGGTCGATCGAATCAAGAAAATCAACAGCCGATCGATGCCCAGCGCGCCGGCGGAGGAATGTCCAGGTTTCCCCGCGGACGTGATTACTGGTCACAAGTGGCTCCGCTGCGTGGCTCGCTAGAAGGGTTCGTGCCAGGTCATGAGAATTGTCGCGGCGGTTACGAAGAGCCACCCAGAACGACGTATCGACGAAGATCACCGGTAAACGACGTCGTCGATCGCGGCGGGCTCGTAGTCGTCAGCACCGGCCATCCGTCCGATGGGATCGGCCGACAGCGGGGGGAGCGGCTTCAGCCGCTCGCGCACGTAGAGCCGGATTAGGGCGGCCTTCGATGTCCGCGCCTCGAGTGCGGCACGCTCTAGTTCCGCGTCCACTTCTTCCTCGATCATGATCTGGAGCCGTTTCATATGAGGAGTATACATCACTCCGTTGATGTTGATGTAACATTGGCCAGCCTGGCAGCTCGTCCTGCCGTCCAGAGCTGACCCTTGACTGCCGGACCGCGCTCCTCGATGCTTCGATTGTGGGAGGTAACTCGGGGCGGATAACGGTTCGGGAACGGATTGATCCCGAGATCACGGCCACGCTTTTTGCCAACTACCGATCTTCGGCGGACGCTCTGATGGAACTAATCGACAACGCTCTGGACTCGCGCCTACCGGGACAGCCAATGAAAGTGGAGGTCGCCGTTCACGGTGATGCGGTCACCGTGATGAGCGAAGGCGGTGAAGGCATGGGGCCGAAAGACCTTGAGCGTCGCTATCTGCGTTGGGGCAAGTCGGCCAAGCGCGGCAAAGAGCTGATTGGGCAGTATGGACAGGGTGGCAAGGCGGCGATCGGTCATCTCGGCCACAGTTTCTCGGTTGAATCCAGTCGTCCGGGCGACGCCATAGGCTGGCGTTTCACAGACCCGAACTATCGTGACCGGAGCCGACTGAAGACCTACGAATTACAGGAAGTCTCCAAGCGTGTTGCTGAGGATCTTGGTTACGTTCGAATCCGGGTCGATGAAGTCGATAAGAGAGTTGATTTGAAGCGCGTTGGCCAGCGGCTCGCCGATGCATTTCGTCTGCTTCTCGAGCGAGGCGATCTCCAGATCATCCTGAATGGGTCGCCGCTAAAGCCACGGTCGCTCGGAGAAATCGCCCGCAAGGATTTTCGTGTCCGGGCCGCCGCCACCATCGTTGGTGGCTGGGTCGGAACCGTCGATCCCGTGAAGAGGACCGCCGACTTTGTTCCCGGCGTGCGGTGCTATCGCTTGGGGCGCCTGGTCAAAGATGGTGAGTTCTTCGGGCACCCAACACCCGCCCAGGAGCCTGGAATGGCGCTGTTGATCGGCGAGGTTGAAATTCCTCGGGTCCCGCTGACGATCAACAAGAGCGACTTCGATCGGGACAGTGCACCTTGGGTCGACATCGAGGGCCGACTCCATCGGCTGCTGAAGCCGATCGCGCGACAGCTCTCGAGGCAGACCGAGAGTCCGCCGCCTCAATCCGCAATCAAGGTCGCTCAGCAGGTAAGGCGTTTATTGAGCCAGGCGCTCCGCTGGGCAGACCGCCCTGAAC
The DNA here is from genome assembly GCA_035636885.1 of Candidatus Nitrosopolaris sp. GTDB lineage: Bacteria > Chloroflexota > Dormibacteria > Dormibacterales > Dormibacteraceae > UBA10449. The sequence continues at coordinate 2,736 of DASPYG010000117.1, forward strand.
TCTTCCTGGGCACCGCTCCAGTTCGCCCCCGGATCTCACCGCCAACCAATGGTGATCGAGCATCACAACCGCATCTGGCAGAGGAGGGGCATCCGCCCGTGTCACATCCGGTATCAAATGCCCCAGCGAAGCGCCGGGGCTTCGGGGATATCGTCATCAGGCCACTTGGCCCGGCGATCCGAAGCCAGACCGTTATCGAGGATGCAGTCAAAGTCGTCGTGATCAATTCGCAGCATCCCCTTTTTCGCGAGCGCAAAGGCGACATCTGGTATCAGCTCGAGACCGCGGCCAGTGAGATCTGCAAATCCATCGAAGGCGTGACCGTCGCCGAATATGAACGCCGGGTCAACGAGATTGTGCTTCTCGCTCTCCGACTCCGCGGGCGCCGGCGCCAAGTGCGAACATTGCCCGCTCAGCTCAAGGTCCTGCAGCAGGGCACCGACAAAACGTCGGCGTAGTCCAAATCAGTTGTTCGAATAGTGTTCGCCACGGCTATTACCGCGTTCAGTGCTCTGGGTCTAGGCTCGAGTTAAGCGACGGCTCGTCTGGAAGTTCTCTGCCCGGTAGCAGGTAGCTACGGCCAGCCGATGGCGAGCAAGCCGTTTGTCAGGCTGCATGCCAAGACTATCCGGTGATATGCACCGCAATGACAGGCAGGTTCTCATCGGAGAACAAAGGCACCGGGAATCCTGAGAGCTTGCCGTGGATGGAGTAGAGACCTGGTGCCAGGTCTCTTGAAGTGGTCCAATAAACGCTCTCAGTTAGGGATTCGTCGTCACCGACATCGGCCTCGCCTCCGCTCTGACATAGCGAAGCGTGTGTTAAGGGAATCCGCCTGTTGCTGGGCGAGACGGCCCAGATCTCCGGGTTTGGTACCTGGCAGCTGCTGATGACCTGGGCTGGGCCGCGAATTATTAGCGTTATCTTGACGGCTTCGCCTGCCCCAATTCGATCTGGCGAAGCGCCCAGCGTCAACTGTCCTTGCGTGGCTCTCGAGGTCACTACTGCGGATCGCTCCTCAACCAAGATGAGGCTGACAACGATCACAAGCACGGCTAGCATGACGCCGAACAAAAGCAACTTGGCTTTGGTACCAGGAAACCGCATGCAAGGTACAACGACGGCCGGCCCGTACCCGTGTCCGAGCAATCGCCCAGGCTGAGATCCTCCTTGCCAGCGTTCAATTGCTGGCCCCAGGGTTCGACGATTGTGCCCACAACCCAAATTCGTCTTGTTCGATTAGTGTCCGCCACGGGCTACCACCTTTCCCCCAAAGCGGCGGGCCTACACTGCGGGGCATGGCTCCTGATCGAACCCGCGAACTCGCCAAGAGCGAGGTGACCGAACTGCCGGAGGCGCGCTTATGTCCTCCCGGCGCGCGGATAGTGTACTCAGGCGCCTCCGGCACTTGGGAAGGCCATGGATATGACAATCTCCTCTTGGGTGCGCACTTGGATCGGTACTTCGAAGGCCCGCAGGGGTTTGATCAAGTCGTCGCCTGGTACGAGAAGCACCTCATGGAACTCGGGTGGCCTACGGGAACCACGATCGATAGTGCTGACGGCACGCGCTGGATCCGGTGGAAGTGGGACTTAAAGAGCATCGACCTCATCGATCGTGTTATCGCCCCGGACGACCCAGTGGCCTCAAAGCCATCTGAGTGGCGCGGGGTGCGACTCGCATCGGAGCTACCCCCGGGCTGGTGGGCATGGTCCGTGTATTACCAACGTGAGCCGCCTCCCGGCAAGGAGCGTCCGGCATCGCTAACCCCGCCGTCCGAGGAGGAGGAATTCGACACGGTGTTCCTCCTGCTCGAAAGGTTTGTCGCGCGCGAAGGGCATGCCGATGTGCCGGACGATCACGTCGAGGAGGGGGTTCACCTCGGCAACTGGGTCGCAAACACGCGTTACTCGCAGGCCAACGGGGGTTTCCCCAAGGCATGGGCCGCTCGGCTCGAAGCGCTGCCCGGATGGCGCTGGCTCTCCGGAAACGACCTAGTCCTTTTAAAGAATTTTGCCCTTCGTGAAGGCCA
>DASPYG010000118.1:0-9056 GCA_035636885.1 Candidatus Nitrosopolaris sp.
CCGCGAACGCCAGCACCTCCGTTGCCCACAACACCTTCTGCCGCCGGCCATACTCGGCGGCCGCGACCAGGATGGCACCCGTGATGAGGAAGATCGCTTCGACCGCACATCCATGCTCCAGTTGCAAACGCAAGACCGACATGATGGCTGCCACCAGCAGCGAGACGCTCAACGCCGCCGCCAGCAGGCCGGCACGCACGCGCACCAGGAAGACCGCGGCGAGAATCCCCGCCACCAGGGCAGAGACGAGGATGATCCGATACCCGGTTTGCGGCGGGATAGCGGCGTCGGGGCCGCCGAGAATCTCTGCCTGCAACTGACCGGTGAACAATCCGATGGCTGCGACGGCCAGCGTCAGGAGGCTGGTCTGGGCGCGACGCGCACGTGCCCGCTCGCCGGAAAGGGCGCGTGCGACCAGGAGGGCGGCGATCGCGACCAGCCCAGGTATGGCCAGCCGGCCGATGACGCCGAGCTGCCGGTATTGCGTGCCGAGCAACGTGCCAAGTCCCGCAAGCGTGACCAGGGCGCCGGCGTAGGTGATGACTTCGGTGGCAGTGATCGAGCCTCCGGCGCCCCCACCCTGCCCTCCCCCGGACGGAGCCCCCACCCTACCCTCCCCCGCAAGCGGGGGAGGGGAAACCAAGGTGCGTGCCGCCAGTGGGGCGACGACTTCGATCTTGATGCGATCGGGATCTTCGAAGAAGACCGCATAGGTCGTCCGCCCGGTGCGAGGTCCACCGTAGAGAAGCGGGATGTTGCGCTCCTTGAGCCGGGTGGCCATCGCATCCACCTGCTTCGGGTCGGACACACTGAACGCCAGATGATTCAGGCCGACGCGCTTGCGGTGATAGGGCGGATCGAGATACCCGGATTCCGCCTGCAGCAGGAAGACCGTGGACTCGTCGTTGGTCCAGCTCCACCCGGTCGCCGATTTCGCAAACTCGCGATAGCCCAGATCCTTCAGGAACGCGGCCCAGAACGCGCCACTGCGCTCGAGGTCGGAGACCGAGATGTCGAGATGCTCCAGGCTGCCATCTTTCGCCACTAGGCCCCTCCCACTTCTGCGTCGCGCCGCTCGGCCAGCCACCGAAGGCGCCACTTCGCCCCCTGCGCCTCGTAGAACGTTACCGCAGCGTGCAACGCCTGGCTTGCGGCCGGCGAACCGGTCCTCGACCACTGCCAGGCCAGTTCGTGCGCGAGGAGCAGCCAGCCCCGCTCGAGGTACGCGGCGCTTGCCCGCGCGAACGATGCGTCGGCGGCGGTGCGGTTGCCATCGAGGAGAGCCGCGATCGCCCGCGCGTGATCGACCGCAGCCTCGTACATGGCTCCGCCAGCGGCCACGGTCGGATCGTCGATCCATCGGCTGAGAACGCGGCGATCGCCGGCCAGCAGGGCAGCCGGCAAAACAACGCGACTCGCCAGCGCGAAGTCTTCGACATCGTAAAGACTCGGTGGTCGCGGTTCAAAGATCGGCTTGAAGCTCTCGAGGACGGCCGCAGCGCGGCCTTCCGCAAGGTGCAGATTCGCCTCATGCGCCGCCGCCCAGAGCAGCGCCCTCCAGGTCTCGGTCTTGCGCAGACGCGCCGTGGCATCGGTGAGCTGCCGCCGTCCGGCCTCCGGCCCGTCGATTTCGATGGCGACGCTGGCCGCGATCGGTCCCACGCTCGGATAAACCACTGGCGCATCGTCGGACCACCGAAAGCGAATCAGGTCCGACAAAGCACGGGCGCGGTCCCAGCGGCCGGTCAACCAATTGACCCAAGCGACCCCGTAACGAAACACGATCCCTTCCGGGATCGCGAGACGGTCGGCGTAGTCGCGGCCCGTCTGCAGAATCCGCTCGCGCTCGGCCTCATCCGACTCGCGGCAGCCACGAACGTAGAAGTCGGTGTACATGCTGAGCACGCCGTCGTCGTCCCAGAGCGCAAGCTCGAGCTGCTCCCGGATGTGGGCCTCTTCCTCTGCTTGCCAGCCGGGGCGGTGCTGGTACTGGAGTTGAAGGCGAAGGGCAAACAACTCCTGCCCCCGCCCTCCGGCGCGACGCGCCTCGACGAGCGCCCGCTCGACCCAGGTTGCTCCGCGATCGTCCTCGAGGTAGAGGTACGCCCGCCGAGCGAGGCCGCTGGCAATCCGCGCCAGCGTTGCCGGCTGATCGAGCGGCTCGGCCGCCGCCCACGACGCCTGCCACGAGGCGTACTCCTCTCGGCCCCACGGCAAGACGAAGGTCCGGCGCAGTGTGATACGGGCAACATCGCCCTGCGAGCCGATCGAACGGGCCAGGTCAAGCGCCTCCTGGTAGGTTGCGGTGGCCTTCTTCACGAAGAGGTCGCGAGCGTAGGCGCGGCCAAGACCTTCCAGCGCCCGCATACGGTCAAGCGTCGACGGCTGTGACCATTCGACGGCGTGTTCGTAGATGCGGGCCGCCTCTTCGGCCGCAGCAAGTCGCAGCGCGCGCTCACCGGCCGTCATTGCGAAGGGGAGCGCTCGATCGGCCAGGCCGGCCGCGCCGAGGTGCTGCGCAATGTCGCCGGCGTATTCGGGCTCGTCCTTGTGCAAGCGCTCCATCGCCTCGCCCACGCTGCGGTGCAAGGCACGCCGCTCCCGAGTCATCAGGTCTGAGAGGATGGCTTCTCGAATCAGCGCGTGCCGGAACGACAGCCCGTCGTCGTCTTCCTGAACGAGGTGCTCCTCGACGCCGGCCCGGGCGCCTTCCAGCAGCGCCGCCTCCTCGCCCATGAGCGGCTCGAGGAGGTCGTAATTCGCGCGGGCCCCGGTCACGGCGAGGTACTGGAGAAGACGCCCGGCATTGTCGCCGGCACGAGCGACCCGTTGTAACACGGTCTCGGCGACCGAGGCGGGCACAGCGGAGCGGCCGAGCTGGTGTGTTTCCGCCAGCTCCTCGAGGAAGAGTGGGTTGCCTTCAGCGCGGTGGTTGATCGCTTCCATTTCAGACGCGGACGCCGCCTTCAGTGTCGGAAGCCCCTGAAGCAGATCGAGGGCGTGGGCCGCCGATAGCGGCGCGAGGGCAATTGTGACGACATCAGGTCGACGCGCGAGCGCCGCCAGGAATGGTCGGATGCGGTGCCGGCGATGCAGCTCATCGCTTCGATAGGTGGCAGCGACCAGATAGGGCGTCGGCTCCGCCTCCCCGATCAGGAACTGGAGCATGGCCAGCGTTGCCTCGTCCGCCCAATGCAAGTCTTCGACAACGAGGACCGTCGGTCGCGCGCGAGCATACTGCCGAAGCAGGCGGATAAACGCGCCGAAGAGACGGTCTCGATCCGGCGCCTGTTGCCTCGACCCGGCGCTCTCGGGTGCCAATGCCAGCAGCTCGGGGACCACGCCCTGCAGCGCGGCCTCGCCATGCGGCTCCCGGATGATGCTGCGGACGATCGCCACGAAGGGCTCGTACGGTGGTGGCGCTTCAGAAAGCCCGCACGCCCCGTAGAGCAGCGCGGGTGCCGATCCGAACAACGCCTCGCGAAGCAGGCGCGACTTGCCGATGCCGGCATCGCCGGCGATCATCACCGTGCCTCCGGTGGCCCCCACCCTGCGCTCCCCCGGAGGGGGAGGGTTCGGGGAAAGCGCGGCCACACGGGACCTCAAGAGTGCGAGCTCGTCGTCGCGCCCAACCAGTGACGACCCGGGTGCCTCCAATCGCTGAGGCTGCGGAAAAGGAATCACGCTGCCTTCGATCAGCGCCGCGCTATCAGTCGGGGACACGTCGCTCCAGACAACCTCATAGAGACGAATCGGCTCCGAGAGGCCTTTTAGCGTGACCGGCCCGCGATCGCGCAGGGGATATGGGGCGCCGGTCCGAACCAGGGCCCGCACGACTTCTGAGATCAGCAGCTGTCCCGCGCCGGCCGCGGCGCCGATCCGCGCCGCCACGTTCACGGCCGATCCGATGAAGTCGCCGTCCTGGGCCACCGGCTCTCCTGCGTGCAATCCGATGCCAACTCGCATCGGGAGGTCGGGGTCGGCCTGGGTGCGGACGGCGGCGTCGCTGAGGATCGCGGCGCCACATGCAATTGCCTGGCGAGCCGATGGAAAGACCACGAACATGGCATCGCCTTCGACCTTGATCTCGGCCCCGATCGATTCCACGATCCGCTGACGGATCAGCTTTCGATAGGCAGCCACGAGGTCCGCGGCGGCCCGGTCACCGTGACGCTCGACGAACGCTGTGTAGTCACGAAGATCCGCAAACAGGAAAGTTCGCGTGCCCTCTGGGACCCCACCCGGCTGCACCATCCTTAAGATCTTCGTGGATGGCTGAGCTGCGCGACGAGCGCCGGATCGTGACGGCCTTGTTCGCCGACGTCGCCGGGTCGACCGCGCTCAGCGAACGGCTCGACCCCGAAGAGGCGAAGCTCGTAATCGGCGGCGCCATCAGCCGCGCCATCCACGCGGTCGAGGCGTACGGCGGGACCGTAACCAGCCTGATGGGTGATGGCCTACTCGCTCTCTTCGGCGCACCCGTTGCCCACGAGGACGACCCGGAGCGGGCGGTTCGCGCGGGGCTCGACATCATGGCGGCGGCTCGCGAATACGCCGAAGAGGTCCGTCGCGGCTGGGGCGTCGAAGGCTTCTCGATGCGGGTCGGAATCCATACCGGCGAGGTCGTCGCCGGGCGGGTCGGGGCTGGGGAGCGCGTCGAATACAGCGTGGTTGGCGACACGGTGAATACGGCCGCGAGACTCGAGGCCGCCGCGACCGCCGACGGGATCCTGGTCTCGGACGTCACCCAGCGGCAGGTTGTCAACCTCTTTGACTGGGGCCAGCCGCGCAGCCTTCAACTCAAAGGTAAGGTCGACGCCGTGGTCGCCTTCCCGGTCACCGGCGCACGCGAGGCAGCCCTGCGGGGCGCGGCCGAACCAACGACGCCGATGGTGGGGCGCGAGGCCGAGATGCTTGTGGCGCTCGAGCTCGTCGACCGGCTTGCGGCCGGCCGCGGAGCGGTACTGTTCATCGTCGGCGATCCCGGCATCGGCAAGAGCCGCCTCGCCGCCGAGCTCCGCCAGCGCTCGGCCGCGACGGGTGATTACGCATGGATGGAAGGGCGCTGCGTCTCCTACGGCGAGTCGTTGCCCTACTGGCCCTATCGCGATCTTCTTCGCAACTGGCTGGGGGTCAGCCCCACCGAGCCCGAACTTCGACTGCGCGTGAGACTGCGCCGGAAGACGGAGGAAGCCTTTCCCGGGCGTGGCGCTGAGACCTATCCATACCTGGCGACCGTTCTCGGCCTCACCCTCGAACCCGAGGCTGCCGCTTTGCTCAAACCTCTTTCGCCCGAATCTCTGCAGTTCCGCACCTTCGAGGTCTTCACCGAGCTGCTCCAGGGCGTTGCGGCAAAGGGGCCGGTCGTCGTTTCGCTCGACGACATGCATTGGGCCGACCCCACGTCCCTCGCCCTAACTGAACGGCTGCTCCCGTTGGCTGAAGGCGCACCCATCATGCTGGCCCTAAGTCAACGACCGGAAACCGAGCACGCATCCTGGCTGTTGAAGGAGAAAGCCGCGCGAGAATACCGTCATCTTTTTCGCGAGCTGAACCTGCAGCCGCTCGGGCGCCCGTCCGAAAACGAGCTGCTGAACGCGCTCGCCGGGAATCGACGCCTTCCAGCAGCGGTCAGCGATGGGCTGCTCCGTTACGCGGAAGGCAATCCTTTCTATCTGGAGCAGCTCATACGCTCGCTGATTGACAGCGGCACTCTTGTGCCAGAGAACTCCCACTGGCAGCTGAGGGCGGGAGAAACACTCGAGATCCCGCAGACGCTGGAAGGTGTCATCATCGCCCGCATCGATCGCCTCGAACCCGAATGGCGCGAGGCGCTCACGTCAGCCTCGGTGCTGGGGCGGACGTTTGGGCTGGAGCTGATCGAGGCGGTGGCCGGCCTTAGCACCGCGGCGGTCCGCCAATCCGCGCACCACCTGCTTCGCCTGGACCTTCTGCGCGAGGAATCCGGTGGAGCAAAACCGGTCTACCGCTTCAAGCACGCGCTGATCCAGGAGGCGGCTTATCACACGCTGGTGGGACCGAAGCGTGCCGCGCTGCACCGCCGCGCTGCCGAGTGGTACGAGGGGTACTACGCCGGTCGCCTCGACCGAGTCTATGGTCTGATCGCCCACCACTGGTTCGAATCCGACGACCACGATAAGGCCGCTCATTACTTGAAGCTCGCCGGCGACCAGGCACTGGCGGAATGGGCACTCGACGAGGCGGTCGGTCATTACCGCGCGCTGGTACCACTGCTGGAAGAGGCAGGACGTCAGCAGGATGCGGCCGAAACGCTGTTCCAGCTGGCAACCGCGCTTCACCTTGCGATGCGATACCGAGAGGCGAATGACACGTGGCAACGGGCCTTCAGTGAGTGGACGCCAGCTCAGCAGGCGCCCGCGGCCGCGACGGCAGCCATACGAATTGCCGTGCGAACGGCCCCCTTCGAGGCCGACCCAGCCCACGCCTATTACATGGTTAACCTGATGCTGCAACGGCAGCTCTACGACTGCTTGCTCCAGGCCAGGCCGGGACCGTATGTGGTTCCCAAGCTCGCCGTCCGTTGGGAGGTGAGCGACGATGGGCGCCGCTATCACTTCGAGCTGGACCCCGACGCTCGGTGGAACGATGGCAGCCCGATGATTGCCGAAGACCTGATCGAAGGCATGCGAATCATCCTCGATCCAAAGGTCGGATCCACCGAATCGACACACTTTTCGCCCATCCAGGGCGCCGACGCCTACGCGGCGGGCGAGATCAGTGACTTCGGGCAAGTCGGGATCCACGCGATCGGTCCCAAGACGATTGAGTTCCGGCTGCGGGCTCCCGCGCCGTACTGGATCTTCCTTCTCTGTTATCCGGGGCAGAGTGGCGCTCGTGACGGTCGGGCCAGCGGTCCCTTCCGGCTCACCCACGTCGACCCCGAACGGGTCGTCATTGAACGTGATCCCAATTACTGGCATCGCGCTCACGGCAACGTGAGGACGGTCGAATGGCTTGCCAGAGAATCCTCCGACGCTATCGATGCCCTTTCGAGCCGGGATGTGGACATCGCGGCACACATCAACCCGCCGGCCGGAGCCATGGATGCGATCGCTCGCGCTCGGCTGCTCAACCTCGGCGGTGCACCCGCGGTCGCGAACTACGTCGCCTTGTCCGCCGTTGCGCCATATCGATTGGACCTCCCCTTGCGCAAGGCGCTGGCCCATGCGGTCGATCGGCGCCGTCTGGAACCCTACCTGCTGAGCAACCAGTTGACCGCCTCAGGCGGTCTCGTCCCGCCTGGCGTGCTCGGGCATACGCCGGACTCGGCGCTTCCCTTTGATCCTGAGCTTGCTCGGCAGTGGCACCGGCGTTCCGAACATCGAGGTCCGCTCCGGCTTGCCTCGGTGCACACTTGGGCGACCCCCTATTGGACAGCCCTGATCGCGACCTGGCGCGAGGTCCTCGAGCTCGAGATCGAATCCGTCGACCTCCCGATTCAGGATCTCGTTCGTACGGCCGAGTTGGCCCACGCAACGATGTCGATATGGGTGGCGGGGTATCCCGACCCGGAGTACTTCCTCCATACGCTGCTACACAGCCGCAGTCCCAGCAACACGCAGCGTTGGTCGTCGGCCCCATTCGATGAGCTGATCGACCGTGCGCTTGCCCAGGAAACCAGCGCCACCCGCCTGGCGCTGTTCCACGAGGCGGACCGGGTCGCCGTCCAGCAAGAGTGTTCGGTGATTCCCCTCTTCTATAGCCGCATCACGACCCTGCTCCAACCATGGGTCCATGGGTGGTGGCAATGGGCCACTCCCTGGCAAAACTTCGACGATCTCACGATCGACGAGCACTAGTCCGCGCAGCGACAAACCTTTCAGTTCACATCGACGGCGGACATGAACCTGTGCTCGGATTCCGAGATGTGGCGGGCCGGATCCGGCTGCATCTGTGTCCGCTCAGGGGAGGCGTAATACGCCGCATCGGCTTCTTCCCAGGTCTTTGGGCCGCTGTAGCGAAGGATCCAGATGAATTGATCGGACTCCCCCGTCCAGGCGCCGAGGATCTCGAATCCACTCCGGCGTCGAAGCGGGGCGATCAGGCGCCCCCATTCCTCAAGCCATTCCGCCATCTCGCCGGGCTTGATCGTGTACGTGCGCAGTTGATCCGGCATATCCAGCCCTTCCGCGGTTCGGAGTTTAGGCTATGGCCGAAATTGCCCTCCCGCTTGCGGGGGAGGGTCAGGGTGGGGGTCAGGCTGGGGGCTCTGTCTCCAGCGTTTCGCGGATGGATCGAAGATAGGCCGCTTCATCCGCCGGGTGGAGCGGCCCTTTCTGACGAAGCCGTTCGACAGCGATCCCAGCCATGAAGCTGGCGAGCGGGGCGAATCGCCGCTCTTTGGTATGCGCCGATACCCGGGCCAGTTCCAGAACCTCGTCGGCCACCGACTGATCGATCTCCGGCGGGGCGATCGTGGTCCCGCGGGCTTCGGCGGCGTCGGCGAACCGGCGGCCCAGCGCCTCGAACCAGGCGTTCATCTCTTCGCCACCGTATCACGCCCCCACCCTGCCCTCCCCCGCAAGCGGGGGAGGGTTACCGAGGGCCCCACCCTGCCCTCCCCCACAAGCGGGGGAGGGTTAGCGAGGACGGCTGCCCTCCCCCGCACGCAGGGGAGGGTAAGTGAGAACGCGGTTGACAGCCCACTAGCCCGGTGAGTACGCTGACGTTTAGTCGCCTGCAAACGCGGTTCCGTGGAGGAATTGGGTGCCACAGGTCACGCGCCGCGACTTTCTGAAGATCGGCGCCGCCGGGACGGGTGCGGCCGGCCTCACCGCCCTCGGGTTTGACATGGCCCAGGCCGTTGCGGCCAAGCAGAGCTTCCACATCGCGGACGCCACGGAGTCGCATTCCGTTTGCCCCTATTGCGCGGTCGGCTGCTCGCTGGTCGCCTACACAAAAACGAACGCCGACGGATCGACGCAATTGCTCCAGATCGAGGGCAATCCGGACAGCCCCGTCAACGAGGGACGGCTCTGTCCGAAGGGTGCCACCGCCATGCAGCTCGCCACCAG
>DASPYG010000119.1:0-2661 GCA_035636885.1 Candidatus Nitrosopolaris sp.
AACCGAAGATGCTGATGAAAGCCTGGCGGTAACGAGCCAGGTCAATCCGCCTCGTCGCGCGGCGCATGAAGTCGACAGGATTCTTCAGCGCGACCCTGGCCAGAGACGCGCCTCCACGAACCGGTTGATGCCTCATTCCCACTCCCGGGTAGTACATGCCGGTCTTCTTGTGTATGCGAATGGCAGGGCTCCCGCGCAGCACGCCCGCGTCAACCGTCACGCCCGGGTCGAATGCGATGTCGACGCGATCCGTCCGGTAAACGCGCTGATCAGGGACATCGCCGGTGGAGACAAGGAACAGTCCATCGGACAGGAGGATATCGATGTTCGTCGCCAGCACCGCATCACCCTCGGCGCGTCTGATCCCGACATTCTTGGCGATCATCTGAAAGAAGCTGAGGTTCGAGGAGATCGAGAGGCCGGCGTGGACCTCGGGCGGCACGGTGATGACCCTCACGACGAAACCCCTTGTCGCCGGCGCCGTCAGCACTTCGCTGAGAGGGGGATGGTCGCGCGGCGGATTCCAGTCGACCAGCACGAGCTCGACATCACGGCCGAACCGAGCTACCTGGTCGGCCAGGCCGTCGATGAAGACCTGCATCCGCGGCAGCAGGTGCAGGCCGTGCCCGTCGTTGCGTGATGCGGCGACGACCGAGAGGAGGCTCATGGCCGCCGGCCCTCGCTGGGCCGGAAGCGACGGGCGACCCGCCAGGTCTGGAGCCGGCTCCGCCAGCTCCGTGTCGCTCGCAGCACATGGCTGAAAGCCTGCCTTGGCCCCGCTATGCGGTACCGCCATCCCGTCGCTTTCACGATCTGCCCATCCGCGCCGAGCCTCCAGTTCGCGTGAGTGATCGTGTAGTAGTTCGTCCAGTGCTCGATCCATCTCCTGTTGTCGCGGGCTTCGACGCCATTCCAGACGTCAACGGTCGGAGCGTGGGAGTAGTCGTGGTTCTGGTGGATCAGCGTGAGGTACTCGGTCGCGTCGATCAGCGGAATTCCGGACGACACGGTCTTCCAGAGAAGCCAGTTGTCGTACGCCGTCCTTCCGATCGCGAATGGTGGCATGTCGGCGTACTGGCCGCGCCGGTACACGAAGAGATCGATGGCGCCCGGCGAGTGCAGCTTGCCCTTCGCCGCCAGGGTCGCCCAGCGACGGGCTGATTCGGCGTCGAAGTCGATCGGCTGCCGGATGTCGACGTCGTGGCGTTGGGCGACGAGAAGAAACTTGGTCGACCATTCCGCTGCGATCTGCACCGCGTCGATGGTGCTCTGGGTGAGGATGATGTCGGCGCTCGCAAAAGCCATCACGTCACCCGCCGCGATCTGGTCTGCCTGCCGGAACATGTCGGAGACGAGCGGAGTGCCGTGAGAGTTCGTCGCCACCTCGCTGACCAGCTGCACATCGAGACGCTTGGCCTCATCGGCGGTCCCATCATCCGTCGCGAAGAGGACTATCCTCGGCGCCGGCTTCAGCAGCGACCAGCTCCGGATGGCGTTGTCTTGGATAATGCCCACGTGACCTCGGAAGGCCTTGGGGGCTGAGAAAATCGTGAGCACCGGTGATTCAGCTTTGTCAGGGCGCTGGGCGGACGCGTCCACGTTCATGCGCAAGCTTCGCCGGCGTGCATTGGCTGAAACCTTTGGACGGCGGGCGCGGAAACGCACGTACCGGCGCGTCTGGATAGACGTCGGGGCGCATGAGGGCGAGACCACATTTCCATTCGCGGCCCAGGATCCATGGCTACTCGTCTACGCATTCGAACCCAATCTTCGTGCCGCGAGCCGGATCATGGCCCGGCTGCGAAATTACGTCGTGCTCCCGATCGCCATCGCCGAGCGGAACGGCAGCGCCGAGCTGCAGCTCAACGCTTATGAGCAATCGAGCTCCCTCCTGCCACCCGACCCCGACGGGGTGAAGAGCTGGATCACGGAGCAGCACTTCGAGGTGGTCGACTCCGTCACAGTGCCCACCATGCGGCTCGACACGTTCATGAACGCCGTCGGCCTGGAGTCGATCGACTTCCTGAAGGTCGATGCACAAGGCCTCGATCTCGATGTGGTCAGGTCGGCCGGCGACCGGCTCACTGATGTCGCAAAGGTTCAGCTCGAGGCCACAACGGCGTCCTATCGCCAGTACGAGGGTGCTCCTGACAAGTCAGTGATCGTGGACTATATGGAGTCGAGGGGCTTCCGCCTGACCGCCGAAGAGATCCAATCCCACGGACAGGAAGCCAATCTTACTTTCTTGAGGACTGGCGCCCACCGCTGACGCTATGCCGGCGAATGCCGGGCCGGGATCTCCGTCTCGAGCAGGGGATTCGACAGCGGGGTCCGGCAGCCGACGAAGATTGCCCTGACGTTGGGGACGGTCGGAGGCACTGTCCAGTCGAGCGGAAAGTCTTCATGTGACGGCTGGGTGGCGGAGATGTAGCCGTTGCCCCAGAAGCGCTTCAATCGGTTTAGAACCCACTCTCTCGTCGGTCGTGAGCCTGTACCCGAGAAAGCCTGGTTGACGGTGAGCAGCTCGGGCACCTTGGGCGCAGCTTCGCCCTCACCGGGGCTGACGCAGGTCTCGAGCAGGATCATGTCCGAGATCCGGCTCATGGCTTCCAGCGCCGGCTCAGGGGCCGCCAGGTGATAGAGGGTTCCGTAGCAGAAGAC
>DASPYG010000120.1:0-9001 GCA_035636885.1 Candidatus Nitrosopolaris sp.
ACGCTCAGCCGCGAGTTCGAGCGCGCGTCGGAGATGGGCATGACCGACGAGGAGCTGCGGCGCTGCAACGAGACGGCTTACGCGGCCCGCTTCGGGTAGTGCTACTCCCCCACCCGGCCGGCTCGCTTCGCGAGCGGGCCGACCTCCCCACTTCGTGGGGAGAAGGAGGGGTGGAAAAGCTCCACCCCTCCGGATCGGTCAGCCTCTACACGCGGCGCTGAATCGCGCCACGTTGGCCGTCAAGGTCCCGTCTGCGTTGACGGTTATGTGGAACGTGTCCGTAACGATCAGATTGGGTGTCGAATCGGCGCTGATGAGGCCAAAGACATCGGTGACGGTGAACTCAGCCGGAAATGGTGGTCGCACGTTGGCGGTGAACCAATCGCCGCCGACGCCGTGATACGTCGCCCCGGTCACCGAGCCCACGCCAGTCACCTGCGACACGTTGTCCATGAAGGAAACATGGAATCCTCCCGCACCATCGGCGGTCGCAGTGGCAAGCAGGTGGATCGATCCACTCACGGAGATGAGGTCACCCGTGCACGGACTGAAGACTGTCAGGTTGAGCGGAATCGTGACGTTTTGCACGGCCGCGGCGGAAGCCGTAGTCGGTACCAGACAGAGGGTGGCGACGACGAACAGGACGGACAGCAATCGTCTCATTGACTTCCTTCCTCTCGCAAAACCCCCGCAGGACGTCATCAACCTAGCACTTTTCATCTGGTTTGCCAGGGGATTTATGCCGCGCTTCACACCTCAGCCGGTGCCGAAGAGGCGGTCGCCGAAGTCGCCCAGGCCCGGGACGATGTACGCCTTGTCGTTGAGCCGTTCGTCCAGGGCCGCCGTGTAGATCGTCACCTCTGGGTGGCGCTCCTCCAAGACTTTGACGCCTTCCGGCGCGGCGACGATGCACACCATGCGCGTATCGCGGCCACCCGCCTCCTTGATCAGGTCGAGTGCCTGGGCGGCCGAGCCGCCCGTGGCGAGCATGGGGTCGAGCAGCAGCGGCACCTTGCCTTTGAGCTTGGGCAGCTTGTTGTAGTAGATCCGCGCCACCGCCGTCTCCTCGTCGCGTTCGAGGCCGATGTAGCCCACGCTCACACGCGGCAGCAGCTCTAGCACCGGCGCCAGCAGTCCCAACCCGGCGCGCAGGACCGGGATCGCGACGACCTCTTTCTCGACGGAGGTCGACGGTGCGTCGGCCAGCGGAGTGCGGACCGTCCCGTGCCTCACTGGGAGGTCGGCGGTCGCCTCGTACAGGAGCATCGTGATCAGCTTGCGGGCCAGCACGCGGAACTCCTCCGGCGGGGTCGCCGTGTCGCGCAGGCCCGCGAGGCTGTCCGCGACCAGCGGGTGTTTACTTACGTGCAGCGGCACGGTCGTGCTCGATCAGCAGCTTCAGCGCATCGACCGCGACGCGAAGCATGCGATCCATGTAGGACGGGTCGAGGTGATGGATCTCACCGGCCCCGAGCTCGTCGACGCAGAGGTTGATCGTGCCCGCACGCAGCTTGCGAAGACGAGCGACCACGAACAGCGTCGACGTTTCCATGTCGTTGCTGAGCACGCCCGCCCGCGACCACATGTCGAGCTCCTCGTGCAGGTGGTGGGGCCGCGGCATGCGGTCCGGCATGAGGTCCGAGTACAGGGCGTCGACCGAGCGAATGACGCCGACGTGGTAAGGCGCCGCGGCCGCCTTGGAAGCCTCGACCAGCGCGTTGACCACGTCGAGCGATGCGATCGCCGGGTACTCGGGCGGGACGTAGCCGTTGGGCGTGCCCTCGCTGCGCACCGACCCTATGGCGATGACCAGGTCGCCCATCTTGATCTCGGGCTGCGCGGCGCCGCACGTGCCCACACGCAGGAAGGTATGGACGCCGAGCTCATTCAGCTCCTCGACCGCGATCGCCACCGACGGACCGCCCATGCCCGACGAGATCGCCGAGACCGGGACGCCGAGCAGGCTGCCGGTGAACGTGCGGTACTCGCGGTTGAACGCAACCTCCCGCGCCCCGTCGAGGTACTTCGCGATGGCCGGGGTGCGCCCGGGGTCACCAGGCACCAGTACGTACTCGCCCACCTCGCCCTTCGCGAGGCCGATGTGATACTTCTTCTCGCCCGTCGCCGCCACCGGACCGAAAGTCTATCCGGCCCGAGTAACCCCGTCCTTGTCCACGCGGGCGAGGACGTGTGGCGGCCGCTTGACCTCGTGCGCGGCGAGCCTCCACGCCTTCTGCAGCCGAGGCATGACCGATCGAGCCAGCTCTTCGGTGCGCGCGTGCACGACGGCGAGAGGCTCGCCGGTCTTCACCTTCGCGCCGACAGGCGCCTCGATCACGATGCCGGCGGCGTGGTCGACCGGGTCCTCCTTTTTCTTGCGGCCCACCCCCAGCTCGAGCCCGGCCAGCCCCACCTCGAGCGCGTCGATCGACTCCACGTAAGCGTCACCCGGGGACGGGACCGCGAGCTGCACCGGGGCTTGGGGCAGTCCTCGGTCGAGATTGCCGCCCTGGGCCGCCAGCATCTCTATAAATTTCTTGCGGCCGGCGCCCGTGCGCAGCGCGTCACCGGGGTCGACCTCGACCTCCGCCAGCCAGCACATCTCCCGAGCCACGACGAGGGACACCTGCAGGAGCTCTTCGTCTCCCTTTCCGGCAAGTGCATCGAGCGCCTCCTGCACCTCCAGCGCATTGCCCACCGAGCGCCCGAGCGGGTTGTCCATCGCGGTGACCAGCGCAACCGTGCGGCGCCCGGCGCCCTCGCCCAGCAGCACCATCTCGATGGCCAGCTCCTCGGCAGCCGCGACGTCGGGCATGAACGCCCCGCGCCCGAACTTGACGTCGAGGACGATGGCGTCGGCTCCGGCCGCGATCTTCTTGGACATGACGCTGGAGGCGATCAGGGGCACGGAAGGCACGGTCGCGGTCACGTCGCGCAGGGCGTACAGGGCCTTGTCGGCCGGGACCATCCGCGGCGACTGCGCGGCGACTGCGATCCCAACCTCGCGCACCTGGCGGATGAAGCGGTCTGGCTCGAGGTCGACCGTGAGGCCAGGCACCGACTCCAGCTTGTCCAGCGTCCCACCTGTGTGCGCCAGCGCGCGGCCGCTGAGCTTGGGCACCCTGACGCCGCAGGCAGCCGCCAATGGCGGGCCGATCAGCGTCACCTTGTCGCCCACGCCGCCGGTGGAGTGCTTGTCGACCTTGGTGCCGGGGATCCCGCTCAGGTCCAGCACCTCCCCGCTCCTGACCATGGCCTGCGTCAGAGCTAGCGTCTCGGCGCGGGTCATGCCCCGGATGCAGACGGCCATCAGCCAGGCCGCCATCTGGTAGTCGGGAATGTCGCCCTTCAGGTAGCCGGAGAGCAGGAATTCGATCTCATCCGGGGGGTGCTCGCGGCCATCCCGCTTGCGGCTGATGACCTCGAGCGCCTGCACGCTGCCTAACTTACAGACAAACCGGCTGTGGGCTACAATCGCGCGATCCGAGAGCGGCGCTCTTGGGGTAAGGGTTTCTGTTCAGTGAAGGGGTGGAAGAATGGGTCATTCGCGGCTTAAGTTCCTTGGCGTCGCCGGTGTGGCGTTGATGCTGCTGGCGGCCTGTGGCAGCTCTTCGGGGGGCGGCACCACCAAGACCTTCAAGATCGGCCTGGTCACCGACATCGGGGGCCTTAACGACAAGAGCTTCAACCACCTGGCGGACGTCGGCCTCGAGAAGGCCAAGACAGACTTCAAGATCCAGGGCGATGTCGTCGAGTCGAAGAGCGGCGACGACTACGTTCCCAACCTGACCAACTTCGCCTCCAAGAACTATGACCTGGTGATCGGCGTCGGCTTCCTCATGCAGACGGCCGTCGGCACCGTCTCGGGGCAGTTCCCCAACGTGCACTTCGCGATCATCGACGGCGCCGGCACCGACGCCAACTTCAACGACCTCAAGCACCCTAACGTCCAGTCCCTCTTCTTCAAGGAGCAGGACGCCGGCGCGATGGTGGGCGCGCTCGCCGGGCTTCTCGAGAAGCAGGGCAAGTCGAAGAAACCGGCTCACGTGATCAGCGCGGTCGGTGGGATCAGCATCCCACCCGTGAACCACTACATCGCAGGCTACAAGTGGGCGGCGCAAATGGAGGACCCGGGGATCAAGGTCCTGGTCGGTTACTCCAACGACTTCGTCGACCCGGCCAAGTGCAAGAACGTCGCCGCCAATCAGATCTCGTCGAAGGCCGACATCCTATTCCAGGTCGCGGGCCAATGCGGCCTCGGCGTGCTGCAGGCGGCAGGCCAGGCGGGCGTTTACAGCATCGGCGTCGACGCAGACCAGAAGGACGCTGACCCGTCGGTGATAGCGAGCGCCCTCAAGAAGGTGGACGTCGCCACCTACACGGCGATCAAGGCCGTCGTCAACGGGCAGTTCCAGGCTGGAGCGTTGACATTCAGCATTGCGAACGACGGCGCCGGATACGCAATCGACAACTTCTCGGTGCCGGCGGATATCCAGACCGCGCTGGATGACCTCAAGGCCAAGATCAAGGCGGGCACCCTGACGCCGCCCGCTGACATTCCCGCGTAGGGAGTTGAACGTGAGGCGGGCGCAATATCTGCGCCCGCCTTCTTTGGCGGCGGCCGCTTGATCCGGTAAGCCCAGTGGCAGCATCTTCCGCAACCGTGGGCAGGGGACCGGGACCGCGCTTCGCGAGCGCGTTTCGGCGGGTTGCGGGCGGATTCGCCGTGCCGCTCGGCTCCGTCGTGTTCGCCTTCGTGGTCGGCGGTCTCATCGTCGCGATCACCGGCGGCAACCCCTTCGCCGCTTACCAGGGTCTTATGTGCGGCGGACTCGGAATCGGCTGCGCGAACGGCGAAAACTCCGCGCTTCAGATCGCGACGACCATCGTGTACTTCACCCCGCTGCTCATGACCGGTGTCGCGGTCGCGCTCCCGTTCCGGGCCGGCCTCTTCAACATTGGCGCCGAGGGGCAGCTGCTCGCGGGCTCAGTGGCGTGCACCGTCATCGGAATCAAGTTCAGCAGCCTGCCGGCACCGATCCTGCTGCCGATGGTCCTGCTGGGCGGGACGCTGGCCGGCGCGATCTGGGCCGGCGTCCCGGGCGTGCTCAAAGCCACCATCGGCGCGCATGAGGTCGTGACCACGATCATGCTGAACTACGTCGCGCAATGGCTCGTGCGCTACCTCATCGTCGGAGGTCCGCTTCAGGCGGCCAACGGATTCTCCGCCTCCTCACCGATTGCAGCCGGAGCACGCCTCCCGCTGTTTCTGCCCAACGACAACAACCTCATCATCTTCG
The DNA here is from genome assembly GCA_035636885.1 of Candidatus Nitrosopolaris sp. Taxonomy (GTDB): domain Bacteria; phylum Chloroflexota; class Dormibacteria; order Dormibacterales; family Dormibacteraceae; genus UBA10449. The sequence continues at coordinate 5,301 of DASPYG010000120.1, forward strand.
GCCTGCCCGCGGGCGTTTATCGGGTCCACACCGGGCTTTTGATCGGGCTCGTCGCGCTGGTGATCTTTGCCATCCTCCTCTGGCGGACGTCACTCGGATATGAGATCCGTGCCGTCGGGCAGAGCCAGCGCGCCGCCCGATACGGCGGGATCAACGTGGCGCGCACCATCATCGTCACGATGCTCATCGCCGGGGCATTCTCAGGGCTCGCGGGAGCGATCCAGATCGCCGGCGTCGACCACAACCTCACCGACAAGTACTTCAACGACACCACGGGCTTCGACGCCATCGCCGTTGCGCTGCTGGGGCTGGGCAGCGCGGTGGGCATCCTGTTCGCCTCCATCCTGTTCGGCGCTCTTCACGCGGGCGGGTCGGTGATGCAGGCCGATGCGGGCATCTCCAGCAGCCTCGTGCAGATCGTGCAGGCGCTGATCCTGTTCAGCATCGCCGCCAACTTCCTGCGCGTCCTGCGCCTGCCGGCCTTCGGCCGGAGGCCATCAGCGCCCGCGCCCACTGCACCCGCGGCGGCGCTCATGACGGAGGCGGCGAAGGCGCCGCCAGGCGAGACCACGTGAACTTTCTCGCCGACATCGGACATGTGCTTCTCACCGCCGACCTGTGGCGTGCGACCCTGGAGGCCGCCGCGCTGCTGCTTCTACCTGCCCTTGGTGGCGTGATCTCCGAGCGGAGCGGGGTCGTCAACATCGCGATGGAAGGCATGATGCTGACCGGCGCTTTCTTCGCGGTCGTTGCCGACCTCGCCTTGCACAACCCGTGGCTCGCGGCGCTCGTCGGCATCGTGGCCGGTGGGCTCATGGCGCTGATCCACGCGGTTGTATCGATTCGCTTCCGGGCAGACCAGATCGTGAGCGGGATCGCCATCAACATCTTCGCCGCGGGGTTGACGCTGTTCCTGGTCCAGCGCATCTACGGGCTGCAGAACGTCGGCCACGTCGGCCAGTCCGAGCTGCTGCCATATATCAACATTCCGCTTCTCGACCAGATCCCCTTCCTGGGTCGTGTCCTCTTCCAGCAGAACGTTGTCGTCTACGCGGCCCTGGTGCTGCTCGTATTGGTGCAGCTCACGCTTTTCCGAACAAGGCTGGGGCTGCGGATCCGATCCGTCGGGGAGCATCCGCAAGCCGCCGACACCGCCGGTATCAACGTGTACGCGATTCGCTACGGGGCGGTGATAACCAGCGGTCTACTCTCAGGCCTCGCCGGCGCGTTCCTTGCCATCGGCATATCGAACACCTTCGCGCCGAACATGACCGACGGCCGAGGCTACATCGCGCTGGCGGCGATGATCTTCGGCAAATGGACGCCTATAGGCGCCTTTATAGCGTGTCTGATCTTCGGCCTCGGCCAGGCGATCTACGATGCCAACTCGGTCATCCACGTGTCCCAGTACCTGCTGAGCATGCTGCCGTACATCCTCACGCTGATCGTGCTGGCAGGCGTCGTGGGCCGGAGCATCCCGCCGGCGGCCGATGGCATCCCCTACGCGCCGGAGAACGAATGAGCGAGCAGCCGTCGGAGAAGCTCGCGATCGACATGCGGGGGATCACCAAGGCCTGGCCGGGCGTGGTCGCCAACGACCACGTCGACCTGACGGTGCTCGCGGGCGAGATCCACGCCCTGGTCGGCGAGAACGGCGCCGGCAAGTCGACGCTGATGAACATCCTCTACGGCCTCGTGCGTGCCGACTCGGGCGAGATCATGGTGAACGCCAAACCCGCCCGCATCAGCGGCCCGCGGGACGCCATTTCCCTTGGCATCGGCATGGTCCATCAGCATTTCATGCTCATCCCGGTCTTCACCGTCGGCCAGAACATCATGCTGGGGCGCGAGCCTGTCGTCGGACCCGGCATCTACGACTACGGTGCTGCGCGCAAAGCCATCGAGGAGTTGACGCGCAAGTACGGCCTTGCCCTTGATCCCGACGCCATCACCGGGGAGCTGCCTGTCGGCCTCCAGCAGCGGGCCGAGATCGTCAAGGTACTTTATCGCGGAGCCAGCATCCTGATCCTCGACGAGCCGACCGGCGTCCTCACGCCGCAGGAGACAGTCGAGCTCTTTGGCGTCCTTCGCGACCTGATCAAGGACGGCAAGACCATCGTCTTCATCAGCCATAAGCTCAAGGAGGTCCTCGAGATCTCCGACCGCATCACCGTGATGCGGCGCGGCCGGGTCGTCGGCCATCTGGTCACCAAGAAGACCAACGAACAGGAGATCGCCACCATGATGGTCGGCCGCGAAGTGCTGCTGCGGGTGGACAAGAAGCCGGCCAAGCCGCAAGCCGTGACCTTTCGCGTGGAGAACCTGACCGCGAACTCAGATCGGGGCGTCCCCGCCCTGCGTGGGATCTCGTTCGAGCTGCGACAGGGCGAGATCCTCGGGATCGCGGGCGTGGAGGGCAACGGGCAGAGCGAGCTGGTGGAGGTGCTGGCCGGCACGCGGCGTCCCACCGGCGGCCGGATTCTACTTGGCGATGAGGACGTGACCACCGCCGATGCGCGCGAGGAGCGCGAGGCCGGCGTGGGCCACATCCCGGAGGATCGGCGTGGCGTCGGCCTCGTCCTGAACTACTCGATCGCCGACAACCTCATTCTCGGACGCGAACGGGCGCCACTCTTCTCCTGGCACGGCCTGCTGCTGCGACTCGACTCCATCAAAAACTGGGCGAAGCGCCTGGTCAAGGAATTTGACATCCGCACCCCCAGCATCGAGACGCCGGCGCGAGCCCTGTCGGGCGGCAACCAGCAGAAGATCATCGTCGCGCGCGAGATGGCCAGCAACCCGAAAGTCCTACTGGCCGCCCAGCCCACGCGCGGCGTCGATATCGGCGCCATCGAGTTCATCCACAGGCGCCTGATCAAGGAGCGGGACGAAGGCGCCGCCATCCTCCTGGTGTCGGCGGAGCTCGATGAGGTGCGTTCGCTTTCGGACCGGATTGCCGTGATGTATGAGGGCCGGATCGTGAGCTTCGAATCGCCGGACGCGGACGAGGCTCGACTCGGGCTGCTGATGACCGGTGGCGGCGCGGCCGAGCGCACCGGCGCAGCTTAGAGGGCGTCGAGCAGCACCCCCAGCTCGGAAATTCTCTCGAGTCGGTACCAGCCTTCGCGGGGCATCTTTGCCTCAGGCACCTGTTCGTGGTGCCAGGTCAGCGGGTACGGGATGTGGACGCCGCGCGCGCCGATGGCGACGACGGGAGCGATGTCCGAGCGCAAGGAGTTGCCGACCATCACGAAGTCGCCAGGGTCGATCAGGCGCCGCCGGAGCACCGACCGGTAGGCGCCTTCGTTCTTCTCGCTCAGGATCTCGACCCCCGAGAACATCTCTGCCAGGCCCGATCGAGCCAGCTTGCTCTCCTGGTCGAAGAGGTCGCCCTTGGTGATGAGCAGCAGCTCGTACCGGCCGTTGAGGTCGCGCAGCGCCTCCACCACCCCATCCAGGAGCTCGGTCGGCTCCCCGAGCATCTTCTTGCCCCAGCCGAGAATGACATCCAGGTCGGCGGTGGGGATGCGGCCTTCGGTGACCTGGATCGCCGTCTCCAGCATCGACAGGGTGAAAGCCTTGATGCCGTAGCCATAGATGCTCAGGTTGCGCATCTCGACATCGGACAGGTGCCGGTCGACGTCGGCGTCTGGCACGTGGCGGCGGAGGAGCTCGCGAAGGGCGGCCTGGGTGAGGTGAAA
>DASPYG010000121.1:0-4468 GCA_035636885.1 Candidatus Nitrosopolaris sp.
TCAAATGGCGGTCCCGACCGGATTCGAACCGGCGTTCTCGGCCTTGACAGGGCCGCGTGTTTGGCCAGGCTACACCACGGGACCGACGGCGGCTAAGTCTACCAGCGGCCAGATACCGGCCAAACTCGCCCGAAGCTTAAGGGCGATGTAGGCGGAGGCCCCGAACACCACTTCTATAATTCATCCGGCGTGAGCGACTCCCATCAATTCGGCGGGGGCGGACCCGACGAGCTTCGGAAACGATTCCAGATCCTGGAGCGCGTGGCGATCTTCTTCACGCTGCCGGACAACGTCCTCCATGCCCTCGCCCGCCGGCTGGCCCCGGCCTCCGCCGCCAAGGGCTCCGTAATCGTCCACCAGGGCGACCCCGGCGACACCATGTTCGTGGTCGAATCGGGGCGCTGTGAGGTCTACGTCGAGGAGTCCCCCGGCCACACGATCACGATCGCGCTCATGGGCCCGGACGACTTCTTCGGCGAGATGGCGCTCATCTCCGAGGAGACCCGGACCGCCAGCGTGCGTGCCCTCGAGGACTGCAAGCTGCTCACGCTCGACCGCAAGACGCTCTACGAGACGCTGCCGCCCGACTCCGACGCCATCATCGAGCTGACCAAGCTCGTCGAGCAGCGCAAGGACACCCTGCCCAACCTCATCGCCCGGGCGCGCATGGTCGCGCCAGAGCAGGCTGCGTCGACGGTGGCCGTCTACTCCCCCAAGGGCGGGTCCGGCCGCACGACCATGGCGGTCAACCTCGCGGCTGCCCTCGGCAAGCGCTTCCCTGGAGAGGTCCTGCTGGTCGACCTCGCGCTGCCGTACAACCACGCCGCCCTCATCTCGTACCTCACCCCGACGGGGTGCCTGGCTGCAGCGAGCCAGGTGCCCCCAGGCAACTTCGAGGAGGCGGTTCTCGGCGCGATCCTCCACCACCCCGGCGGCATGATGCTGCTGCCCGGCGTGCTGCGTGCCGAGCAGGCCGACCTCATCACGGTCGACCTCGTCAACCGCGCGATGGGCATCCTCGTCAACGCCTTCCGGTACATCGTGTTCGACCTCGGTGTCGCCTTCACCGACATCGTCATCAGCGTGCTCGACCACTCCCAGCGCGTGCTCGTGCTGGTGACGCCAGAGCTGTCGTCATTGAAAGACGTGGGCGAGCTGCTGCAGATCTTTACCAATGTGCTCAACATCGTCCCCGGCCGCGTCATCCTCGCCCTCAACAACAAGGTCCCCAAGTCGGTCGTGAGCCGGGAAGACGTGGTGCGGACGCTGAAGCAGGAACTCGCGGTCGAGATCGACTTCGACGGCACCAAGCCCGACGAAGCCGCCGTCCGTGGCGAGATCCTGGTCCTGACCGACCCGAAGAGCGCCATCTCCCGCGGCGCCGAGACACTGGCGCAGCTGATCGCGGGGTCGGTGAGCGCCGAGGGCAAGCCGGCCAAGAAGGGGTTCAAGCTGGGCCGAGGCTAGACGCCTCCTTCTCATACGCAGCCCGGACGGGCGAGGTCGAGATGCGCGTATTGAACGGCCTGATCGGTTTGAAGCGCCTCGCGGTCGGCTACGGAGGCCGCTGGTGGATCCTCCGCGGGATCTGGAGGGCGTTCGAGCCGGAGCAGGTGGTGGAAGCCTGATCGAAGAGCCGAACCCGGCCGGAACCCGTGCTAACATCGAAAACGTGATCGAACAAGCTGTCGTCTCACTAACCTCGGAAGCTCAGACTCGCCTCAAGGAGCTCCTCGCCAAGGAGGGCAACCCCCAGTTGGCGCTGCGCGTCTTCGTCAGCGGCGGCGGCTGCTCGGGCATGCAGTACGGCATGGCCTTCGACGACATGCGCCGCGCCGAGGACATCACCATTGAGCAAGACGGCGTCCAGATCGTCATCGACGACTTCAGCGCCCCGTACATCCGCGGCAGCGAAATCGATTACGTGGACAGCTTGATGGGCGCCGGGTTCACGGTCCACAACCCGAACGCGGTCCACTCGTGCTCGTGTGGCCACTCGTTCGACACCGGCGAAGATGCCGGAAACGCCCAAGCCTGCGGCTGCGGCCACTAACCACCGCACCCACCGGCTCCGTGAATTCGTTCTGCTGACACTGGGCGTCATCACGCCCATTGGGATCCTCGCCGTGAACGCCTCCGCTTTCGTCATGTCGCACCTCGACGCGTTTCGCATCGTCATCGCGGGGTGCGCACTTCTGAGCGGCCTGGTCCTCAACGGCCTCACCGCCTGGTGGCTGCTCCGCCTGGCCAGCCTCCACGCACCGCCCCTGTTCCGCGAGTACCGCAACTGGATCGTCGGGGCGGCCGTGCTGATCGTCGCTCTGACCGCGGCCGGCGGCGGCTACCTCACCTACCTTGGCCTGCGCGACCCTCGCCACCTGCCCGATTCGCTCTCGATGGTCGTGGCCGCGTTCATGCTGCTGCTTCCCTTCGCCGTCACGTTCGCGGGCCGGCGCCTGGCCGGTCTCGGCGGGATCATCCCGGTTGACGAACCGCCGGGAAAACAAAGGAGCCCCTCACGGCGAGGGGCTCGTCTGGGTCGAACTAACTAGGTCCGACGACCCTTACATCATGTCGCCCATGCCGCCGCCCGGCATGCCGCCGCCGCCTCGCTTCTCCTCGGGAACCTCGGTCACCATCGCCTCGGTGGTGAGCACCATCGCAGCGATCGATGCCGCGTTCTGCAGCGCCGAGCGAGTTACCTTGGCCGGGTCGACGATGCCCGAAGCGAACATGTCGACGAACTTGTCGTTGAGGGCGTCGTAGCCGAAGCCCGGCTTGCCCTTGCGGACTTCCTCGACGATGACGGAGCCTTCCTTACCGGCGTTGGCGCCGATCTGGCGAAGCGGCTCCTCGAGCGCCTTGCGGACGATGTTGACGCCGGTCGCCTGGTCGTCCTTGAGGCCGAGCCCGCCATCGAGCTTCTTCTGCGCGTTCAGCAGCACGGTGCCGCCGCCCGCGACGATTCCCTCTTCCACCGCGGCCTTGGTCGCGCTGAGCGCGTCCTCGATGCGGTGCTTCTTCTCCTTCTGCTCCACCTCGGTGGCCGCCCCGACCTTGATCACGGCGACACCGCCGGCGAGCTTCGCAAGGCGCTCCTGCAGCTTCTCCTTGTCGAAGTCTGAGGTGGTCTCCTCGACCTGGGCCTTGATCGACTTGATGCGGCCCTGGATGGCCTCGGACTTGCCGGCGCCCTCCACGATCGTGGTGTCGTCCTTGGTGACGGTTACCCGCCGCGCCTTGCCGAGCTGCTCGACCTTGGTCTGGTCGAGCTTGAGGCCGAGGTCCTCGCTGATGACCTGGCCCCCCGTGAGGATGGCCATGTCCTCGAGCATCGCCTTGCGGCGGTCACCGAAGCCCGGCGCCTTGACGGCGACCGCGGTGAACGTGCCGCGCAGCTTGTTGACGATGAGTGTCGCGAGCGCCTCGCCCTCGACGTCCTCGGCGACGATCAGAAGGGGCTTGCCCACCTGAACGACCTTCTCGAGCACCGGCAGGATGTCGGCGATCGCTGAGATCTTGCGGTCGGTGATGAGGATGTACGGCTCGTCGAGCACGGCTTCCATGCGGTCCGGGTTGGTGACCATGTAGGCCGCGACATAGCCGCGGTCGAACTGCATGCCCTCGACGACCTCGAGCTCGGTCGCGATGGCCTGGTTGTCCTCGACGGTGATGACACCGTCCTTGCCGACCTTGTCCATGGCGTCGGCGATGAGGCTGCCGATCTGCTCGTCCTGGCTGGAGATCGCAGCCACGTGGGCGACGTCCTCATGGCCCTTGACGGGCACCGACAGCTTCTTGATCTCGTCCACGACGGCGTCGACCGCCTTCTGGATGCCGATCTTGAGCTGCATCGGGTTGGCGCCCGCGGTGACGTTGCGGAAGCCTTCGCTGATCATGGTCTGAGCGAGAAGCGTCGCCGTGGTAGTGCCGTCACCGGCCACGTCGTTCGTCTTCGTCGCCACCTCGCGCAACAGCTGCGCGCCGGTGTTCTCCATGGGGTCCTTGAGCTCGATCTCACGCACGATCGTGACGCCGTCGTTGGTCACGGTCGGGGCGCCGAACTTCTTCTCGAGGACTACGTTGCGGCCCTTGGGTCCGAGCGTGATGCGCACTGCCTGGGCCACGGTGTCGATGCCCTTCTTCAGGGCCTGCCTTGCGTCTACGTCGAATGTGACTGTCTTTGCCATATACCTTTCCCTCTTGCCTTATTTACTTCTTGGCCTTGCCATTGGATGCGACGACTGCGAGCACGTCCTTTTCGGACACGATCAGGTACTCGATTTCGTCCAACTTGAATTCGTTGCCGGCGTACTTGGCGTAAAGAACCTTGTCGCCGACCTTGAGCTCCATCGGCACCTTGGTGCCGTTGTCCAGGATCCTTCCAGTGCCCACGGCCTCGACGATGCCTTCCTGGGGCTTCTCCTTGGCGGTGTCCGGAAGGACGATCCCGCTCTTGGTCTTCTCT
>DASPYG010000122.1:0-8394 GCA_035636885.1 Candidatus Nitrosopolaris sp.
CCTCCCCACTGCGTGGGGAGGCAAGAAAACCTAGTCCAGGGGTGGGAACTTTTCCGGGTGGCGTTCTCGCATCAGCGAATAAACCGCCTCTACAACGCTCTCCCGGTTCGGCTTCGTGAAATAGTCGCCGTCGGGTCCATACGCCGGGCGATTGGCCGATGCCGCAAGCGTCCGCGGCGCGGCGTCGAGGTGCCACCACCCATCCTGCTTCTCGAGCACCTGCTGCATCATGAAAGCTGACGCGCCGCCGGGCATGTCCTCGTCCAGGAACAGCACCGCGTGCGTCTTCTCGACCGAGCGGACGATTGAGTGGTCGAGGTCGAACGGGTTGATGGTCTGCACGTCGATGACCTCGCACGACACCCCCAATTCGTCGAGCGCGCGCGCCGCATCGAGAGCGATCGCGCAGCACGCGCCGTACGTCACGACCGTCACGTCGGTGCCGGTGCGAAGCACCTCCGGCACGCCGAGTGGCACCGTGAAGTCGCCGATGTTGTCGGGCACGCGCTCCTTGAGGCGGTAACCGTTGAGCGCCTCGATCACGACACCAGGGTTGTCGCCGCGGAAGAGCGTGTTGTAGAAACCTGCCGCCTGCGTCATGTTCCGCGGCACCGCGATGTACACGCCGTGGAGGGCGTTCAGCAGCACCGCCATCGGCGAGCCCGCGTGCCAGATACCGACCAGGCGATGGCCCTTCGTGCGGATGACGACCGGCGCCTTCTGGCCGCCGGCCGTGCGCCAGTGCAGGCTGGCGAGATCGTCCGAAGCGACCTCGAGCACGTAGAGGAAGTAGTCCAGGTACTGGATGTCACAGATCGGCCGCAGGCCGCGCATCGCCGCGCCGATGGCCTGACCCAGGATCGTCGCCTCGCGGATGCCGGTGTCGGTCAGCCGCAGGTCACCGTATTTGGCCTGCAGGCCTTCGAACACCAGGTTCACGTCACCCAGCCGCCCCACGTCCTCACCGATGACGAAGAGACGAGGGTCGCGCGCGAAGTTGGCGTCGAAATTGCGAAGCAGCACCTGGCGGCCGTCGACCGCGGGCGCCTTCTCCGCGTACCTGGCCGGCACAACGGGCACCTTCAGCGGCGACTCGTCCGAATCGCTGTAGACGTGTGAGCTGTAACGCGTGGCGTTCTCGCGCCGGTAGTCCTCGATGAACTGGATCAGCTCGTTGCGCTCGGGAGAGTCCGACCCGCGCAATGTGCGCAGCGCGAACGACGCCCCCGACAGGATCGCCGACCGCGTGACCTTGTTGGCATCCGTCAGTGTCGCCGCGACCTCAGCCACCTTCGGCGTATCGATGCGGCGCAGGATCGATACCGCGCGATCGCGCTCCTTTCGAACCGGCACCTGGTAGGCCTCCCATGCAAGGTCGCGCGCCGCCTCGACCGCCTCCTTGTCTGCCGCCTCCCATCCCTCCAGCTGCGATTCGCTTGCGATGCCCGACTCGATGATCCAGTCCCGCATCCGGGTGAGGCAGTCGTACTCGACCTCGAAGCGGAGTCGTTCCTTCGACTTGTAGCGCTCGTGGCTGCCGCTGGTCGAGTGACCCTGCGGCTGAGTGAGCTCGGTGACGTGAAAGAGCGCCGGCTTGTGTTCCTTGCGCACGCGCTCGACTCCGTTCAGATATGCCTCGACGAGCGCGGGGTAGTCCCAGCCCCTGACCACGTAGATGTCGATGCCGGCGCGATCGTCGGGCACGAACCCTCGCAGCACATCGGAGATGGATGCCTTCGTGGTCTCCGCGGTGATGGGCACCGAGATGCCGTAGCCGTCGTCCCACACCGACAGCGCCATCGGCACCTGGAGGACGCCCGCAGCGTTGACGGTCTCCCAGAAATGCCCCTCGCTCGTGGCCGCGTCGCCGATGGTGCCAAAGGCGACCTCGTTGCCATTGACGGAGAACCCATCCTGGGCGCGACGCAGCTGCGGGTTGCTGCGATAGAGCTTCGATGCATACGCCAGCCCGAGGAGACGCGGCATCCAGCCCGCGACGTTGGAGACGTCCGCGCTGGAGTTGGGCGTTTCGACCGACCGCATGAACTCGCCGCGGTCGTCGACGAATCTCGTCGCGAAGTGGTTGCCCATCTGGCGCCCGCCCGAGGAGGGGTCGGCGTCGAGATTGGTGTTGCCGTAAAGCTGGGCGAAGAACGCGCGAACGTTCGACATGCGGGTCGCCCACATGAAGGTCTGGTCGCGGTAGTAGCCCGCCCGCCAGTCGCCCGGCCGGAACGCCTTCGCCATCGCGAGCTGGGCGACCTCCTTGCCGTCGCCGAAGATTCCGAACGTGGCGTTCCCGCGCAGGACCTCGGCGCGGCCGATGATGCTGGCGCGGCGGCTGGAGTAGGCGAGGCGGTAATCGGCGCAGACGGTCTCGGCGGCCAGGGCGAGCTTGGAGTTGCGAAGCGCTTTGGCCATCTGGAAGGCAGAACTTACGTTATCACGGCGTTTGCGCGGTGCCGCTTACGGGGTCTGGGGCCCCCCACACCCCGCCGCTGCGCGGCGGGGAGCTCCCCCCACGTGGTGGGGAGCCCGGTGAAATCGATTTCCTTACGCGGACCCGGCTCGTTCCGTCGGTTTGCCCGTCTCCCGAAGGAGGCCTGGCCGGCTGGCCGACAGCGCCTTCTTCATATGCCCATACGCCCGCTCGAGGTCGCCTCGGCGCTCGAGGATCTCCGCGTACATGCCATGGCATCTCAGCAGCCTCTCGCCGCTTCCAAACTTCCCAAGGCCGTGCAGCGCAAGCTCGAACTCGCGGTCGGCGCCCGCTGCGTCGCCGCGCTGGTCGGCAACCCTGCCCAGCCACATGTGAGCCTCGGCGATGTTCATCCCTTCCTGCAGGCGCTCGGCCAGCTTGAGCGCTTTCTGGGCGAAATCGGCGGCCGCATCGACGTTGCTCTCCTGGAGGCTGAGCTCGCACAGGCTGAGCAGCACGTGTGAGCGCCCCGTCTCGAGGTCCGTCTCCTCGCTCAGGTCGAGGGATCGGTCCAGGTGCTTGCGCGCGGCCACATGATCGCCCTTGGCCATCAAGATGAGGCCGAGCTCGTTCTCCACGCGCGCCAGCGAGATACGGTCGTGAAGAACCTCGAGCAGGGCCACCGAACGGCGCGCGTATCGGGCTGCGACCTCGATCTGGCCCTTCTCGCGGTAGGCGATGCTCAGCCCGTTGTACATCTTGGCAAGCCGCCTGAGGTCGTAAAGCGAGCCCGCGACGTCGATCGCGTCTTTGTAATAGCGGGTCGCGAGGTCCCACTCGTGATTGACGATGTGAACGGTGGCCAGCACGGCCAGGAGACGGGCTTCGGTCGTGTTGGGGACCGGGTTCAGGCTGCGGCAGAGGGCCAGTGCACGCTCCGCAAGCTCCAGCGCCTCGGGTTTCTGGGTCATGTAGGCGAGCGTCGCCTGAGAGCCTGTGCACTCGGCGAGCATCAGGATGTCACCGCCGGCCTCGAAATGCGCGGCGGCCTGTTCAAGAAGGCCGGACGCCTGGTCGGGTTTCCCGGTGGCAAGGTAGGCCTGCGCGATCTGATAGCGGATGTGGCCGAGACGGTGCGCGGAAGAACCCAGGCTGAGCAGTTTCTCGCCGAGCTCGATCACCTCGTGCTCGCGCCCGTCGAGCAGCATCCTTTCGAGCTCGACGAGACCGTCATGCGTTTCGTCGCTCATCCCGGAGGGATCGGCGAGGAAGAACTCGACGGGCTTGCCCGTCCGCCGCGCGATGTGCTCCAGCGTGGGCAGAGACGGTCGTGTTCGCCCGGTCTCGATCAGAAAGATCGCCGGAGCTGTGACGTGGCCTTTGCCCACCTGGGCAAGACTCAACCCGGCTTCGTGGCGCGCCTGTTTCACAGAACCGGCCCTCAGGTTCACCCCGGGCAACCGTCGCCGCTCCGACCTGACGGGCGCGCTCTCCGCAACAGATGCGGCCCGTTGGCGACCCACGATCGGAGAGCTTAGACCAATTTACTTAATGGGTCTATACACCCGGATCTGAAAAGGACGTTCCAGCGTGGGCAATCAGTACTAGGCGGCCGGGAACGTTCCAAAGAGCTTGATCTGTGCGGAGGCCTCCTCGAGGTCTTTGAGCGCGGCCTCGGCGGCACCGGATGCACCCTCCTCGCCGTTGATCGAGAAGTCGAGGTAGAACCGGTACTCGAACGGCCGGCCGAGCATCGGCCGGCTGTCCAGCCGGGTGAGGTTGACGTTGCGCCGCGCGAAGCAGTCGAGCGCGTGCGCGAGGCTGCCCGGCCTGTGCGCTGCCACAAACGCCAAGGAACATTTAGACAAGGCGCTCCCCACCTCGGGGGGAGCGCCCTCGAGAAGCGAGGGCGTGGGGCGACTCGAGCTCGAGTTGACCTCGCGTGGTCGCATGGGCTCTCCCTTCTCGACGACAACGAATCGCGTGCGGTTCTCCGAGTCGTCCTGGATCGACTCGGCCAGCACGTACAGGCCGTATCGCTTGGCGGCCGCGCGACTCGCGATGGCGGCCGTGCCCGGCTGGCGCTGCTCGGCAACGGCGCGCGCCGCGCCGGCGGTGTCGTGGAACGCCACCGAACGAATCTGTCGCTCGTGCAGGTAGCGGCTGCACTGCGCGAGGGCCTGCGGATGAGAAAGCGCGCGCTCCACCGGCCCGGGCCAACCGAGCAGGCAGTGCTGCACCGGCTGCACGTGCTCGCGCACGACCCGCAGGCCAGGCAGCTCCCACAAGAGGTCCGAGACCTCCTGCACCACGCCGGCGCTGCTGTTCTCGACCGGCAGAACCGCAGAGTCGACAGCGCCCACCGACAGCGCCTCGAACGTCAGGCGGAAGGTCGCATACCCAACGGCGTCGGCGCCCGGAAAGAGCGCCGCCACCGCCTCGTCCGAGTAAGCCCCAGGCTCGCCCTGGTACGCAATTTTCACCCTCCCCACCCCGTGGGGAGGTCGGCTCGCGCGCAGCGCCTGCCGGGTGGGGGGAAACGAGCTGGCAATATCGCCTAGCCGAAGATCATGTGGCGCAGGGTGTCGGCGACGTGGTTGTGCTCGTTGGGCACGTCGATCGCGGTGGCGTGCCCGTTGCCGTTCGATTCCCCGGATGCGATCTTGCGAAGGTCGTCGTCGTTGACCTCGCGCTTGGTGTCGGCGACCTGCAGGAACCGCTGCCACGCCGCCTCCGCCTTCCCGTCGGCGAGCTTGATCCCCAGCCGGCCAAGTCGGTGGTGGAACGCGTGCCGTCCGGAGCGGGCCGTGAGCACGATCCGTGAGTCGTCGAGGCCGACGTCCTCTGGCTTCATGATCTCGTAGTTGAGGCGGTCCTTCAGGACTCCGTCCTGGTGGATGCCCGAGGCGTGAGCGAACGCGTTGGCGCCGACAACCGCTTTGTTCGGCTGCACCGGAGTGCCCGTCAGCTCGGCCACCAGTCTCGACGTGGTGGTGATCTGCGTGGTGTCGATGCCGCACTCAAGGCCAAGCCGAGCCTGGCGGACACGCAGCAGCATCACGATCTCCTCGAGCGACGTGTTGCCGGCGCGCTCGCCGATGCCGTTGATCGTGCACTCGACCCGGCGCGCACCCGCGGTGACCGCGGACAGAGCGTTGGCGGTGGCAAGCCCGAGGTCGTTGTGGCAGTGCACCGAGAAGAGCGCATTCTCGCTGCCGCGGGCCTCGGTGATGACGCGCCGCACCAGGTCCCCGAACTCGCCCGGCAGGCAGTAGCCGGTAGTGTCGGGAATGTTGATGACGTTGGCGCCGGCGGCGATCATCGTCTCGACCGTCTCGATGAGGTAATCCACGTCGGCCCGCCCCGCATCCTCGGGCGAGTACTGCACGCGATCGCACAGCGACCGCGCGTACGCGACCATGTCCGCGCCGCGCTGCAGAACCTGGGCGCGGTTCATCCCCAGCTTGCGGTCGATGTGGACGTCGGAGACGGAAAGGACGATGTGAATCTGCGGGGTCTCCGCATCCTTGATCGCGCCCCACACCGCGTCGATGTCCTCTCGAACCGCGCGAGCGAGAGCGGTCACAGTGGTGCCGCGGATCTCGCGCGCGATCTGACGGCAGGCCTCGAAATCGCCAGGCGAGGAGATCGGGAAGCCGGCCTCGATCACGTCTACGCCAAGCTTTTCGAGCTGGCGCGCGATCTTCAGCTTGGAGGTGGCGTCGAGGTGAAAACCTGGCGACTGCTCGCCGTCGCGCAGCGTCGTGTCGAAGATGTATACGCGGTCCACGTCTGATCCTCTCGTCATTTCTCTACCGGCTCCAACCAGGTCATCATCGAGCGGAGCTCGCGCCCGACCTTTTCTACGGGGTGTTCGGCGTCCTTCTTCCGCATCTCGTGAAACTTCTCGCGACCGTTCGAGTTCTCATCGAGCCATTTCTCGGCAAACGAGCCGTCCTGGATCTCGCGCAGCACCTGGCGCATGTTCTCCCGCACCTGGTTGTCGATCACGCGCGGGCCCGACACGTAGTCGCCGTACTCGGCCGTGTCCGAGACCGAGTACCGCATGAACCCGAGGCCCCCGCGATACATGAGGTCGACGATGAGCTTCAGCTCGTGGAGGACCTCGAAGTAGGCGAGCTCGGGCTGGTAGCCGGCTTCGACCAGCGTCTCGAAGCCGGTCTTGACGAGCGAGCTGACGCCGCCGCACAGCACCGCCTGCTCGCCGAAGAGGTCGGTCTCCGTCTCCTCCTTGAACGTGGTCTCGAGGATGCCCGCGCGGCCGGAGCCGAGCGCACGCGCGTAGGCCAGGGTGCGCCGGCGCGCGTGCCCGGTGGCGTCCTGGTGGATCGCCATCAACGCGGGCACGCCCTGCCCGGCTACGTACGTGCTGCGCACGAGGTGGCCCGGGCCCTTGGGAGCGATCATCGCGACGTCGATGTCCTGGTTGGGCTTGATCTGCGCGAAATGGATCGCGAAACCGTGCGCGAACATCAGCATCGCGCGCTCCTGCAGGTGCTCCTCGATCGACTCGCGGAACAGCTTGCCCTGGCCCGCGTCGGGCGTGAGCACCATCACGACCGAGGCCTCCGACACCGCTTCCGGCACCGGCACCGCGCGCAGGCCGTCCGTCTCCACTCGCTCAATCGACTTGCTGCCCGGGTAGAGGCCGACGCGGACGTCTTCGCCGCTGTCGCGCAGGTTCAACGCGTGGGCGCGGCCCTGGCTGCCATACCCGATGACCGCAACCGGCTCGCCGAGCTGAGGCGGGCAGTCCGCGTCGTAATTGATCTTCATGCGGTTCTCCTCATCACGACGGGGCCTGAGCGGACCACGTCCTTGACTCCATGCCTGGCCAGCTCATCGACGAAAGTACCGACCTCGTTGCCGTCACCCGCGAACTCGACCGTGGCGCCGGCCGGTCCGCTGTGCAGCAGCCTTGCCCCTTTTTCGAGCAGCTCGGACAGGTCCGCCGAGGCAACCCGCGCGACGACCAGCTCGCGGCTGTGGACGTCGTGGTCGGTGAGGTCTTCGACCTCGACCACCTCGACCAACCGCTCCAGCTGCTTGCGCACCTGGTCGGCTTCGGCGTGACCGTGGTCGATCTGCAGCGTCAGCCTCAGACGTCCCGGCTCCGGGCTCGGTCCGACCGAGATGGCGCGCACGTGAAAGCCACGCCGGCGGATGACCCCGGAAACCTTGGTCAGCGTGTTGGGCCCGTCCTCCACCAAGACAGAAAGAACCCGGATCTTGTCCTTCACCTCCCCACCCCGTGGGGAGGTCGCCCCCGCCGAAAGCGCGGGCGGGTGGGGGGATCCAACTGGCAAATTACTCACGACTCCGGCGCCTCCCAGAAATCATTCAGGCTCTTTCCGAGAGGCACGATGGGGTACACCTTGGCCTCGGGGTCGATGCGGAAGTCGATCAGGAACGGGCCCTTGGTGCGCTCGGCCGCATCGAATGCCGCGCTGACCTGGGACAACGAGTCGACGCGCATCGCCGGCAGGCCGTATGCGTCCGCGAGCTTGACGAAGTCGGGCATGTGCGTGAGGTCCACCTGCGAGCGGATGCCGCCGTAGAAGTCGTCCTGGAACTGGCGGACCATGCCAAGCGAGAAGTTGTTGAGGAGAACGATCTTGACGTCGAGCTGGTGCTCGACCGCCACCGACAGCTCCTGCGCGGTCATCACGAAACCGCCCTCGCCGGCGACGCACCACACCGGGAGCTCGGGGCGCGCGAACTTGGCGCCGATCGCGGCCGGCAGCGCAAAGCCCATCGTTCCGGAGCCGCCGGAGTTGAGGAAGAGACCAGGACGGTCGTAGTTCCACCACAAAGCGGCCCAGATCTGGTTCTGGCCCACGTCGGCGACGACGATCGCCTCGTTGCGGCACCGCCTGTACATGGCCATGAGCACGTCCTGCGGCTGGAGGTGGCCGTTGGAGTGCGTGTAGCGAAGCGGGTGCTCCTCGCGCCAC
>DASPYG010000123.1:0-3401 GCA_035636885.1 Candidatus Nitrosopolaris sp.
GACGGCGGCCGAAGCCGCGGCGGCCGGGGCTACCGTCATCAAGCATGACCGCAACCGGGGTGTCGGCGCCGCGATTCGCAGTGGCATCGAGCGCGCGCGGGGGGACGGGATCGCCTTGACCGGCATCCTCGCGGGCGACGACCAGGACGATCCCGAGGAGATCGTGCGGCTCGCCGAGGCGATCGTCGACCGCGGCTGCGAGTTCGTCCAGGGATCGCGGTATCTGCCTGGAGGTCAGCGGCAGAATCAGCCCCTCAGCCGCACGGTGATGACGATCGGGTACTCGTGGATGTTCTCCGCCGTGACGCTGCGACGAATCACCGACGCCACCAACGGGTTCAAGCTGTTTCGCACCGAGGTCTGCCGTGACTGGGACCTGCGACAAGAATGGCTCGATCGCTACGAGCTAGAGCCATACCTTCTATATCAGGCGATCCGGCGCAAGAACAAAGTCTGCGAGGTACCGGTCACGAAGTTCTACCCGGCGAACCGCGCGGTCGGCTACACAAAGATGAAGGCCTGGCGCGACTGGTGGCGCATCTCTCGGCCGATGCTGCTGCTGACGCTAAGGATCCGCCACTAGCGCCGATTCTTCTGGACTCCTGGCGGCCGCCAGGCCACGGGCGACGTTCAAAGGATTTTCGCGAGCACTTGTTCGGGATTGACAACCCCATCCGACCGATTAATGCTTTAGCTGTTTTCGGACGAGTCCGGTTGGGGGGTTCGCCGTAGGCGTTCGATGCGCCGCGGCTAAGGGGGAACTGTGAAGCGGTCTAGATTCCTTGCCTGCCTGCTTGCCGCTGTCGCGTTGCTGGTTGCGGTGCGGCCCTCGGCTGCCGCGGCCGACCTCACTCCGCCGTCGGGAATCTTCGCTGATCTGCAGGTCGGTGAAATGCAGAATATTGTGAGCCACGCCGGTTATCGGTCCGTATTTGGCGGCCTTGCGACAGATCCTGCGAGTCATGTCGTCACGATCTATTTAGCTCCTACCGCTGATGCGACCAGGACACAATCGGCCCGCGCGGCCATCGGGACAATCGGGGCGGCCAGCGACCAGCACAGCACAGCTGGTCCCAAGAGATGGAAAGTCCGCTATGAAAGCGCCGGTCCCAGCCTCGCGGCCCTGGACGACGTGATGATGAAAGTCCGAACCAGCGAACCATGGCGGACAGATGTTGGGAATACGATCGTTAGCTACGGCATTCATCCGAGTCAGCATCGCGTCGTGGTCGCGGTCGAGAGAATCACACCGAAAATCGCCGAGGATAGTGCCGTGACCTTTGGCACACTAGTCAAGTTAGAAGTTGGTCACCGAGCCACGATCGATGCCAGCCGAATGCTAGATTCGCAGGCATATTGGGGAGGCGATCAAATCGTCACCGCCTCCGGCGGGTTTCAATCAAAATGTACCGTCGGTTTCGCCGCGTGGGACGCATCGACTAACACCAGAGGAATGCTAACGGCCGGCCATTGCAACCTGTCGAACACGTGGAACCAGGGATATATCGATGACAACAACGTGATGCACGTCGCTGGTTTACTGGGAAACGTTACGCGTCGGCTCTACGGCGACAATGTGACTGACGCAGAGTTTATCGATGCCACCGCGTCTGGCACCACAGTTGCGCCAACCGACTACACGACTACCGGACACAATTCGATGGCCTCGGCACCGTCGGCAATTGTCTCGACCTATGGAACGAGCGCTCCGAATTTGTCCGTTTGTTTTGGTGGTTCGGTTAGCGGAGAAGTCTGCGGCGGCACCGTCCAGGCTGTTGATCAATGCGTCGTTCCGGCGCCAGACTTTCACCATGTCTGCAATGTGACGCAGGTGTCGGGCACTGGATTGGCAGTCGGCGGTGACAGCGGGGGGCCAGTGTATACCTACTCGAACGGGTCTCTCGTGGCGTATGGGCTGATCGAGTCCGGGGCCGGCAGCACTTTCTACTATTCGGAGATAACGCAGGTCATGAGCGAACTGGGAGTTGGCTTGATTTCAGCGACCAGCGGCAACTTGCCGGTGCCCCAGAATTTCGGCAACGCCCTATACCATGACCAATATCTCCACGCTAATCAGTATCTGCTCGCTGCAAACGGTGCCTACGAGTTGATCATGCAGGGGGACGGCAACCTCGTCTTGTATTCGACGACCAGGTCAACGTGGAATTCTGCAACGCAGAATAATCCAGGCGCTTTCGCGGTGATGCAGGGGGACGGCAATTTTGTGGTCTACACTGCGAACTGGCGAGCTCTCTGGAACTCCGCAACCCAGGGTAATGCCGGCGCCTGGCTCGTCATGCAGGCCGACGGAAATCTTGTGATTTACACATCCTCGGGCCGGGCAATCTGGCACAGACCTTAGGACTTCGGCCTTAGTCGATCGGAGTCATGGGCCGATCCCGTGGCTCCGATCGAACTGGCGGTGTGACCGGTGCGCCTCCCCAACCCTCCCCGGCAAGCCAGGGGGAGAAAGTCAGCCAAGATAGGAGGGTGAAAGTCCATGTCGCGCTGCCGAACGGGCACCGCGGCGTCACAATCGATCAGCTCGCAGAAATCACGGCGGTCGCCGAGGAGTTGGGATTGGCGGGCGTCTGGCCGCTCGATCATGTCCTGGTCGGCCCCGACCTGAAGGATCGTTATCCATGGGTGATCGAACCCCTCACGCTTCTCGGCTATCTGGCGGCGCGCACCAGCCGCATCCGGCTTGGCACGTCGGTAATCGTGCTCGGGATGCGCAATCCATTTGTCGTGGCCAAGCAAGCGGCGACGATCGACCTTATTTCGAAGGGCCGCCTCACCCTGGGGCTGGGAGCCGGCTACTCGGAGCCCGAGTTTCGCAACGTTGGGGCGACCGGCGTGTGGACCACCCGCGGCAAGCGCCTCGATGAGGCCATCCGACTCTTCCGGCACCTCTGGTCGGGTGCAGAAGGACCATTCGACGGGCAGTTCTATCGATATGAGGAGGGCTACTTCGGACCAACGCCGCCGCAAGGCGAAAAGCTCCCCATCCTCATCGGCGGCCAGTCGGACGCCGCCTTGAAACGCGCCGCGACGCTAGGCGATGTCTGGCAGTCGACGGGTTTGAAACCCGAGGAATTCCGCGTCAAGGCCGAACAGGTGCGATGGTACGCCGAAGGCCGCCGAGTCGAAGTGGGCGCGCGCACCACGCTCGCCGGCGACCCTGACGAGGTCCTCGCAAAAGTTAGGGCCTACGAGGAATCCGGCGCGGATCACGTCTGCGCATATTTCGGCTCGAGCGGCGAAGACTTCGTGCCCGGGATGCGCACCTTCGCCCGAGAAGTAATGCCAGCCTTTGACGCTACCAATGCCTAGCTGCAGGGGCCGGCGGGAAAGGCCTGAACGCTGGACTGCTTGCTCGCGACGCCATTGATGCTGAGGTA
>DASPYG010000124.1:0-5465 GCA_035636885.1 Candidatus Nitrosopolaris sp.
CCGGCTTCCTCGCCGCATGCGGCGGCGAGCTGCACGAGCTGTCTCCTGCTCGCCTCGAGCAAGTCCTCGGCTCCATTGCTAGGCGTCTTCCTCACAGCCATTGCGAAACCCCCTTTCCTCTCAAGTACCGCACGACGCTACGGTTGGATTCGTTTCACACAACGCGGGGGCTGATCTGCCTACCCGGTCGCTCACAATTAGGCGCCTGTGAGCAGGACCGCGCAGATACTGACCAGTGCAATCCTGGCGCTTGCGATTGTCGCGTGCCAGCCAGGCACGAACACTCACCCCACGCCAAGCGTAGCTCAGATCGGCGCAGATCTCCACTGCGGCGGGGGCGATCACGGGTACGAGGACAACGCGGCCGGTTGGGGCTTCTGCTACCCCGGTACCTGGAAATACACGCTGAGGTCGCAGTACATCACCAGCCCGCAGGAGCTCGACCTCACCTTCGACATCACCAATGTGCCGTGCGCTTCGGCTCCGCCGAACACCAAGCCCGTGTGTGGGACCGGGGCCGGCCTTTTCGCCTTCATGATCGTCTACACGTTTCCGCGAGCCGGGGCCCCCGACCTGGCCACGTGGGTCCAGTCCAGACTGACGCCACCTCAGGCGACCCCGAGCGGACAGCCCTCCTCGACGTCGCAGGCGAGCCCAAGCCCTGTACCGAGCCCGACGCCAGTAACTCTGACGCCGATAAAGTGGGGGAACGCGAAAGAGGCCGCGATGATGCCCGACGGCCGCCGAATCGCCCTGACGCCAAACCAGGTCGTCATCCTCGAGCTGCGCTCGGGGTTCGGACTCCTGGACCTC
Organism: Candidatus Nitrosopolaris sp.; assembly: GCA_035636885.1. Classification (GTDB taxonomy): domain Bacteria; phylum Chloroflexota; class Dormibacteria; order Dormibacterales; family Dormibacteraceae; genus UBA10449. The sequence goes on from DASPYG010000124.1 coordinate 814, forward strand.
GAGTCGGCGATGTCCACGCGCCTGGCCACGTGGAAGTTCCTCTACTGAGTCGCCATCAGTTCTCCGCGCCCCTATCCCTAACCCTCTCCCCGGAGGGGAGAGGGGATCACATCAGGGGCGCTTGAACAGGGTCTGCATCTTGATCGCCAGGCCCATGTCGCCCTTGATCTTGAGCTTGCCCTGCATGAAGGCGGAGGTGCCGTCCATCGCGCCCGTCATGATCTTCACCCAGTCCCCGCCGTCTGCCTGAAGCGTCAGGTTCGGCGCCTCGGGCGGCTCGCCCTTGCCCGACTCGGCCGTGCCGTCGTGGATCTTCACCCACCACTTGCCGGCGTGCTCGCCGCTGAGATCGAACACGATTGTGGCCTTGGTGCTGCCCGCCTTCTCGGGGATGAGGTACTTGGGCAGGGCATCGACGATCTGGTCGGGTGACAGCTGGACTTCAGACATGCGCTCCTCCTGAGCAAACGCGACGGCCGATACGCCCATCTTAGAGAATGCGGGAGAGTGATCGACATCGCGCTGGGTGAGGTGGCGGAAGGCGTTTTCGAGCTTCGCCTGCCGATCCCATTCGAGGACGGGCTGGTGAACGTTTTCCTGTTCGTCGACGGCGACGAAGTCGACCTCCTTGACTGCGGCATGAACTCCGATGAGTCCGTGGCCGCCATCCGCGCGGCGGTGTCACAAGTGGGCGCGAAACGCATCCGCCGGCTTGTCGTCACGCACATCCATCCCGACCATTACGGTGCCGCGGGCACCCTCGCCGGCGACGGCGGCGCCGACCTCTACCTGCACCGACTCGAAGTCGCGCTCGTCAACCCGCGCTATGTGGAGCTCGAGCACCTGGTGAAGGAGGTCCACGCCTACCTCCTCGTTAACGGCGTGCCCGTTGAACAGGCCGAGGTTTTGAGCAACTCGCAGCGAGCGCTCAGCCAGGTCGTGAAGCCCGCGGAACCAGCGGTGCAGCTCGATGGGGCGGAGCTGCTTCGCGTGGGCCGCCGGGACCTACGCGTCGAGTGGACGCCTGGGCACTCGCCGGGCCATATCTGTCTATACGACAGCGGTGACAAGCTCCTCTTCGCGGGCGATCACATGCTGCCCGAGCTTTCGCCCAACATCGGCCTGCATCCGCAGAGCACGCCGGACCCGCTGCATGAGTATCTCGAGGGCCTCGAGCGGCTGGCGGCGTACACACCGCGGAAGATCATGCCTGCGCATGGTCGCCCGTTTCACGATGCGCCACGGCGGGTGGCGGCGCTGGTCTCGCACCATCACCGCCGTCTCGACCAGATCACGGAGATCGTCGCGGCCGGCGAGCGCAGCGCGTGGCAGGTCGCGCTCGAGCTTTGGGGCGAACGGGACAACCTTTACGAGAAGCGGCTCGCGCTCCAGGAGGCCCTTGCGCACCTGCAGGCGCTGGCGGTCGAGGGACGCCTCGAGAAGCTGGTCAGTCCGTCCGCGGTCCGGTGGCGGCCGCCATCTTCGTCGGTTTGATGCCGAGCGGGAACAGCTCCGCCGGATAGCAGCCGACGCCCACGACTCCGGGCCCGGCGTGCGCTCCGACCACCGGCCCCAGCGGCTGGATCATCAGGGTGTCGGCGACCGGCTCGAGCTCGCGCCCAATGCGCTCAGCGTCCGCCTGTGCGTCGGCATGACCCACGATCAGGCACACGCCATGGCCGGTGTCGACTGCACGTGTGAGCTCGATGACGCGATTGAGCGCGCGGTCGAACGTGCGCACGCGCTCCAGCGGTGTGACGAGCCCGTCGCGTATGCAGAGCACAGGCTTCACCTGCAGCACCGAACCCAGTAGTGCACTGGCTCGGCCGATGCGGCCGCCGCGGCGAAGAAACTCGAGCGTCGCCACCGAGAAGTAGGTGTGAAGCTGCGGCCTCATCGAGGTGACGCGATTTTCGATGGCAGGCGCGTCGAGGTTCTGGGCCGCGAGGGCGGAGGCCACCAGCGCCACCAGGCCAAGCGACATCGACACGACCTCCGAGTCGATGACATGTACGCGCTGCGGATCGGTCATCTCAGCCGCCTGCCGCGCCGACGCGACGGTGCCGCTCAACTTTTCGGAGATGTGGATCGAAACCACCGCATCGTGGCTGTCGAGTAGAGCGTTGTAGGTCTCGGCAAAGCGTCCGGGGGACGGTTGCGACGTGGTGGGATGGGTGGTGGCGGATGGAAGCTTGCGATAGAACTCCGAAGGAGTGATGTCGACGCCATCGAGAAACGAGCGACCCTCGAAATGAAGCGTGAGCGGCACCACCGAGATCGATCGCGATGACGCCAGCGCAGGTGGCAGATCTGCGGTGGAGTCGGTGACGATCGCTACCGAGTCGTGCTTCATTGGTCGGGATGCTCGTCGGGGTGCCGGATCTGGTCAGAGTGTGGGAGCTCGTCAGGGTGCGCGTCAGTCCGACGCCTGTTCCTCTTGTTGCGAATAAACCGCATCTCAATCGGCCGGATCAGGACCAGCACCAGGACGACCGCGAACGTGGCCACGATGGCGGTCGTGTAGTAGCCGAAGCCGACGGCCATGCCGATGGCCGCCGTGACCCATATGGAGGCGGCCGTCGTCAGGCCTCGCACCTCTTCGCCCTGGCGGAGGATGCTGCCGGCGCCAAGAAACCCGACCCCGGTGACGATCTGCGCGGCTATGCGGGTTGGGTCGACGCGGGTGCCGAAGGCAGGAACCAGGCCGATCGCAGTGAACAGCCCGGCGCCGGCGCCGATGAGCGCCATAGTGCGCATGCCGGCCGGGTGACCGTGAACCTCTCGCTCCGTGCCGAGGGCGAGCCCCAGCAGCATTGCGACGAGAACGCGAAATATTAGGTCGGCTTCGCCGCTGAGTGGCAGGGGCTTTAGCCCCGGCCCGGACGACCGCCGGGTTCGTCCTTGGCCTTGGGCTCGTCAGGGAGCTCGGGCAGGTCAAGGCTGTTGACGAAGTCGCGGAACACCGCGAGGCGTTCGTCGTCGATCGGGGTCTCCGACTTGTCCTTCTCGTCGCCGGCTTCGTCGGCCTCGGGGATGATGCCCGCGGCCTCCATGACCTCGGTGGCGACGAAGATGGGGCATTCCATGCGCACTGCGAGCGCGATGGCGTCTGACGGCCGGGCGTCGAAGTCGAGGTCGCGGCCGTTCTGCTTGACGTAGAGACGCGCGTAGAACACCTGGTCGGCAAGCCGTGTGACCACGATGCGCTTCACGCTTACGCCAAGATCACCGAACGCGTTGGCCATCAGGTCATGGGTGAGCGGGCGGCCGAGCGGGTTGCCTGAGATCTTGGTGGCGATCGCCTGGGCCTCGAAGGATCCGATCCAGATCGGGAGGTATCGGTCCGCCTCCTTCTCCTTCAGGATCACCAGGTGCTGGGCCGTTGGCATATGGATCCGGATGCTGTCTACGGAGACCTCGATGAGGTTCTTCATCCTCGGCCCCATTCTACCCCCGGTGCTTTCCCCTACCCCCCTGTTTGAGATCGGGCGGCCGGCCTTCCGGCGCGCATGGCGCTCGTAAAATCCGAACGTGGCGAAGGGGAAGCGCGGGCGCGTCGTTCTGATCGACGCCCACAGCCTTATCTACCGGGCGTTTTTCGCCCTACCGCCGATGAGCACGTCGGATGGGCAGGTGACCAATGCGGTCTACGGCTTCACATCCATGCTTGCCATCGTCCTGGCCACGCGCCCGGAGTTCGCGGTGGCTGCGTTCGATGTCGCCGCGCCCACGTTTCGATCCAAGGAGTACACGGAGTACAAGGCCGGACGGCGCGCCATGCCAGACGATCTGCGGCCGCAGATCGAGAAGGTCCGCGAGGTCCTGGAATCGTTCTCGATCCCGATCTACGGAATCCCCGGCTTCGAAGCCGACGACGTCATCGGCACGCTGGCACGCATCGCGGAGGAGCGCGGCCACTCTGTGACCATCGTCTCCGGCGACCTCGATTGCCTGCAGCTGGTCACGGAATCGGTGGAGGCGCTAGTGCCGCGTCGGGGGATAACGGACACATTCGTGTACGGGCCCGACCAGGTCCGCCAGCGCTACGGCTTCGAGCCGCCGCAGCTCATCGACTTCAAGGCGCTGCGTGGCGATACCTCGGACAACATTCCCGGCGTGCCTGGCGTCGGCGACAAGACCGCGGCCAAGCTCGTGCAGGACTTCGGGTCGGTGGAGGCGATCCTCGAGCGCGTCGAGGAGCTGCCAGAGGGCCGGCTGAAAAACTCCCTCAAGGAACACGCGGACAAGGTCCGTCTCGGCAAGCGCATGGTCACGATCGTCCGGGACGTGCCCGTCGAGCTGGACCTCGAGCACGCGCGATGGACGCGGTACGACTACGACAAGGTCCGCACGGTGTTCGACCGGCTCGAGTTCCGGCAGCTGCTCAGCCGGTTCCCGCCACCGGACCAGGTCCCGGTGCAGCCGACGCTTGCGTTCGAACCAGCGCCGCGCACGAGCGGGTTGAAAATCATCGACGAAGCGGCTCAGGCCGCGAGCCTGGTCGCGGGCGCGACCGACGTGGGCGTGTTTGCTTTCACGGAGACGGCTGGTCGCGGAGCGCGCACGTGCGGCCTCGGCGTGGCCACCGGTCAAGACACCTTTTATGTGGCGCATCCGGACGCGATGGACGCCGTCGCGAGCGCGCTCTCCGA